>CAZBTL010000457.1:0-1544 GCA_964494755.1 uncultured bacterium | reverse complement strand
GGGCAAGATGTGCATCTTCTAACGGGAACTGGTACTAGAACAGGTTCACATGAAACCCACCGACTTTACCCAATTTCTCAAAGTTGGGTTGGGTCAATGTTGATGTAAAGATCCTTCAACTCAGAATAGACATCCAATGCCTCGGTTCCCGGTTCACGGGTGCCATTTCCCGACTGCTTAAATCCGCCAAAGGGCATGTGGGGTTCGCTGCCGTAGGTGCCCGCATTAACCACCGCCACACCGGCCTGCACTTTGTCGCAAAACCGCACAGCCCGGTGCAGGTTGCGGGTATGGATACAAGCCGTCAGACCGTAGGGTGAATCATTGGCCAAGGCCAGGGCTTCCTCAAAGTCCTTGACCCGGTAGAGGCTGGCGATGGGACCAAACAACTCACACTTGGAAAACTCAGCCTGGGGATCGACGTTCTCTAATAGGGTCGGAGCCATGTAAAATCCAGCCGCATGGTCTGGATCCTGGAGGCGATCGCCGCCAGTCAGAAGGGTGGCGCCTGCCTGAACTGCCTGCTTCACCGCCGCCACCATGTTATTGAGTTGGCTTTCGTTGATCACTGGACCAAAGTCATCGGCATCGGAGGGCCCCACTTTGAGTTGTTGGGTACGGACCACCAGGCGATCGCGAAAGTCCTCGTACACAGAATCAAACACCAGAATGCGGCTGGCGGCAGCACAACGCTGACCGGCATTACTAAAGGCGGACAGCAGAGTCCACTTCACCGCATTGTCCAGATCGGCATCATCACAAACCACCAGGGGATTCTTGCCCCCCAGTTCCAGGGAAACCCGGGCAAACCGTTCACCTGCCACCCGTTGGATAATCCGACCCACCTCGGTGGAGCCAGTAAAGCTGACCACTGCCACATCTGGATGGGCCACCAACGGAGCCCCCGCCTCTTCACCGTAGCCCTGGACAATATTCAAAACGCCCGCTGGCAGGCCCACTTCCTTCGCAATTTGACCCACAATCCAGGCGGTAGCGGGCGTATCTTCTGCTGCTTTCAGCACCGCCGTATTGCCACAAATCAAAGCCGGAAAAATCTTCCAGGCCACATTGGCGATCGGGGTATTGGCGGCAATGATCAATCCCGCTACCCCCAGGGGACAGCGCACGGTCATCGCATACTTATAGGCGGTGCCACTAGTGGTGGTTCTGCCATAGAGACGCTGTCCTTCGCTGGCATAGAACAGCCCTAGGGCGATCGCGCCCCCTACTTCGCCAGTCGCATCCTTCAACGATTTCCCCGTTTCAGCCGCCACAATTTCAGCGATCTCTTTCTGGCGAGCTTTCATACCCAGCACCAATTCGTGCAACAGCAGGCCCCGCTGCACCGGTGGCGTATCCGCCCAGGCTGGTTGGGCCTTGAGCGCCGATGCCACAGCTTGCTGCACATCCGCTACCCGCGATCGGGCTACCTGACATAGAACTTTGCCATTGGCTGGATTTAGCTTGGCAAAAGTTTCTCCTGCCAAAGCAGGTTGCTCTTGATGGTCAATCCAGTTGGGAATCAATTGAGGTACGGTCACAAA
>CAZBTL010000456.1:0-1553 GCA_964494755.1 uncultured bacterium | reverse complement strand
ACCAAGGGGAGGTTGGGAGGGGTCAGATAATGCTCATCATTCAAGAGAATTGGTATTAAGCCGGCACCCCTGCAAACAGGTCTTCAAAGCTCTTGGCAGGAACGTCTGGTTTAGCAATGATTTCAACCACTTTATTGCGAGCCGCTGGTTGAAACAGAGATTCGACACACACCTGCGCCACTTTGGTGCGGGGAATCCGGCCCTCAAATAAGGTATCGGCAGCCGACATCACAAGCACATCCGAGTTGTCTTCATTCAGCAACCCACCCGGACGGACAATCGTATAGGTCAGACCACTTCGTTGCAAATATTCCTCGGCCTGTTTCTTCCAGACCAAAATCAGGAAAAACAGATTTAACGGATGGAAAAACTGAGAAACACACAGGGAGGAAACCAGCACAAAATGCTCAATCCCCTTGGCCTTTGCCACATTCACCAGATTCTTGGTTCCCTCAAAATCCACCTGATACGGTGCAAAGGGATCAAACCCCGGTCGAGCCCCAGTGGCGCAGAGCAACACCGTACAGTCCGACAACGCATTTTCCAAACTGGCGGGTTGCAGCACATCGCCAGTCACCAAGTCAGCTTCAGGAGGCAAAATGGCACGGGCAGCCTGCAAATCTCGGACCATTGCCCGCACCGGAATACCACGCTTAACCAGTTCTTGCACGATGCGCCGACCGGTTTCTCCAGTTGCACCAACAACCAATGCTTTCATGACAGAAGCCTATCCAAGGAGTTGTAATACTTGATCAAATGTTATGTTAATAAATATTACAGCAAATCTCCGTATCTGACTGGGGGCTAATTGGTTCGAGCTGCAAAAGATTCAGTGAAAACTATGAGCCAGGTGCATCTGCTACAGGGAATGCTGATAGTCAAATAGGATATTGGAACTTTGTTATGCAGTTACACGCTTCCCATCTCCCAGGTACTGAGGTCGCTGACAGTCTTGCCTATGATGCGTCGATGTTTCCAGCAATGCCCCAACCTCTATCCGAAGACTCAGGTCGGAGTGTAACTGAGCCCAGTCGGTTCTATACCCAGTATGTGGATTACATGGAGCTATTAGCCGATGCTGGCACAGTGGCTCAATATTTTGATGACCATGCAGCCTGGTTTTGCCGGTGTGCCCATCCAATGAAAGCAGATCCCCTGGGAAAGTACGGCTATGCTTTAACCATTGGGCGGTTTGGCGCTTTTGGCTACGATGTGGAACCCAAAATTGGCTTGAATATGCTGCCACCTGAACGGGGAGTTTACCGCATCGAAACCATTCCAGTGCCGAATTATGAGCCGCAAGCTTATGATGTGGATTTTCGGGCGGCGATGGAACTGGTGGAAGTCGAACCCGATGAACGGTTGGCCCGACAGTTGCGATCGCACCCAGAGATTAAAACGATTACCCGCATCCAGTGGCAACTGGATTTGACGGTTCTGATCAACTTTCCCCGCTTTATTCACCGTCTGCCCAGTTCTTTGGTGCAAAGTACGGGCGATCGCTTACTGGCCCAGGTGGTTCGTCAAGTTTCCCACCGGCTGAACCGCAAGGT
>CAZBTL010000455.1:0-1627 GCA_964494755.1 uncultured bacterium | reverse complement strand
CTAGGCTAGGGCGCACGATTCAGCCGTTTAAATTCCCTTAAGATCAATCAAGCAGCAAAAGATAAGGGTTGGACATCAACCAGTGCGGTTCCAAATTATACCCTCCTTGTCGCGACCTTGCTGACTTCCAGAATGATTCGCCTTTCTCTAGCTGGTTCAGATGGTTATGCAGCCTCAGACCCATCCAGTTCTGCCCGGTTGGCCAGGGCTATGGCTTCACTCCCTGGTGATGGGGGTGTTGCTGCTAGCGGTCACAAGCTGTCATCCATCGACAGAAAATCCTGCCGCTAGCGGATTCCAGTTTGATTCGGAGGCGCTAAAACAAACCGTACCGATTGAGACCATTGCCCGTCAACCGCAATCGGATCAGGTGATTTATCTGCGGGGCAGCATTGGACGGACTGTGCCGCTGTTGCAGGGAACGGTGTATGAGCTGCAGGATGCCACCGGCCGCATTTGGGTTCTATCCCGGAATCAAGTGCCCAAAACGGGGACGGAGGTTCTGATTCGGGGCATTGTCCGGCAGGAAGCGATTCCTGCCCACCTGGGGGCCGCATCCATCTTCATTGAGCAACAGTAAACAGTTGGAGGCCAGCCTGGGGCCGGGAATAGAGCAAAGCAGACATGGGGAATGCAGGGATTCAAGCAGGCAAGAGGTATAGCGATCCGATCAGGATTATGAAAGGTTTCCGCAGGAAATCCTTCTCACAAAGCCCTTTCACCATCCATCAATCATTTAGGATTGCTATGGAGGCAGAAGGTTGAGTGCGATGATGGGCAGATCGATGCCTGTACAGCTTGCCTTTTTCCCTCCTTTCCTGGTTCAATCGGTATCCCACCTGCCCATTGTTTTTACCCTGTGCTAATGAACACCGATTCCCGCCCTGAGGTTGCAATCGCCATTCTGCAGCGGCACGAGCAGTTTTTGCTGCAACTGCGGGATAACATTCCTGGCATTCTTTATCCTGGCTATTGGGGGCTGTTTGGTGGACACCTGGAACCGGGTGAAACGGCTGATCAGGCCATTCGGCGGGAACTGCTGGAGGAAATTGCCTATGTCCCGGCCAGTCTGTTGCCATTTGGCTGTTACGCCGATGAGCGGGTGATCCGACAGGTTTACTACGGTGTTCTGGATGTCGGTTTGGCGGAGCTACGCTTGCAGGAGGGTTGGGATATGGAACTGCTGACGGTGGCGGATATTCAGCGGGGCGATCGCTACTCCCGCCAGGCGGACCAGGTCAGACCTTTGGGGCCCGTGCACCAAACCATCTTGCTCGACTTTATTCAATCCCGGCCAGTTGTCAGCCTAGCGGATCCGTAAAATCCCCAGCCAGACCCTGATGCCATCCAGTTGGGCTGGCTACAGGCAGCCGGAAGTTGCTTAGGAAAAGGTTCAGGTCGTTCCTTTACACTCCAGCCGTCAATTTATTTTTTTGATGAATTCCAACCAGGCAATCATCTACGGAATTCCAGGATGCCAAATACTGATAGTCTAACTACCAACCAAAATTAAATATTCTTTTATGGTGATAGGGTTATACCCTATATTGCTTTCTCTTCTCGTACAAGCTAATGCAGCGTCAACTCTAGAAATTAGGGTTTGTAGTCAGCGCTTCAGCGCTAAAGC
>CAZBTL010000454.1:0-1648 GCA_964494755.1 uncultured bacterium | reverse complement strand
TCGATGGGCGCGATCGCGGTCTGCATCCCTGCTAGCCAGAAACTTTCTCTCTGGCCTGCTTCCGCAGTAATTTTTACAAGACTTTACAAATGTACGTTCAGATACGATAATTCAGGCTGATTAGGTAAATCAGCTTAGTAACGAAGAATCCAGAAAAGCTTATGTACATTGTGCAGATTGCCTCCGAGTGCGCTCCTGTCGTTAAGGCTGGAGGACTGGGAGATGTGGTGTATGGACTCAGCCGGGAATTGGAACTACGAGGGCACACCGTCGAGCTGATTCTGCCGATGTACGACTGCATGCGGTACGACCATATTTGGGGGCTGCACGATGCCTATCGCGACCTGTGGGTGCCCTGGTACGGGGGGTCGGTCCACTGCTCGGTATTTTGTGGATGGGTGCATGGGCGTCTCTGCTTCTTTATTCAACCCCACTCTGGCGATAACTTCTTTAACCGCGGCCATTACTACGGCGCTCTAGATGATCACATGCGGTTTGCCTTCTTTAGCAAAGCAGCCCTGGAGTTTTTGCAGCAAAGCAACAAGCGGCCCGATGTCATCCACTGCCACGACTGGCAAACTGGTCTGGTGCCCGTCATGCTGTTTGAAATCTATAAATGGCACGGCATGTGGAACCAGCGAGTGTGTTATACCATCCACAATTTCAAACACCAGGGAATCGCTGGCGCCGATGTTCTCTGGGCCACTGGTCTGAATAACGAGCCTTACTACTTCAGCTACGATCGCCTACGGGACAACTTCAATCCCTTTGCCATCAACTTCATGAAGGGGGGCATTGTTTACTCCAACCATGTCACCACCGTGTCACCGCACCATGCCTGGGAAGCCCATCACGGCGACCTGGGTTATGGTCTGGGTCACACCCTGCATAACAACCAACATAAATTCAGTGGCATCCTGAACGGGATTGATTACAACATCTGGAACCCCGAGGTCGATCGCTACATTCCCCATCCCTACACTACGGAAGACTTCGAGACAAAAGCCAAGAACAAGAAGGCTCTGCGGGAGCGTTTGCTGTTGAAGGATGATCCAGCAAAACCACTAATCTGCTACATTGGCCGCCTGGATGACCAGAAAGGGGTTCACTTGGTGCACCATGCCATCTACTATGCCCTGAGTCAGGGAGCCCAATTCGTCCTGTTGGGCGCTGCCACCGAACCGGGCATCAATTCCTGGTTCTGGCATGAAAAGCTGCACCTGAACAACAATCCAGATGTGCATTTGGAATTGGGTTTCAATGAAGAACTCTCCCACCTGATCTATGCTGGGGCGGACATGATTGTGGTGCCTAGCAACTTCGAGCCCTGCGGTCTGACCCAGATGATCAGCTTGAAATACGGCACAGTTCCGATTGTGCGAGGGGTCGGCGGTCTCGTCAATACCGTCTTTGACCGAGACTATGATCAGTTCCATGAGCCGGAAGAGCGGAATGGCTTTGTTTTCTTCCAGACCGATAATTACGCGCTAGAGTCAGCCATGAACCGGGCTATTTACCTGTGGCGAGAGAAACCGGATGAGTTTCGGCAACTGGCCATTCAGGGCATGCAATGCGACTATTCCTGGAATAACCCCGGTGAGGAATATCTGGCCGTTTACGAAAAAATTCGGGTCAAATAGGGGACTAG
>CAZBTL010000453.1:0-1659 GCA_964494755.1 uncultured bacterium | reverse complement strand
CTAGGCTCAGTTCACGAAAGTCCATCTCATTCCATAATGAAGAGAGATACTTTACATCCCTTTACATATACGGGGCTGCTCCCTATGGCTAGAGATCTGCGCGACTTTATCCAGCTTTTGGAACAACGGGGTCAACTGCGACGCATCCGAGCCCTGGTTGATCCAGATCTGGAAATTGCTGAGATTGCCAACCGGCTGTTACAGGCTGGCGGTCCTGCCCTCCTGTTTGAGCAGGTCAAGGGGTCCTCAATGCCGGTAGCAGTTAACCTGATGGGAACGGTGGAGCGAGTCTGCTGGGCCATGAACATGGATCGGCCTGAACAACTAGAGGATCTGGGCAAGAAGCTGGCCTTGCTTTATCAACCCCGCCCGCCGAAAAAACTCTCCCAGGCGATCGACCTGGGGAAGGTGCTCTTCGATGTGATCAAAGCAAAACCAGACCGGGACCTGTTCCCAGCTTGTCAGCAAGTTGTCCTGAAAGATGAGGCGGTGGATCTGGAACAGTTGCCCCTGTTGAAGGTTTATCCTGGCGATGCAGGCAAGGTGATTACCCTAGGGTTGATGATTACCAAGGACTGCGAGACGAAGATTCCTAATGTAGGGGTCTATCGGTTGCAGGTACAGTCCTGCAACACGATGACGGTTCAGTGGTTGTCAGTGCGGGGGGCCACTCGCCATCTGCGGAAGGCGGCAGAACGGGGTCAAAAGCTGGAGGTGGCGATCGCCCTGGGAGTTGATCCCTTGCTGATTATGGCTGCCGCCACTCCCCTGCCGATTGATCTGTCGGAGTGGCTGTTTGCTGGACTCTATAGCGGTTCGGGTGTGCATCTGGCCAAATGCAAGACGCTGGATCTGGAAGTGCCAGCCGGCTCCGAAATGGTCCTGGAGGGAACCATTACCCCCGGTGAAGTGGGGGTGGATGGTCCAGCGGGGGACCACATGGGCTACTACGGTGGCGTTAATCCAGAGGCTCCCCTGATTCGTTTTCATTGCATGACCCACCGCCGTGAGCCCATTTACCTGACGACCTTCAGTGGTCGGCCACCCAAGGAAGATGCCATGATGGCGATCGCCCTCAACCGCATTTACACCCCTATCCTGCGCCAACAGGTGCCGGAAATTGTGGATTTTTTCCTGCCCATGGAGGCTCTGAGCTACAAAGCAGCCGTGATTTCCATTGACAAAACCTATCCAGGACAGGCTCGCCGCGCCGCTCTTGCCTTCTGGAGCGCTCTGCCGCAGTTTACCTATACCAAGTTTGTCATTGTGGTGGATCGAGAGATCAACATCCGCGACCCCCGGCAGGTAGTCTGGGCTATTACCTCGAAGGTGGACCCGGCCAGAGATGTGTTTATTCTGCCGGACAACCCCTTTGACCATTTGGATTTTGCTACCGAAAGACCCGGTTTAGGCAGTCGCATGGGCATTGATGCCACCACCAAGATTTATCCGGAGAGCGATCGCCCCTGGAACGATGAACTGAAGCCCGATCCCACCATTGCCGAGCAAGTCACCCGGCGCTGGGCAGAATATGGCCTGGCGGACCTGCAACTGGACGAAGTTAACCCCAATCTCTTCGGCTACGATGTGAGGTAGCTGAGTCAGATGGACTGGGTTTTCCGCCACACATCCTTCCTGTCACAACGAAGGAGGGAATTT
>CAZBTL010000452.1:0-1684 GCA_964494755.1 uncultured bacterium | reverse complement strand
GGTTCAGAGTTACTTTGATCGCAATTCGAGTAATTTCGCCTTATATCCACTTGAAGTCAAAGCCAACCGATGCTTCTCCGTTCAAGCATCGATCAGCAAGGCTTGACGCTTTTTTCTAAGGTTTCAATACCTAGAGTTTTGCTATTAATTTCCCTTATTCAGTCCCCCACCTTATTCCGGTGAACCAAGCGGATTGGCCCTGGCCAGTTCAGGATCTGCTTGCAGAACGCAATTGCCAGACTGTACGCTTATTCATACTTCCAAAAAATTTTTGGCTCACTGGTTTGATGTTCACGTCTTTTCAAGTCGGTGGTCCTTCCTGATGCCTGCTTCCGTCCAATCCGCCCTACTGCGACAGATAGCCCAATCGCCCTGGCTCAAGAAACCCCTTCTGGCCTGGATTCTGTACGATGTTGCCAGTTCCAGCTATGCCCTGCTGATTCCAGGGGTGATCTTCGCGGTGTATTACCGCCAGGCCGTTTGTGGCGGCACTCCTGCCTGTGATGCCCATTGGGCCTTGCTGGTTTCGTTCGCGCTGCTGGCGACCGGGTTGCTTTCGCCCCTGCTGGGTGCGATCGCCGATCTGGGAGCCGTCCGCCACCGCTTGTTTATCCTGACGACCCTGCTGTGTTGTGCCGCAACGGCTGGTCTCTATTGGGTGCAACCTGGGCAATTGGTTTGGGGTGGTTTGATGTTTTGGCTGGCCCACACAGGCTACAATCTTGCTGCGGGCTTGTATGATGCCTATCTTCCTGGTCTGGTGCCGACTCGGCTGGTCGGGCGGCTGTCCGGGTTGGGCTGGGGTTTGGGCTATTTGGGCGGCCTGGCTTGTTTTTTTCTGTCCTTGCCCTTGACTCGCGGCGGCCTGGCAGCCGAAAACCTGCCCATCCTGCGTCTCACCTTTCTCCTGGTGAGTAGTTTCTATTTCGTTGTGGCACTGCCGGCACTGGTTTGGCTGCCCCGTCAGTTAGAGCCTGGCAATACTCAGATGTCGGTCACTCCTGGTCAGTTGATCCGTCAGGCTTATCAACAGGTGTGGCGCACATTTCGTAACTGGAAACAGCAGCGAGAGGTGTTTAAATTCCTGTTGAGCTACTACCTGATCTCCGATGCTGTTGTGACAGTGCTTAGCTTTGTCAGTATTTTTATCAGCACTCAATTTGGTTACAGTCTCTTTCAGATTTTGCAACTGACCCTGCTGTTTAATCTGATGGCTGTGCCTGCCACGATTGTGTTTGGTTTCCTGAGTGCTATTTATTCGGCTAAGTCTTTGATTCAGGTCACTCTGGGTATTTGGGTTGGCATGATTGGGTTGATGGCGTTCAGCAGCCATCCGGTAACTCCTATTCTGATTGCCTGTTTGCTGGGGGTGGTTGCTGGTTCGACCCAATCGCTCTGTCGGAGCCTGTTTGCCACCCTGATTCCGGCTTCACGGGCTACCGAGATGTTTGGTTTCAATAATCTGGTCGGCAGAGTATCGGCGATCGCGGGTCCCCTCACTTTTGGTTTCATCAGTTCGGTAACGGGGAATCAACGGCTGGCCATGCTTTTCCTATTGCTTTTCTTTGGTTTGGGGAGTTATCTCCTTGCCCAAGTCATGGTGCAACCCAGGCAGCCTGATCCCCTATCGGCTAACCCCTAAGGCAGTTAGGTCACTGGGATTCAGTTCTCAATCTCAACATCA
>CAZBTL010000451.1:0-1700 GCA_964494755.1 uncultured bacterium | reverse complement strand
AAATGAAAAAATGGGCAGTACAGGATTTGAACCTGTGGCATCCTGCTTGTAAGGCAGGCGCTCTACCGCTGAGCTAACCGCCCAAAAGTGGGTTTATCACACAAGTTTTTATTGTATCAGACCAGGGTGCACCTGTTACGATGCATAGAACATCTGTTTGCGATCGCCCCTGGCCATGCCTTCTGGTCGAACCCATGACAGAATCACCCTCTGGAGCCTGCCCCTGATTGCCGGCTTCACCTTTGAGCACACCCAGGATGGCACTCTGGCTTTGCTGGTATCGGGTGGCTACTTGCTCGGCGGGCTGGTTTTAGGACCTGATCTGGACATTCATTCCTGTCAATATCGCCGTTGGGGGCCATTGCGCTGGATCTGGTTGCCCTACCGGCGATGTATGCGACACCGCTCCTGGTTGTCCCACGGTCCAGTGATTGGTACTGTGATTCGAATCGCCTATCTCTTGGGCTGGCTGGCTGCTGTCAGCCTCAGCCTGATTCTGATTAGCACCATTGCCTATCAACTCACCGGCCAGATTGAAGACTGGCAACCCCTAGCCCAAGCTTTGGTAAGGGATAACCTGACCAGCCTGGAGCGATCGCTGCACCAGCATGGTAAGGAAGGGCTGGCTCTGTTCATTGGGCTGGAACTGGGGTCGATGGTTCATGCCCTGAGTGATGGGTGCGAATCCTACTACAAGAAGCATCTGCGCCCGCGTAAACCTGCACGCTCCTCATCTTCCTCTCCCCCAGCGTCCCTACCTGCCCCATCTCCCCCACCCACCTGTCGGAAACCCCAACTGCCATCCTTCAAACGACCCATGAACGACTAAAGTAAAGGAATATGAACCTTAAAGGATAGCTCTGATGTCCCATCTGCCGGAAGTGGATCAGTCCCCAGCCATGCTGACGGCCCTGCAACGTCTGATAGCGGTGGTGGCCCAACTGCGATCGCCCGATGGCGGGTGTCCTTGGGACCTGGCCCAAACTCCCGAAAGCCTTACTCCCTATGTGATTGAAGAAGCCCATGAAGTGGTGGATGCTATCCGGCATGGCGATTCAACTGCCGTCTGCGAAGAACTGGGTGATTTATTGCTGCAGGTGGTCCTGCAGGCTCAAATTGCTAGCGAGCAGGGAACCTTTAGTCTGACTGAAGTGGCAAACGGCATTAGCGAGAAATTAATCCGCCGCCATCCCCATGTGTTTGGTGACGTGCAGGTCCAGGGAGTGGAAGAAGTCCACCGCAATTGGGAGCGCATCAAAGCTACGGAGAAAGGAGAAGATCCCGATGCAGTTCAGCCCCTGAGCCAGAAACTCAGCCGCTATGCCCGATCGCTGCCGCCCCTAATGGCAGGCATGAAAATCTCCCGTAAAGCCGCTGCGGTCGGGTTTGAATGGGAGGCGATCGAAGGGGTTTGGGATAAATTTCAAGAAGAATTGGGCGAGTTTCAGGAAGCCCTGGCAGGGGAGGATAAGGAGCACCAGCAGGCCGAATTGGGGGATCTGTTGTTTGTCATCATTAACCTGGCTCGCTGGTACGATCTGGACCCGATTGCCGCTCTCCAGGGCACCAATCAGCGCTTTATCCAGCGGCTTATGCAGATGGAACAATTCGCCGATCGCCCCCTGACCGACTACAGCCTGGAAGAACTGGAGCACCTATGGCAACAGGCAAAGGCACGGCTAAAGCAAGGGGGATCCTAG
>CAZBTL010000450.1:0-1793 GCA_964494755.1 uncultured bacterium | reverse complement strand
TGGATCACTCACTTGGCTGGAAGTCCTTTGGCTCTGTGGGGAATATTGTCTATGCCCCGGTTCAGTTGGATGGCTACGATCTGTTTACGATCGCGGCGGAGCGCAAGAAAGAGGAGGGAGAGCAACGGGGCTGGGGAGCCCTCCAGATCCGGCGCAATCGCATTGAGAATCGACTCAAAGCGCAACTGCGATATTTGCTCGACCAGGGCACGCATCCAGAAGCACTCCAGGTCATCACCACTCAACTGAATCAGCAGACAGCGGTTCAGGCGGTGATTGATGGTAAAGCGACCCAACCGATTGTCACCGTTACCGCGCTGGATGCTGAGATCTATGGCCTATCGGAAAATGAAGTGGCGGAGGAATATGCCAAACGCATCCAGCAGGGATTGCTCCGGGCCATGCAGGAACGGCAAGCAACTGTTCAACAGTCTCAATTCAAAGCGGCACTGGTGATAGGGGGGATCACAGCTTTGCTGATGGCACTCCTGTTTGGCTGGCGGCGACGAATTGATCAAGTTCGGCGGAAATTGCAGCGGCAGTTTCGGGAGCAGCAACAGGATCTGAGCCGACGGCAGACTGCCTGTCAGCCAGATTCGGGCATGTCCCCGGATCTGGTTGAGCAAAAACAGCAGCTCTTTGATCTAAAACGCCGAATTGAGCAAAAAACCTGGCAAAAACAAATCCTGTTCCTCTCGTTGATTGGGGTGGGAGTGATTGGCATGGCCTGGATTCTGCAGCGCTTTCCTCAAACGCGATCGCTGGGCGTATTCCTGTTTCGGCAACCACTGGGACTGCTGCTGATCTGGCTCACCATAGCCATTGTCATTGTTGGCAGCCGCATTCTGGTCGATCGGGTCTTGACCCGCTGGGTAGGCACAGAAGATCCGATTCCTTTGGCTCAGATTGAACGCAGACAGCAACGGTTACCTACGCTCTCCACGGCCTGGAAGGACGTCATCACCACCCTGTTGATTGTAGTGGGGGTCTTTCTGTCCTATAGTTTGCTGTCGCTGGCGACCGGTTTAAGCCTGGTAACGCAAATTGGGGTGCTGGGGGTGGCAGCCTCCCTGGTGTTCCAATCTTCCATCAAGGATGCCCTGACCGGCTGGATGTTGATGGCACGGGATGCCTACACCGTCGGAGATCTGGTAACGGTGAAAGAGTACACGGGTGTTGTTGAAGATCTGAGTTTGTTTCTGACCCAGATCCGCAGTTCGCCAGGAGCACTGATCACCTTACGGAATGGCGAAATCACCACGATCGCCAACTACTCAAAAGACTGGTCCCGCCTCGATTTCACCGTACTGGTTGACCACGCTACCGATGTCAAACAGGCCATGACCCTGATGCAGGAGGTGTTTCAGAGCCTGCAGACAGACCCCCGATGGGGACTGCACCTGATCGACGAACCAGATATCCTGGGTGTCGAGCAGTTCCAGCCGGATGGCATTCTGCTGCGATTGCGGACCCAGACCCAACCGGGCCAGCAGTATGATGTAGCCCGTGAGTTTCGTTTGCGTCTCAATCAAGCCTTCCAAAAGATCGGAATTCAGATTGCCATTCCCCAACGACAAGTGCGCTATCGAGAACCACAAGTAGGGACTGAGCCATCCCATCGCTGACAGCAGCCCAGGTTCTGGCGCAGGGATGTCGGGCAAATGGCCGCAAATCAGACTTGGTCAGGATTTTGGCGTGCTATCTCGGCTAATTCCACTGATTTATTGGAGGTTGGATCACTATAGCGATCCGATCAGGATTGTGAAAGGTTTCCGCAGGAAATCCTTCTCACA
>CAZBTL010000449.1:0-1818 GCA_964494755.1 uncultured bacterium | reverse complement strand
CCGACTACGAGCCAATGGGTTCACCTTAAAATTAGGGTTTGACAGAACACTAGACTGCTTCCTGTTAAGATAACCTGATTCAGACAGACAGGTTCCAGCATTGACCGAGACGAGGGCATGACTGCATTATTTCTGCTGATTTTGTTGGGAGCCATCACCTACTTTATTGTGCATCGGGTAAGTGGCGTCACTCGGACACCCTGGTGGTTGCTCTGGCTGGTGGCCATGACCCCTGCCTTCATCTGGACTGGCTGGGCCCTGATTGTGGGCAATGATCGGCCCATGCCCTCGCCACTGGTGATCGTTCCCTTTGTTACCTGTCTGGTCCTGTATTGGTTTTTGATTCAGTGGGGCCGAATTTCCTCCCCGCCGCCGGTTAATTCATCGGCTGCCCCGAGTGCTGAGACCCCTGATGCGACCAAACAGCCGGTCAGCGATCCAGCCAGTCTTCGCCCCATTAATAAAGCGGAAGAAAGCAGTTTGCAGACCTGTTTTCCCTGGACAGTCTATTATTTGCAAAATATTGAATATCGGGCACAAGCGATCATCTGTCGGGGCCAGTTGCGCAGTAAACCCGAAGTGGCTTATCAGACGATTCGGGAAAATATTGAAGAAAAATTTGGCGATCGCTTCTATGTCGTCTTCCAGGAAGCACCCAACGGCAAACCCGTCTTTGTCCTGGTACCCAACCCCCAATCCCGCAGTGCTGCTGCAGAAGCGGGCCAGGCAACTAGCTCTGAGCTAGCGGTGGCCACCCCTGGATCAGCGGCCAAACCCCAAACTGAACGACTGACCCGGCCCGGAGTGGCCGGTGTGCTGCTGCTGCTTACCCTGCTGACCATGACTCTGGGCTGGCTGGAACTCAAGGGTGAACTCAATCAGTTGTCTCCCGCCACCTTTGTTCAGGGTCTGCCCTATGCCCTTGCCCTGGCTATCATTCTGGGCACCCATGAACTGGCCCATTACCTGGCGGCCCGCCGCTATCAAATGCGGGCTACCCTGCCTTACTTCATTCCGGTCTTGCCCTTACCCATCTTTCCCTTTGGCACCTTTGGCGCCTTTATTCAGATCCGATCGCCCATGCCCCATCGCCGGGCCTTGTTTGATGTGGGTATTGCCGGACCGATCGCCGGTTTTATTGCAGCTCTGCCCTTGCTCCTCTGGGGGCTGGCCCACTCCCAGGTGGTGCCCTTACCAGCCAAGCCAGAGATCCTCAACTTTCAGGCGCTAAATCCCAATTTTTCCCTGCTGCTGGCCCTGCTGAGCAAACTAGTTCTGGGGAACGCCTTAACCCCGGAAACCGGCATCAATCTACACCCAGTGGCCGTTGCCGCCTGTCTGGGAATCGTGGTGACCGCCTTTAATCTAATGCCAGTCGGCCAATTGGATGGCGGCCACATTGTCCATGCCATGTTTGGCCAACGAACTGGCGCCGCGATCGGTCAGATTGCCCGCCTGTTAATGCTGCTCCTTTCCCTGGTGCAACCCTATCTGATTGTGTGGGCCATTTTCCTGTTCGTGATTTCTGCCAGCGATGAACCCGCCCTCAATGATGTCACCGAGTTGGACAACCAGCGAGATTTTTGGGGACTGGTTTCCCTAGGCCTGTTACTGCTGATTATCCTGCCAACTCCCACGTCTCTGGCCCGCCTGCTCAATGTCTGACCTAAGTTTTGCCCCCAGCAGTTCTACCAATGGCCTTCATCAGCCAATCGGCCCGCCCGCCAAACTGGACTCGATCAGCTTGACTGAATAAATCTGATCCGAAAATAGGGATTAGTGGTTAGCTGTTAGTAAGCAATCAGAACAACGCTCAAT
>CAZBTL010000448.1:0-1835 GCA_964494755.1 uncultured bacterium | reverse complement strand
CTGCCCAAATCAACAGCAATTCCTCGATAGCGGCTTCAATTGACAACTTTCTAGAAACGATAATCACGCCTGAACTTTGATTGCTGGCGATAAAGGCAGCAAATTCGGATGGCATCGTTTTGCGATCATGGCTGACAAGAATGCGTCCCTGTTGTGCCGCGATCGCTAATACTTCTGGATCCTTAACACTTTCTAATCCAGCAGCAAAGGCGGTTTGAAAGTCAATCGTCGGTTCTCGTCGTAAAACCCCTGTGACAATGGCCTGGTTCAAATCAGCATCGGCTTGATAACGAACAGTCACGATCCAACCTGCTGTCTTACTGCTTTGCTGTCTTAGCTGCCATAAGTTTGCTATACAAAGCAGGATCAGTAGCTTCTAGCGGTTGAGACATAGCGTCGAAAGCTAGTTCCTCGACTGCTAAATAAGCATCGATCTCAGAACGATTGGCAAGATAGAACGCGATCGCACCATAAACCTGTTCAAGGGTTAGCAGTGGGAAGGACTGGACAATACTTTCTGGCGATAGCCCTTTTTGGAAAGCATAAACAATTGAGTCCAGGGACATCCGCGTTCCTTCTACCCAATAACCCTCATTTCGGTACTCTATATAAGATTTCGGTGCTAAGACTGGCATAGGCCTGCTTTGGCGTCACTACCTCAATCATAGGTGGAGCCGGAAGCGTTGACGAGTCTAGTTGCTGCTTCCTGGTTGCCCTGGCCCACCCAGCGTACTCCTAAGCCTGGATCCTGGGTAGGAATAAGGCGGCCGTTCTGGAACCGGGCGCCCCGGAAGGGATCGTCCAGTAAGTTCAGGTGGCTGTCCAAGTCCAGATAGTCCGCGAGGGGAGACAGATGGGCCAGGGCAGTGTTCAGTAACGAACTGTCGGAGTAGCAGCCAAACATGACTTTCAATCCGCAGGCCCGAGCGGTATCAATGAGCCGTAGGGCTTCGGTGAGGCCGCCGGTTTTCATCAGTTTGATATTGATGCCGTGGACGCGATCGGCTAACGGCAAAACGTCATAGCTGGTAAAGCAGCTTTCATCCACAAAAATCGGCAGGGGAGACTGGCGATAGAGTTCTGGTAATTCTCCTTCCTGCCCTTTCGCCAACGGTTGCTCGATGTAGGTGATGCCTCGTTCAGCCAGCCAATCGGCCATCTGCAATGCTTGGTTTAGGCTCCAGCCGCCATTGGCATCCACACTGATTTGCGGGATATTTGGCGCCACTGCCTGGACTGCCTGCACCATCGCCTGATCCGCTTCTAGACCGGCCGGACTGCCTAGTTTCAATTTCAAGGCCTGGATTGCATGGCCAGGAGTTGTAACGGTTCCTTTGCCCAACCAGTGCCTGACTTGCTGTTGGGCTGTCTCTGGATCACTGATGCCAATGGTGACGGAGGTGGGAACGATGCGATCGCGATCTAATCCCCACAGTTGCCAGAGGGGCAGATTGGCCTGTTTGCCCAACCAGTCATGCAGGGCAATATCCAGGGCAGCCCTGGCGCCAGAGGACAGGCGGGTTTGATTCATCAGGGATTCAATTCGTTGCCGCTCCAGGGGGCTAACCGCTTTCAGTAAGGGGGCGATTTTTTGCAACGATTGGGCGATCGCCGTCGTACTCTGGGGAAATTCGCCGATGGAAAAGGGAGAAGCCTCACCCCAGCCCCGAATGCCGTCCTGTTCAACCTCCACCCAGACATTGGTGGTTTGGGCCGTCGTGCCCCGGCTAATGGTCAGAGCGAACCGCTTATGGACGGTGAAGGTGGCAATCCGGATCTGCATCGGGCAAACCTGGTGATGGAACGGACGACATTAGGATGGGAACAGGACTGAC
>CAZBTL010000447.1:0-1896 GCA_964494755.1 uncultured bacterium | reverse complement strand
GCAGCTAAGCGCAACAGGCTACAGAATCTACTTCTAGGGAAAATTCCGGATTTGGTCGTCAATGGAGATATGGAACACCGTCTAGCAGGCAATCTACACATTTCCATCCCTGGCATTCTCAATAGTGCTGTTATGGCTAGAATTCGCCATCAGCTCGCCATCTCTACTGGCTCAGCCTGCTCATCAGGGGTAGAAACCCCATCTCACGTGTTGCAAGCCCTTGGCCTTGCCGCAGATCGCATTGAAAGCGCTTTCAGAATTGGCATTGGCAAGCCCACAACCGACGTTGAAATTGATCAGGCTGCAGAAATCATTGCTCTCGCAGTGCATCAAGTTCGCCAGATTCTTTGTTTGCGAGCTTAAATATTGGAGGATATACAGATGGGAATTAAAAAGAGACTCTATAAACCCTTACTTTGGCCGCTGTTTGCTATTAGTTCAGGGATAGTCACGCTGATGATGCCTTCCGCGATCGCGACCGAGTTTACCCTGCAAGAGGTAGACCAGTCTCAATTTATTGCGATCGCCTCTCCCTACGGCAACAACGAACACCAATTGCTAATTGTGGAGCAAATCCCCGGCAAGCAGAAATGCTGGCAAGAGATTGAAGCCCAAGTTGCTGCTGTGGACGCCCCAGTCACTCCGGCAGCCCAACCCACTGCTGACCTGCAAGCCGCTGCTGGCCGCCCACAACTAATCGTGGTTGACCCTTACTGGTTAAGTTCAACTTCAGTGGGCATTGCAAACGTTACACCGATAGCAACGCCTACTCGCTGCGGGTAGGCGGCCATGACCTGGGACAACTGTGTACTTCAATCAGTATTAGCCATGAGCAATGTAACCCGGACAACCCCAAGTTCACCGAAAGTTCCTGCCAGACCACCCGGTCGGCCACCCGCCAAAGACATGGTGTGGATTCCCGGTGGCACCTTCGTGATGGGTTCAGATCACCACTATGCCGAAGAAGCGCCAGCCCATCCGGTGACTGTCACTGGCTTCTGGATGGATAAGTACCTGGTGACCAACGCCCAATTCCAGAAGTTTGTCAAAGCCACCGGCTATGTCACCTTCGCTGAGCGGCCGGTCAATCCTGACAACTATCCCGGCGCCCAACCAGAGCTTTTGCAGCCCTCCTCCTGCGTCTTTGTGAAACCCGATCGCCCAGTGGATCGGGGCAGCCATTACAACTGGTGGTCCTACCTTGCTGGGGCCGACTGGCGTCATCCGGAGGGATCTGGCAGTTCCATCAAAGGCCGGGAAAATCATCCGGTGGTGCATCTCACCTACGAAGATGCGGCAGCCTATGCCCAATGGATCGGCAAGGAACTGCCCACCGAGGCAGAGTGGGAATTTGCCGCCTGGGGTGGTCGGGAGAAAAGCGAATTTGCCTGGGGCGATGAACTGCATCCGAACGGCAAAATGATGGCCAATACCTGGCAGGGTGAGTTCCCCTGGGAAAATCTGAAAACTGATGGCTACGAGCGCACTTCACCAGTGGGAGTGTTTCCAGCCAATGGCTATGGCCTTTACGACATGATTGGCAATGTCTGGGAGTGGACCACCGACTGGTATCAGGAACACAACCAGATTAAGCAAGACTCCTGTTGCGGCACGCTGGTCAACCCCCGCGGCGGCGATCGCGATGCCAGCTATGACCCCCAGATGCCCGATGTCAAAATTCCCCGCAAGGTCATCAAGGGCGGCTCCTTTTTATGCGCCCCCAGCTATTGCCGCCGCTATCGGCCACCCGCCCGCATGGCCGAACCGATTGACACATCCACTTCCCATTTAGGCTTTCGCCTGATTGTGCGGATCCAGCAATCAGGTCAGACTTAAGATAGCTGGTATGTTGTGCCATCAGAAATATGCAGTTAGTTGTTGCTTAGGGATGACTAG
>CAZBTL010000446.1:0-1963 GCA_964494755.1 uncultured bacterium | reverse complement strand
CGCAGGAAATCCTTCTCACAAAGCCCTTTCACCATCCAAGCATTCACCAATCAAATAGGATTGCTATAGAGCCAGACAAGGCAGTCTAAACTCATCAGTAGGAGTCCCCAATCATCTTTTTTCTGCACCTTCCCCAAAACGCGGGTTACTCTTTTGGGAAAGCAAGCGATGGGGAAAGCAAGCGAATCCTGGTTCCTGACTGCCTATCTGGTGTATACACCCTATGTTTCAAACCACCCGTCGGCGACTTGCCCTCTGGTACACCACCGTCACCGCCATCCTGCTGCTGCTGTTTGCCAGCGGAGTTTATCTTTACGTTCGCTCGACCCTGATTGAGCGGATTGATGACACCCTGAACCATGTTGTAGAGGTGATGCAGCGATCGCTGGTAATCGAGCCAGTTAACCTGCATCAGGAAGGCGGCCCACTGCAAGTAAATGTGGAAAGCAGTTTCCGAGACAACGCCGCCACCCTGGAGGACGACCACATTGATCTGGAATGGTTCAGCCCCACAGGGGAACTCCGCTGGTCTAGCCTATCGGACCCCCTGGATGTTCCGTTGAGCTTCAACAGTAATGGCAAGACCGTTCATCTGTCTGGGGACCAAATATTGCGGCAGGTGACCCAGCGAGTTGAAGTGGGCCAACAAGTACTGGGCTACTTGCGAGTCAGCCATCCCTGGTTTGAGGTCACCAAACCCAGCCGCCAACTATTCCTGGATCTATTGGGGTGGACGGCAGGTATGATCACTGCCGTGGGAGCGATCGGCTGGTTGCTGTCCGGTCTGGCTATGGAACCAGTGCGGGAGTCCTATCAACGGCTGAAACAGTTTACAGCCGACGCCTCCCATGAGTTACGCAATCCGATCGCCATTATTCAAACCAACGTCCAGGTAGCCCTGGCAGATCCGGAACCGGATTTGCAGATGCAACAGTCCCATCTGCGGGTGATTGAGCGGCTCACCCGCCGATTAGGCCGACTGGTGGATGACTTGTTGTTTCTGGCCCGTCAGGACAGCGGCATGGTGCAATCCCGTTGGACATCGGTAGATCTGGAAACCCTACTAGGGGAAATCCTGGAAGAGCAGCAGTCCATCGCCCAGGAAAAGGGAATCCAGTTAACCTTTAAGCGACTGCAACCGCATCCAACAGCTGCAGCCAGCCCAGGTATCTCTACTACTCCTCTAACCTCTGGCCCCACCCAGACCGCCCTCACCCAGGCCCCTTCCGTCAAACCAAACGCCAGTACTGTCCTGTTAGCCGACCGCGACCAATTGGCCCGCTTGTTTACCAACCTGGTCAGCAACGCCTTACAATACACCCCAGCCAGTGGTCAGGTCGAAGTCGAACTAGACCGCATCGGTCGATCCGGTTCCCCCTCCTTGCAAGTCACAGTGCGAGACACCGGCATCGGCATTGCCCCTGATGTCCTGCCCAACGTTTTCGATCGCTTCTATCGAGTCGATCCAGCCCGCAGCCAATCCTCCAGCGCCGGTTCGGGATTGGGGCTAGCCATCGCCCAGGCGATTGTCGAAAACCACCGGGGCCAGATCCAACTCAACAGCACACCCGACCAGGGCACCTGCATTACGGTGACCTTGCCGCAGAAAGGACAGGGAGAGTAGGATTTCAGCGGTTAGCTATGTTGAGATCACCCAACGATGACCTGAAAACCTGTAATGCAACCTGATCTGCGCCAATTAATACCTGAGCAATAACCAGGATTAACGACCAACACCATTGCCGCGATCGCCGGAACAGCATTGCTTCTGGAGGCTCTATCTGTAGCCAGAATTTAGGGAACTGGTCTTTTCTTTTTCCTGGACGAAGCAAGAGATGCACTGGCCACAACCGATGCACCCATCATTGCGTACCACAGCATCCACAATCTTTGCTGACTCCAACCCGGTTGCAGCTTGTCTCCCCCCTCAACCCCGTGAAACCAATCACCAGGGGTAAAGTAG
>CAZBTL010000445.1:0-1999 GCA_964494755.1 uncultured bacterium | reverse complement strand
CTTACTGCGAGTGGCCCGCATTTTGAAACACCTGGTTAACATCAGCGGGGCGAATGTCGGCAATGGTCGGAGCGGATTGGGGCTGAGTTGACTGACGGTCGGAGTACGATCCCATTGCAATCTCGCTCCATGACTGGAGGCTTGTCTTAGGATAGATAAAGACTGTCCACTGGGTAAAAAGATGGCAAATCTGACCTGGCTTTACTGGCTGCTGGTAGCTGTGATGGCGATTGGAGTAATTGGTGCGATCGTGCCGATGTTACCTGGTGTTGCGCTTGTTGCCCTGGCTGTCGTGGCCTGGGGATTAGTGAAAGGCTTTAGCAGTGTCAGCGTGGCCTTGCCAGTGGCCCTGGTGGCTTTGCTATTGAGCATCGGCATTGATTTTCTGGCCACCTATCTGGGAGCGAAGCAAGCCGGTGCCAGCAAATGGGGTCAAATCGGCGCTGTGGTTGGCCTGATAGTTGGCATTTTGGGCTTACTGCCAGCCTTACCGATCGGGGGACCGCTGTTGGGCATCATTCTGGGGCCGGTCTTGGGAGCCATGGTCGGCGAGTTTTTGTTTCGCCGTGATCTGGTAGTGGCCTTCAAGGCGGCTTTGGGCATTGTGGTGGGCACGCTGGTAGGTAAGTTAATCCATTTGCTGTTAGCCCTGGCCACCTTCATTGTTTTCCTCTGGACGACGCTGCCCCAGGTCACCTGATGGCCAGGGCACTTGCCTTGAAACCTTAAGTAGACTTGACTTAGGAAACAGGTTTAACTGCTGGGTAGGAGGGTTTAATCATGACCGATGTACAAACCAAACCATCCACAGATACCTGGATCGCCATGCCTTGGGATGAGTATGTCCGGGTGATTGAAAATTCGGTCTTTGAAAAAGCGAAGAGCTACTACTATCAGGGACATGCCCGGATCGAGATGTTGCCAGTCAGCTTTGATCACGGTTCAGACCATGTGATCATTATTTTTGCAGTGAACCTGTTTGCTGCCCTGAGGGGGATTCCCGCGACTGGTTTGGACACCACCACTCTACGCAAAACGGGTTTGCGTGAATGTCAGCCAGATGTCTCCTATTACCTTGGCAGCCGGGCTCAAGCTATCCCCAGTGGAACCGGAATTGTCAATCTGGATCAGTATCCGGCCCCAAATTTGGTAATTGAGGTGGCGAAATCTTCTTTGCTGGATGATGTGGGAACCAAACGAGCCCTGTATGAAGAGTTGGGCGTTGCCGAATATTGGGTAGTCGATGGGCAAAATGCTCAAATTCTTGCCTATGCCATTGCCAATCAGGGCAGTCACCGGATTCAGGTTTCTCAGGTCTTACCGGGACTGGCGATCGCCACCCTGGAAGCAGCCCTCCGTCGCAGTCGAGAAACCGACCAATCCCAAGTGGGAGCCTGGTTGCTGACCCAGTTTCAACCATAGAAGCGCTATTCTCTGGCAGGTTAAAGTGCGGTAAGGTAAGCCAGATTTGGCCTGTCTGACGAAAGTATTTGAGCAGGTCGCACATTTATTGGGTAACTAGATGTTACGGAATTTCACCCCCCTGCTAAACGTCCTCTTCTTCGGTGATTTCGGCTGAGTTGGTAGGCTTCAGAACATGAAATTGGCTGCTCAGATTCAGCGGCGTCATGCTGACCTGAGTCGCCAGGATGCGAACATGACTGGCCACTGGTTGAACCGAGGCCGCATGGGCGATCGGGTGAGACAACAGTGTCATCAAACAGGAGCAGCCTGCCAGGAGCAACAAATCCAGTTCCTTGCGAGTCAGATTGCCGGTGCAACGACGGGAATGCTTGCGGCGAGCCCAGGCTGGTTGGGTCAGGTATCTCATCAGGTTCAACTACACTATCGTCGGTAATTGTTGGACTCCTTAGTATACCTGGCTGCGGTTAAGCAGAAGCAGCACCTTCCGATCAACTGCGATCCAGAGATTCAGAGTCCAGGGATCAGGGATTCCAGTTTACCGGACGTAATGGGCAAACCGACAGTTCCCCAGCAG
>CAZBTL010000444.1:0-2000 GCA_964494755.1 uncultured bacterium | reverse complement strand
GTGGTTTGCCGCTCTCCCTGACGGTTTTGTTGGGTGGTTTGCCGTTCTCCCTGGCGATTCTGGACATTCGACTGGCGATTCTGCTGCCCCTGAGGACGGTTGTAGGAGGGTTGAGAATAATTCTTAAAGTTACCCCGGTTCTGCGTACTCACATTCGTGTTGACGCGGGGAGACGCTCCCCCCCCACGAGAGCCTCCACTGCGGCTGAAACCACCACCTCCGCCACGGCCACCGCGAGCATAGGCATCCTCCATCGGCAGTAAACTGGCACTCAAAACTAATACAGACAGGACAGACACACATTGACGTAGAAATCGTTTCATGACTTAACTTCCTTGATTTCACCATTGCTGCGGAAGATTATTGGTGCCATTGGCTGGCAGAGGCTCAGTCGGTGCAGCAACATTATTCTGTGGCGCACCGCCCGTCACGGAAGCCGGTAGAACCTGAGTCGGCAGAAACTCAATCTTTTTTGCACCGATCGGAGGGCTAAAGGTAAAAGTCTCGGCTGGCGTGTTGGGGTTAAAGTTCCAATTGGAAAACACCGCTGTGTATTGAGGAGAACCGGGTAGGGTCTTGTAGGTAATGATGGCTTTCTTGAGCAACGGTTGGGGATCCCGCGTCACCCAGATTTGATAATCGCGCTCTTGCCCCTGCATGAGAATCTGATACATCGGGATGCGATTCACCATATTGCTGCCAACAAAGATCATGCTTCGCACATCGGCCTTCATGTCAGCACAGGGGTCACTGGCCACCAAATTCGACATGGGAATCGTAATGCCAAACTTCTGATCAATCTTGTCTAGAACCGCATCCAGGGACTCTGGCGCCGCTTTGGTGGCGTAATAGTCCAGATCAGGAGCAAACAAGCTGAAGTTCTGGCCATCGTAATAGAAGCGAGTGACACGCTGATCGCCGACATAATCCGATCGCATCCGATTGGGTTTTTCCACCCAGGTTTTCTGATAAGCGCTATATTGCACTTTTGACCCAGAGTCCAGCACATCCTCGTAGGTTATATCCATCTCATAGGTAAAGGACTTCTGGGCCTTAAAAAAGTCACAGACCTGATTCAAAACCTGCTCTGTCGTTTTTAAGCCAGTTTCCGCCTGAGTAGCAGAGGAAGTGAATGTTTGCGCCAGAACCCCAGATACACCAAGCATTGGGGAAGCACAAGTCATCAGCAATAAGATAAAAACTTGATTCCTGAACATAATCAAAACCGTTTCTAATGTGAAGAATGAACGGTCACCACTGTCTGACCAGCCACAATCGCCCCTGACTAAATTGCAGACAGGGTAAAGGATGCACCTGCAAAATGACGTTAACTAACTGAGCTGCACCAGCAGGAACTTAAATTCAGTCTAGCTCGGAAATCAAACTTTTTCCTTTGACAAAACTTAAAGCCCCGAACCTACCAATATAATTATGAAACTGAACATCAAGTTCACCTATCCCAAAAATGCAATTACATCGATAATTGATCCGTCAAAACAGTCGTCAAGAGACAGTCTAAGCAATGAATTGAGGAGTTTTCGGAATTTTTTCTGGAAGTATTAATGTTGCGATACGTTGCCTTTTGTATCACTTCTTTTTCTCGTTATTGGCAATGGCTTATCGTGACTATACTCAGTCTGCTTATCCTCCTTGGGTGCAGCCCAGGCAATTCGATTAACAGAAACCTCTCCAGTCAAAATAGAAATTTTGACCAGCAAGTAGAAAAACATCGTGCTCTGTAAATCTGCAACAGTCTCAATGGACAAGATTCAGAACAGCGTCATGCCAATCAGCTTCTCCTTCGATTGCAGCATCGTCAGGCATTCCTCAGCCCCTGTTCCAACCTTCTTCCCAGCATCCGGAGGAAGGTTCTATTTTTTGACCCCCATCGTTTCCCGCAGGCAAACTCAACCCTTAGATCAGAATTTCACCGACCAGGTTGATGGAGTGCATCCCAGTTTTGCAAATTTGCCCTCATCCCCCAACCCCTTCTCCCAAAA
>CAZBTL010000443.1:0-2016 GCA_964494755.1 uncultured bacterium | reverse complement strand
TAACTATCATTCCCTCCAATTGACCCAGGAATGAATCGTCTTATGGATTTACTAGACCGATTTCGGGGCTGTTTATTAGGACTGGCGACGGGCGATGCCGTTGGCACAACGGTCGAATTTCAGCGTCGAGGTTCATTTTCGCCGGTAACCGACATGGTGGGTGGCGGGCCGTTTAATCTCCAGCCCGGTCAATGGACCGACGATACATCAATGGCCTTGTGTCTGGCGACCAGTCTGATCGAGGTGGGCGCATTTGATGCCCAAGATCAAATGAATCGGTACTGTCAATGGTACGAGCAGGGATATCTCAGCAGTACGGGTCGCTGCTTTGATATTGGCAACACGGTCAGCCAAGCCCTGCAGCAATATAAACGATCAGGGAATCCATTTAGCGGTTCGACCCATCCCAGATCGGCTGGCAATGGTTGTCTGATGCGGTTGGCGCCGGTTCCCATGTTTTATTTTCCCGATCGCGATCGCATGTTGCATTTTGCCGCCGAAAGTTGCCGCACCACCCACGGGGCCGCAGAATGTATTGATGCCAGTCGATTATTAGCAGACCTGTTGTTCCGGGCCTTCTCAGGAGCCAGCAAGGCCGCGATTTTGTTTGACAGCGACCCAGCGATCGTCCCATCTCCTTCCATTCAAGCCATCGCCCGCGGGGACTATCAACAGAAATCAGTTCACGAAATTCGTGGCACCGGCTATGTGACCGAAAGTCTAGAAGCAGCACTGTGGTGTTTCTGGAGCACCGAAACCTATGAACAGGCAATCCTGGCTGCGACTAACCTGGGGGATGATGCAGACACAACGGCTGCCATTTGCGGTCAAGTGGCGGGGGCATATTACGGAACCTCAGGCATCCCGCCTCATTGGTTGAGTCGGTTGGCGATGCGCGATGAAATTACTGAACTGGCGGATCAGTTGCATACAACTGCGACAGAATAGTCCATCATCCCGTCTCAGGAGACCGGTATGTCACACGAAACAGGGCCAATCGCCAGCAATGCCATTGCTGTCAATGCCTCTGAGGCGCCTGCCCGAACCAAGCCCTCCCACTACCCAGAACCCTTTGCCGCGCGGATGGCAGGCAGAGAGAAACGTCCACTGGGCGATCTGTTTGGCCTTACCAACTTTGGGGTCAATCTCACCCGACTGGCCCCCCATGCCGTTTCGTCCCTCCGCCATGCGCATACCAAACAGGACGAGTTCATCTATATTCTGCAGGGACATCCCACCCTACATACCGATACCGGCCGCACGGTGCTCGCGCCGGGAATGTGTGCAGGTTTCAAAGCAGGTACCGGTAATGCGCACCATTTGATCAACGAAACAGCGGAGGATGTGGTGTATCTCGAAGTAGGCGATCGCACGCTCGGAGATACAGGACACTACCCTGATGACGATCTCCAGGCGGTGTTGGTGGACGGCAACTGGCAATTTACCCATAAAGACGGAACCCCCTATGGATAACCAATAGTGACCGTTTGTTGCCAATGCTTGGGCCAACCATCTCCCAAGTTATGACTCCCAAGTTATGATCAACACCGCATCAGTAACGCCATCACCTTCAGCAACCGCAAGGATGAATCGGTGAGAAATGCTTCCGCTCCCTGAATCCGGCTCCGCCGAGGCAACGTCCTTTCCCCTGTCTGGCCCAACTCTATACACCCAACCTTACAGCCTTTCTGATGATGACCCACGACCTCAAGGCACCTGCAAAACGGTTCATTTGGGTGGGTTTTCTGCCCAACTGAAACCAGCGTTGGTAGTGCAGTCCGGCGGTCAACTTTCACATTACCCAGGTGGTCAACACACCCCAGAAAGGCGTGCACGGATTGCTGCCCAAGAAAATTTTGGCGAACCGGAGGCTGCCGCTGGCATAGGTTGATTGCTCTTGGCCGCCGATGCAGCGCCGATTATTCCAGTTGCAGATCATCCCAATCCAGACTAGTGCAGCGCCAACTCTAGAAATTAGGGTTTGTAGTCAGCGCTTCAGCGCTAAAGCGCCGACTA
>CAZBTL010000442.1:0-2029 GCA_964494755.1 uncultured bacterium | reverse complement strand
CAGATATGGGGTTCCCTACAGATATGGGGTTCCCTACAGATATGGGGTTCCCTATAGGCCATTGCCAATCAGGATAAAGGGGGCCCAGTAGAAGGGCTGGTTTAGACGGATAGGCGGGCTGGTCAGGGTCGCCGTCAGGCTGGAGGCTCCCGCCGTCCGTCCGGGTTGTCCACCCACAGCAGAGAAATTGCCGGTAATCAAGGCAATCTGGGCCTGCCGGAGGGCTTCCGCTTTGCTCATGCCCTGCTTTAAGGCGCCGTAAAACGCATTCATCAAAACCTGGGTGCCCCCGTCATGGACCGACCAGAGGGAGGCGATCGCCGCTTTAGCGCCAGCCCGTTGAAACTGGTAGCCCAGCCCCAGAATTTCCTCGCCGTTGCCCAGTTGGCCACCCATACCCGTTTCGCAGGCACTCAGGACCACCAGATTTACCCTTGGCACGGACCAGGTCTCGATATCGCGCAAGGTTACCCGATCGCCATTGCCAAAAAGGATAAAGGAGTCTTCCGGCTGGCCCGGCAGAAAGGCAGCGTGGGTGGCCAGATGGATAATCTGGAAGTCATTCAGGCGAGGCACCAGTGCAGATGGGGTAAATGCCTGGTCCACCAATAGGGTGGTGTCGGGGGCGATTGCCTGCAGGTTCTGCACTTCCTTGTCAGCAAAGGGCAACCCCTGCAAATCGAAGCGGCGGCTGCCCACCTGGACGTTGTATTGCCCCTGCACAAAGGCGGCGGCCAGGATCCGCAGTTGCACCTGCGTTGAGGCAGCCAAATTCGTCAGGGAACGGGCCGTAATGTTATTGATGCGATACCGCTGCACCAGCCAGCCTTGGCCATCATACAAAGCGGCCAGGGGAATATAGCGCAAGGGTCCATCGGGGGCATAGATGATCGTCTGGGTATTGGCGGCGGTCAGATCAGTTGCAATCGGCTGGATCAACCAGAGGTAGAACTGGCGGGCCAACTCGGTGGTGTTCGAGTCCGGCTGGGCTAAGGCACTACGAAAGGCCGCGATCGCCCGATTCAGCTCAGCTCGTTTCAGTCTGACCGTCCGGTGGATGGGCGGCGCATCAGCAGTAGTCAGAACCAACTCCAGGCGATCCTCCAGAATCAGGGGATAGAGCAGAACCGCATTGCCCATCTGGCGCAGAACACCGCGTAGACTGTTCAAATCCTCCAGATTGATATTCTGCCGCCGTTCGGCCCGACTGAGTTGATCGATCGCCGCTACAACATCCGGACTATCGATAAAGGTATTGAACTGACGGTTTAACTCCTGTTCGGCGGTAACCAGGGTAATGAGTTGCTGTTGTTGTTCAGGTGTGCGGCGATCGGGGGGTAGGTCCTGCAATTGGGCCAGTTCCTTGCCCACCTGAATGGCCCGGGCTTGTAAATTCTCAAACCGGGACAGGATAGTCTGTTCTGGCGGCAACGCCTCCGGAGCTGAGGTTGACACCGTGCCGCGCAGATGGTTGAGATAGTTGCGCAACTCCTCAATTTTCAATAAATCCAGGACTTGCTGCGCTTCCCAAACCCGATCTTGCTGTAACAGCAAGTCCGCCAGGGGTCGATACACATCCTTAGCAAAGGTTTCCACCAGGGGTCGTTGCAGTTGTCCAGGGGGCAGGTCAAAGCGACGACCCAGCGACTCCACCACTTGCAAATCTCGCCGCACCGATTCCACCAGCGACAGGGCTTGCTTATAAAAAGCGATCGCGGCAGTGGGCTGGTTCTGACGGGCCAGTTGTTTGCCAATGCGGCTGAGAGCGTAGGCTTCCAGGCGACGAAATCCGGCCTGGTGATAACAGGTCACTTCCCGCAACCGATCCGCCAAGTCTGCTCTCGGTTGGGTGGCTGCCGCCAGGGCTTGCTCACAGGCTGGTGTCAGACGGTAGGAGGCAGATGCTGGCGATTGGACTACGGCCTGGGCCGACAGAACTTGCCTCGCCGGATCCAGGTTCCTCGTCATCGGAACGGATCTCCCACCGTTCGAGGTAAACCACAACAGGGGCAGTAACAGGAATTGAACC
>CAZBTL010000441.1:0-2033 GCA_964494755.1 uncultured bacterium | reverse complement strand
CGCCGACTACGAGCCAATGGGTTCACCTTAAAATTAGGGTTTGATAGAACACTAGCCATGCCTGGAGCGATCGCCTGTACGCTTAACTCGACTGGCTTTGCCTAAATGGCAGTCGCTAGATTTGCTTCCGTCTGGATGAATTCAATGATGGCTGGCAGTCCTTCCTGGGTTTTCAAGTTGGTAAAAATGAACGGTTTAGACCCCCGCATTTTTTTGGCATCCCGGTCCATCACCTCTAAATCAGCCCCGACATAGGGAGCCAGGTCAATTTTGTTAATCACCAGCAGGTCTGACTTGGTGATGCCTGGGCCGCCCTTGCGGGGGATTTTGTCGCCACCGGCCACATCAATCACATAAATGGTCAGATCGACCAGCTCTGGACTGAAAGTAGCCGCCAGGTTGTCGCCGCCACTTTCCACAAAGACCAGGTCCAAATCCTGAAACCGCTGTTCCAGGTCTTCGATCGCCGCCAGGTTCATGGACGCATCTTCCCGGATGGCGGTATGGGGACAGCCGCCCGTTTCCACGCCCACAATGCGATCTCGTTCCAGGGCCTGACTGCGGACTAAAAATTGGGCATCTTCTTGGGTATAGATGTCGTTGGTGACCACAGCCAACCGGAAGCGATGGCGCATCGCTTTACATAGTGCATCGACTAGTGCCGTCTTGCCAGAACCCACTGGGCCAGCTACGCCCACACGAAATGAACTCATTTTGGAGCAGTGATTGGAGCAGTGAAAGGAAAGACTGATAGAGTTTTGATTGTAAGCCAATTGAGCTGGAGTCGGCCCTCAGCGGCGGAGAATTGTACCCTGACCCAGCCAGGAATTCCGGCGTAATCCAGCTACTGCCAGCCTCCCTCCTCCTCTGACAACCCCGATGGTTCCAGCGATCTCGCCTGATGACGTGACTTCAGATGCCAACGGCTTGCCCTTTTGCATGGTCGATGTCTTTGCTGAAGAAAAGTACAGCGGCAATCAGTTGGCCGTCTTCACCCAGGCGGGCCATCTGACCACCGAGCAGATGCAACGCATCGCCAGGGAGATCAATTTTTCAGAGACAACGTTTATTCTGTCCCCTGAATTACAAGCCGGGGGATACGACGTGCGGATCTTCACCCCAACCCAGGAACTGCCCTTTGCCGGCCACCCCACCCTGGGCACCGCCTTCGTCTTGCAGCAAGTCATCCTGCAGCAACCCGTCGATCATTTGTTCCTGAACCTGAAGGTGGGCCCCATTCCGGTAACCTTTTCCTACCGCAATGGCCAACCAGACCTGATCTGGATGCGACAAAATGCGCCAGCCTTTGGTGAGATCGTCAGTGCTGCGGCGATCGCTCCCGTCTTGGGTTTGCCGATCAGCGATCTGGATAGCCGATTTCCCTGCCAGATTGTTTCAACCGGGGTTCCCTTTTTGCTTGTGCCGCTAAAAACCTTAGCTGCCTTACAACAGATGCGGGTGAATGTGGAGCAACTGCTGGCTCTGGTGGAACCCTTATCAGCAAAGATGATCTTCATTTTTTGCCCTGAAACCCGCCAGCCGACCAACCAGTTTAGTGCCCGCATGTTTGCCCATGCTATGGGCATTCCGGAGGATCCAGCAACCGGCAGCGCCAATGGCTGTTTTGCGGCTTACCTGGCCCACCATCGCTATCTCGGCGATCGACCAGTGGAGGTGCGGGTTGAACAGGGCTATGAAATTGGCAGACCATCCCTATTACACCTGCGGGCAACGCCAGTTGGGGACACCCTCCAGGTTGAAGTCGGCGGAACAGTTCAACTGGTGGCCAGGGGCACGTTTTTGCAGTAAAGCATTTCTCCCTCGACAAAGTGTTTTCCTGGGCCCAGCCTCATGGCAAATCCTGCTGAGTGACTTCTGCCGCCTGCTTTCTATCTCCCATAGCAATCCTATTTGATTGGTGAATGCCTGGATGGTGAAAGGGCTTTGTAAGCAGGATTTCCTGCGGAAACCTTTCACCATCCTGATCGGATCGCCATATCTCCTGCCAGCAATCCTGGCTTTGGCTGCTGCCC
>CAZBTL010000440.1:0-2063 GCA_964494755.1 uncultured bacterium | reverse complement strand
TCTTGACACATCAGTAGGGGCGGTGACAACAAGGGTAAAGATTGAAATTTAAGCCTCCTCCGGTCAGAATTCAGAAGTTGAAGTAATCTTTGGCTCCCTGAATCTATGAACTCCCATCACCCGATCTGGTCCCTGACGGTTGAGGAAGTCTATCAGTCTCTCGATACTTCACCCCAGGGTCTTTCGGCAGTAGAAGCGGAGGAACGGCTACAACGGTATGGTTGGAATGAACTGCCGGAACCGCCCCACCGGCCCCTGATTCTGCGGTTTACCGACCAGTTGACCCACTTCATGGCCTTGCTGCTCTGGGTGGCCGGAGTTTTAGCGTTTATTTCCGGCACCCCCCAGCTCGGGTGGGCTATTTGGGCTGTGATCTGGATCAATGCCATTTTTAGTTTCTGGCAGGAATATCAAGCTGAACGGGCGCTGACCGCTTTGAAGAAAGTCCTACCAGTGCAGGCCAGGGTTTTCCGGGATGGGGGGCTAGAACTGCTGCCCGCCAGGGAATTGGTGCGGGGGGATGTGATCCAGTTGGAGGAGGGCGATCGCATCTCAGCCGACGCTAGGGTGATTGCAGCCGAAAGCTTTTATGTCGATGTCTCAGTCATGACCGGGGAATCCCTGCCGGTGGCTCGTCAGGCCGAAGCGGTTCAGCCGCGTCAGGTGGTGCCCCTGCGGGCTGGTAAGACCCTCTTGCAACCAGGGGAAACCCCCCAACAGGAACGGGTGCAACCGGCTGAAGTGCGGAATCTGGTGCTGGCTGGATCGACCGTAGCAGCCGGACGGGCTACCGCTGTCGTCTATGCCACTGGGGCCCAAACCGAATTTGGCCACGTGGCCCGGTTGACCACGATGGTGAAGCGGGAACCCAGCACTCTGGAAGTGCAGGTCGCCCGTATCGTGCGCGTGATAACCACGATTGCGGTCAGTGTAGGCACGATTGTGTTCTTCCTGACCTCCTTTCTGGTGGGCATGGAACTCAAGGAAAGCTTTGTCTTCGCGATCGGCATCATCGTGGCCCTGGTGCCGGAAGGACTGTTACCAACGGTTACCCTGTCGCTGGCCATGGGGGTGAAACGGATGGCCAGACGCAATGCGCTGGTGCGTCGCCTATCTGCCGTGGAGACGCTCAGCGCCGTCAATACCATCTGTACAGACAAGACGGGCACTCTGACCAAAAATGAGATGACGGTGCGGGCGCTGTGGGTGCCCAATCTACCAGATGGCCAGCCAGGAGACTCGGTTTCTTCTGTGGTTGGTGTCACAGGGGCTGGTTACGACCCCACCGTTGGCAACCTTCAGATTCCTGCCGGTCTGGCGGCGCCCTGGCAGGTCAATCTGTTACTGGCCGGGTCTGCCCTTTGCTCCAATGCTCGCCTGGTTCATCTCACCGGACCCAGCCGCTGGCAGGAAATCGGGGACCCGACGGAAGCCGCGCTGGTTGTTGCAGCCACCAAAGCGGGTCTCAATCCGGCGGATCTGCAACGTCAATCACCCCGCTTGCGGGAGGTTCCCTTTGACTCTCGCCGCCGCATGATGACCGTTGTGCTGGACTGGCAGCAGGCTAATCTGTGGACCAACGATCGCCCCTATCTGGCCTTTACCAAGGGAGCCCCATTAGAGGTTCTGCGTCGTTGTCGTTGGCTTTTAAGGGGTGGCCAGGTGCAAGAACTAAGTGACGCAGACCGGGGCGAAGTAGCTGCAGCTAACGACGACCTGGCCAGGGATGGGTTTCGAGTCCTGGGGTTGGCGGCTCGTAAAGGTGACCAGGAATTGCTGACCTATCAACCCCAGGAACTGGAACAGGAACTAACCTTCATCGGCCTGGCGGCCATGTTTGACCCACCTCGACCAGAAGTGCCGGAAGCGATCGCCCGTTGCCATGAAGCTGGTATCGCGGTCACTATGGTTACCGGCGATTATGGTTTGACCGCCGAAGCGATCGCCCGCCAGATTGGGCTGGTTGGCAACAAAGCGCGGGTGGTCACCGGAGAAGGGATGGGACACCTCTCCGATGCCCAACTGCGGCAAATTCTCACCTATCGCAACAACCTGGTGTTTGC
>CAZBTL010000439.1:0-2077 GCA_964494755.1 uncultured bacterium | reverse complement strand
CTAGGCAACGATGGCCAGAATGTCCTTTTCTGAAAGCAGGACGTACTCTTCGTTACCCAGTTTGATGTCGGTACCAGCGTACTTGGAGTAAAGCACCTTATCTCCGACCTTTACTTCCAATTCCTGACGGGTGCCGTCATCACTCCGCTTACCAGGGCCTACAGCGGCAATTTCGCCCACTTGAGGCTTTTCCTTGGCGGTATCGGGCAGAAGGATCCCACCAGCGGTTTTCTCTTCAGATGCGCTGACTTTCACAAATACGCGATCGCCCAACGGTTTAACCGTAGATACGCTCAGAGTAACTGCTGCCATAAATATTCTCCAAACTAGCAGGTTGAAACATTAGATTGAGTTAGCACTCTCAACCTCTGAGTGCTAATCTACGTCAGTTAAGCTCCGAATTGCAACTTTTCCGGTTGTACGGGTTCCCGAACTACATCTCGAACTACAGCCCCACTCACCCTGCTGAACCAGGATTGCCGATGAAAAACCGTCCTGCCAAGGTCTGTTGATCAGTCCGAACCTTTGGGCAATCTGAATGCAGAGGTTCGCTTGCTCCCCCCTTATGGGAATGAAAAGTTTTGAGTTCTAACCCGCCGCTGCTCATTTATCCGCCGCTGGTTGCTCCTATTTTGATCGAAGGGCGTCACCCGTCCTTACACCTGGAGTCCAGACTCAATGATCTGCCACTGTATCAGTTTCAAATCAATTGGAACTGTCTGGGCAGTGCGTTGGCTAATGTCCTGGAGTGCTATCCGCTCCTGCCTGGTGTGGTTCTGGTTGATCAGGACGCCTACACTGGTTTTCTGTCGCGACGACGATTGCTGGAATTTTTGATCCGGCCTTTGGGCCCCGAATTATTTCTCAATCAGCCGCTGCGTGTGCTGCACAGTTATGCCCGCAGTGATGTGTTGGTTCTCTCTGGAGAAACCCCGATTCTGGTGGCAGCCCAGCAAGCACTGCGGCGATCGCCGGAACTGCTTGGCGAACCCCTCCTGGTTCAGACTCAATCCGACATCTGGGCCATGTTGGATGTGCAAACGCTGAATCTGGCCGCCTGGCAAATCCGGGGAATTGAAACCCAGGTGCGATATGAACGAACCCAGGCCCAGATGATCCAAAGCGATAAGATGTCAAGCCTGGGGCGGTTGGTAGATGGGGTGGCCCATGAAATTTTGGATCCGGTCAGTTTTATCTGGGGCAATCTCAGCTATGTGGCCTCCTACAGCGAGGCCCTGTTGCAATTGTTGACAGCCTATGAGGCGCACCTGCCCAATCCACCCCCCGCACTGATATCGTTGCGCGAGCAGTTGGAGGTGGATTACCTGCGCCAGGATCTGCCCTGCACCGTCGCCAGCCTGCGCAAGGGCGCAGAACGTCTGTCAAAATTGGCCTCCAGTTTGCAGAACTTTTGCCACATTGACGAAGTGCATCCCAAACCGGCAGATTTGCACGACATGCTGGACAGTATTCTGCTGTTGCTGAAAAGCCGCCTGTCCAGTGAGATCGAGGTGATTAAACAATATGGTCGTCTGCCGCCAGTGCCTTGTTTCGCCGGACAACTGAACCAGGTGTTGATGAACATCCTGACGGATGTGGTGGATCGGCAATTAAACCAGGCAGTCAGTCAACACATGGAGCCAGAATGGCTATCCGCCCGAACCGGACAGGATGCAGGTTTGTCTGGTCACAAACCCAAGATTGCGATCGTCACCCAGGTCCGGTCTCTTTTAACCGATGACCAGGATGAATCCCGCTGGGTTTCCATCTGCATTATGGACAATGGCCCCGGCCTACCTCCGGAAATCCTCCAGCAGATTCGGCAATCCTGTTCCATCGAGCAACGGGCTGCCAAGGAAACCAGCCTGACCGTCAGTTATCAAATTGTGACAGCCAAGCATGGAGGCAAATTCGAGTTGCGATCGCGCTGCCAGTCCTCGACAACAGATAAAACAGTCATGGATCTGGCCAACCGGGACTCTCTAGAGGTCGTTCCATCGCCAGAAACGATCATTTTGGACGAATTCCAGACTGGCACTGAATTTGAGATTTTACTACCGCTCTTTTAATCCCGAAC
>CAZBTL010000438.1:0-2077 GCA_964494755.1 uncultured bacterium | reverse complement strand
AGGGTTTGTAGTCAGCGCTTCAGCGCTAAAGCGCCGACTACGAGCCAATGGGTTAACCTTAAAATTAGGGTTTGACAGAACACTAGTTTTGGAGTTTGGCATGGCTGATTCAAGAGATGAAAAGGAGGCTGGATGCTTGAAACTTCGTTTCAATTCATCCGGCTGTTCAGCAACGCCCGGAGTTTTGGTCAGTCGTGCTTGGACAACTCTAGCCTAGGGTTTCGTTGCTGGCATTCATGGCCGTCAGAATGGCTTGCTGCCTGACAGCAGTGTAAAGGGCTTTCAAATGTTCGATCGCAGCCTGGGCAGAAGCCTTGGCGGCTGCGGAATTACTGCCAGCGTTTTCAACTTTGATAGGCAACGGTCCCAGTACGTCCAGAACGGTCTCATCCCCCGGTGGCGGAGCAATTACCACTAGTGATGGCTCTAGCTGCTCCGAATAGTGCCAGAACTGATCAATTTGCAGCGGTGGTTGATGGGGGGGCAACGGAATGGGGCTCTCCAGGTCTGCGTCCCCTTCACTGATTTCGGTCTTGCCTGTACTGCGGATCTGACGCAGTGCTTCAATAATCTGGTCTTTGGTGCGCCCGCGCAGGAGAAACAGGACAAAGGGATCTTCGCTGAAGCGATCGCCCAGCAGGTAATACACCGCGCCAATGTGCTTGCAAGGATTGGCCGGATCCGGACAGGAGCACCGACTGTGAATGTCAAACTTGGTAAACGGAAAGAGGCTCAAGCCATTTGCCGTGAAAACCTCTTCAATGTTATGCGGCATTTCCCCCGCCAGCAATTTGGCAGAAAACACCGCCTGTTCTGCCATCGTTTCGATCACATACTGCCACTGTTCATCCGTAAAAGGATCCAACGAAATAGACACCTTATACGGATCTGGAGCTGTTCCCTGCACCTTAGCCAGGACTTTAGGCCCTTTAAACTCGATGCTCAGGACATTGCCTTCACGCGCATAAATGCGGGCCCGAGCCAATCGACGGGCATAGCCAAAGGATTCCAGAACATCAATCCATCGCTGGGCCCACCACTCACGGTTGGGCTGACTGTAAGCATCGGTCATAAATGAGCATCAGTGATTGAAACGAGAAACATCCTGCCCTCTCTTTTCTATCTAAGCAGGCTTTTCACCGAATCAACAGCCCCGCCAGTTGTCAGTTTACGCTGCAATTAGCGGGTGGCGGTCAACAGGCCAAACCGAATCAGGCCCCGACGATAGCCCCGACGCATCAAGTTGAGGGACAGAGCCGCCTGAATGGTAGTCCAACCAGCCTGCAGGACCCCCCACAAAACCGCAGGATTCAGAGCCGAAGCCATCACCGTATCCCAAAAGGGGGCAACGGCATCGGACCAATCAGCAGTGCGAATGTTCTGAAAGCCAATGCTTTGAGCGATCGCCCCATACTGAGGCAAAGACAGGATGTAGGGTAAGCAGTAGACTCGATAGATATCTTCCAGGAGCTTGCGCTCACGGGACGTCAGTGGCTGCAATTCGGTTGGGCGATGACACCAGGTCACCAGCAGCAAGGTTCCCCCCGGTCGCAACACCCGGTAACACTCTTGGAGAAACTTCAATTTGTCCGGCATATGTTCGCCACTTTCCAGCGACCAGACCAGATCAAACGACTGATTTGGGAAAGGCAAATCCAGGGCGTTGGCCACTTGAAACTGGGCCGACGGTTTCCCGCTGGCGAGACCTCTTTCTTGCGCCCGTTCTTCAGCCCGTTGTGACTGGACTGGACTAAGGGTAATACCCATTACCTGAGCCTGAAATTTCTCAGCCAGGTAAAGTGAACTGCCCCCAATCCCACAGCCGACATCCAGGATCGCATCCGCCTGGTCGATTTCCATCCAGCGAAGCAATTCCTCTACCAAATCCACCTGGGCTTGCCGCCGATCTTTACTAGCGGAACCATCTGGACCGTAATAGCCATGGTGCATATGCTCCCCCCAGACCTGTTCCCACACGCCGGAGGATGCATCATAAAACTGCTGAATCCGCTGATCAAGCGTAGATGTCATAGAAGCAGATTCCAAGTTCCTCTGTCGGAACTGAGAAGCAATCTAG
>CAZBTL010000437.1:0-2083 GCA_964494755.1 uncultured bacterium | reverse complement strand
GATGCGGAATTCTAAATGCTGCTCCAACAAAATCTCCGGCTTGACACTGCTACCCGGATGCGAGTTTGGTAGGTGGCAACCTGACCTGCGGAAGCCCAGAGGACACCAAGGATTTGGATGGCCAAGTTTTAGTCGGGAACATTACCAGGACAGGGAGCGTCCCAAAAGGTGGACTGTTTAAGAGCGAATTCCACCCATGGACCACTCTATTCCTGTATCCTGGTCTACGGTTGAGGCTGCAGGCCCTAAAGTGCCAGTAAAAGTTGAACAACTCTCTAACTACGACTTGGTTTTGCAATGTCAGGCCGGACGTCAACCGGAACGGGCTGCCTTTGCAGAACTGTTGCGGCGCTATCAGCCCCATATTGAGAGGCTACTCTATCATCTGGCTCCCGATTGGCAAGACCGCTCCGATCTGGTGCAGGAAGTCTGGATCCGGGTTTACCGCAGCATTGGTCGTCTACAGGAGCCGGAAAAGTTTCGGGGTTGGCTGAGTCGGATTGCCACCAATTTGTTTTACGACGAGTTGCGGAAACGCAAGCGTAACGCCCCGCCCCTGTCGTTGGATGCTCCTCTCAGTGTGGGAGATGGGGAAATTGACTGGGAAATTGCCGCCGATGATCCAGGCCCGGAGGAAAATTTGGCCACGGAGGAATTCTATGACCGCCTAAGAGTGGCGATCGCAGACCTGCCGGAAGCCTTTCGCACCACCATCGTATTGCGGGAAATTCAAGGCATGGCCTATGAAGAGATTGCCGAGATTACCGGAGTTTCTCTGGGGACAGTTAAATCCCGCATTGCCCGGGCCCGGTTACGGCTTCAGTCCGAGTTACAGCCCTATTTAGATGCCTGATGGGAGCATTGAGATATGTAAGCAACAACTTTTTTCCGACAAGTGCGACATAATTGGAAGTTAACTCTGAATTCTTACCGTCGCTTTCTTACCACCGCTGACCGCTGAATTAGACTGATTACCGGGTGCTGTCTGTTCCCTATCGAAGTGATGCTGCCATGACGCCTGAATTTGACGCTTACAACGACAACCACGACCCCGCTACTACAGGTCGGGAAGATTTGCCGGTTGGAACACGGCAAACGATCCAGCGAGATCGCTTTGAGCTGCTGAGTGCGTATCTGGATGGAGAAGTGACTGCGGCAGAACGTCGGCAGGTTGAGGAATGGCTGGCTAATGATCCAACCGTTCAGCGATTGCATGCCCGTCTGTTGAAGTTACGCCAGGGCTTTAGTAGTCTGCCCACTCCCACGCCGGAACACTCGGTTCAACAAACCGTGGATCAGGTCTTTGCCAAGGTGGAGCGCCGCTCTCATCTGCGCCTGGTTTGGGGCGGAGCGGCGATCGCAGCCCTCTTTACGGGTGCTCTGCTAACTGGGCTGCCCTTTGGCCAATCTCCCCTACCGCAGATGGCCCAGTCGCCTGAAGAACGGGCGACCACCAGCCAGCCCAATCCTTCCTCGGAACCGCTATTGATTGCTCTGGATCAACCCCTGGTGCCGATTCCTAAAGCGCCGATTTCCGCCCCCACGTCAGCTAATCCGCGATCGGGCCTGCCCACTTCTTCCCATCAGGACATCCGGTAGGTCTGCTGGCTGCTCCATTTCCCCTCTGGCAGCCAGATTCCTCCCAGACTTTGAATCTGCTCTGGGGTCATCACATAGACCCAGGCCCGGTCAAAGGGCTGGGCAGTCAAGTCGTAGGTCTGTACCCATTGCCGGTCGTACTGCACCTGATCAATCTCAATCCCCGGCACTTCTCGCTCCAGCACTTCCGGGGCATGAGCTTCGTAGTCATCCAGCACATCCAGAATCGTTTCATCGGCAAAGCGCAGCAGAAAGCCCCAGACCCACTGGTCACCTTCCAGAGTCAGCGCTGGATAGCCCAGAGGCAAATGGAACAACATCCCCCGCACCCGCACCGGATGGGCTTCCAAAACCTGCTGAGCGCAGAGGTGATAGCTGATCTCCCCTGGCTTCAGGGTGCCGTACACAAAAAGATCAACCGACACAGACGTATGGACTCAACTACGGTTACCCAGACTTAGTAGATCGAAACTGAACTTGCTTT
>CAZBTL010000436.1:0-2123 GCA_964494755.1 uncultured bacterium | reverse complement strand
GGTCTTTTCCAGGAGGGGCCGTTTCGGGTTTGTCTGGAACAGCATCAGATTCCAGTGCAACTTTTGGCTACCCAGGGGCTGTCAGTCCGGAAAGAAAGTGGAGTCTTCCAGGGGTTGCAGAGCATCGGTCCACTCCTCAGGCTGGTGCGGCGCATTATTCGTCTCAGCCGTGACTATGATTTGATTTATGCCAATACCCAAAAAGCGCTAGTGGTGGGTGCGATCGCCAGTTGGGTTAGCCGTCGGCCGCTGGTCTATCATCTGCACGATATCCTTTCCACCGAGCACTTTAGTCGCACCAACTTAAGGCTGGCAATCACCCTGGCAAATCAGTTTGCCTGGCTCATTCTTGCCAATTCTCAAGCCACGAAACAGGCATTTATTCAAGCAGGAGGACAGGCAAGCCGTGTGCATGTTGTCTACAATGGCTTTCAACCAGAGCCCTATCAAAACCTGACTGAAAGTGCCTCTTACCTTAAGCAGCAGCTTCAGCTAGAGGATAAATTTGTTGTCGGCCACTTCAGCCGGCTGTCTGCCTGGAAAGGCCAGCATATTTTGTTGCAGGCCCTGACGGCTTGTCCAGAGGAGGTGGTGGCGCTTTTTGTGGGGGATGCCTTATTTGGTGAGGATGAGTATGTCCAGTATCTTCAGCAACAGGTGCAGGCTTTGCAACTGCAAGATCGGGTTCACTTTCTAGGGTTTCGTTCCGATGTGCCACCGTTGATGACCGCTTGTGATTTAGTCGCCCACACTTCCACGGCCCCGGAACCCTTTGGTCGAGTGATTGTGGAAGCCATGCTATGTGGCACGCCGGTTGTGGCAGCAGCGGCAGGGGGAGCGGTGGAATTGGTGAACCATGGCCAGACTGGCTGGTTAACGCCCCCCGGTGATGTCTCAAAATTAGCTGAGGTCATTCACCACTGCTATCAGCATCGGGAAGACAGTCAAGCGATCGCCGATCGGGCCCAGATGGAAGCCCGCCAGCGATTTCACTTAAAGGCCACCAATCGACAAATTGAGACTTTATTACAGCAACTGTCTAGCGATCGCTGCTAGATCGGTGAGCTTGCTATGGTCAACTTTACAGAACTATGGCAATTTTGTGGACGAGTTTGATGAATGGGTGAAGCATCCGGAAGAACACGGAACTGCTGGAAGACCTGAATAACTATCACAAGTGTTTTTAAGTTGAGGTGATATGGCTTCTATCTCAGTTCCAAACGTGACCCCATCGTATAACCCTAAAGGACTGATCCGCATTGTTGGGTTTGCTTGTCTGGCCGGTTTTCTGGTTGATCTGTTGGTCCTAACCTTTCCACCAGCCCTGGGTAACTTACAGTGGCGGGTTGCCTTCATGCAGCAGGTTTCCGATCGCAGCATTGTGTTGCTGTTTGGGTTGGCCCTGGTCATGTATGGCATTCTCGACTTTCGCCTGTGGCGTCGCCGACTGGCCATGTTCTGTTTGGTCCTAGGGGTGATCTTTACCCTTTCCAGTATTCTGGTGGTGCGAGATAGCCTCACCTTGCAGCAGCAGGCATTGACCAACATCAGCAATCAGGCTGCCCAAATCCAGAGTCAAATTCAAAAAGCTCAAGACAATCCCCAGGCAGCTCCCAACATTACGCCAGAACAGTTGCAGCAGGCATCCCAGGCGCTGAGCAACCAGGCCAATGCGCTGAAGCAGAATGCCAAAACTAGTGTGATCAGAACTGGGGTTTCCAGTGTGGGCAATCTGGTAGTCGTGGGTTTGGCCCTGATTGCTTTGGGTCAGTATGGCGCCCGTCCGCCGAAGGTTTAATCGAAAGCCAGGAGCCAGCACAACAGTTGTGCTTGCCTCAGTCTGGAAGCGGGTAACTGGCGGATTCAGCTTCTGGCTACTGTCCCATGCCTCGATCGCTGACTTAGAGGATGTTTTAAAAGTATAAAAAGACCCTTCGCCTCGATTGCATTCCGCCCGGGATTGCAAATCCCGGTCTATCGGAACAAAGTCCACTGAATGGACTGAAATCTAATTGCAGCAAGCGCTTCAGTCTGTTTCAACAGACTTTGTGGTGTTAGCCCCGACTTCCAGTCGAGGGGCGGGTGAGGCGACAAACGATTACCTTTAAAACACCCTCTTAAAG
>CAZBTL010000435.1:0-2201 GCA_964494755.1 uncultured bacterium | reverse complement strand
GGTCAACTAGCAGCTAAACGGGTGTGATAGACTCTCTGGCTAAGACCTTACTGGATAAGGATCTGAATCAATCACGCCCCCACATTGTGAGGAGTTTATTTATGCTTATGAAATCTGTCTTGTGGTCACGGCCAGTTGGTCTGGTGGTTGGATGTGCGATCGCGGCTAGCATGGTTCCCCTAACTGCAGTGGCCGCTCCCGATCCGCTGCAACCCCTGCAACTGGCTCAGACATCCATTATCGGTCAGTGTCGGGCTGCCAGGCTCTCAACCCCTATTTTTTCCCAGCGAGATCCCAGGAGCCCCGTTGCCAAGCTGATGCTAACCAATGACAAAGTCACGTTGTCCGAAAATGGCGCAACCGATGGCCTAATTGGGGTTTCAGCTCCTACTCCTGGCTTTATTTACGCGGTTAACCTGAAAATGTGTGGTGACACCACCCCGCCCCCGTCAGGCAGCCTGTGCCGCCGGGTGATTCAGCCGGAAGGACTGATCATCCGGGCCCAACCCAATCCGAACTCCGCTCAAGTCGGCTCGGTGGGCTATCTGCAGGAGGTCACCCTGACTCAGAATCCACCCAAACGGCAAGATGGGCCCCAGGGTCGGATCTGGATTGAGATTGCCAAACCGGCAGCAGGCTGGGTTTCCAACGGCTTTGCCGGATCGGGAGCCAGCAATCTGGGCACCTGCCCCTAGTCATTCATCGGTTCGGAACTCCTAACATTCCTGCCAAAACCAAAACAGGACAGCCGGGTTGCATAGCCTGCTGTCCTGTTGCGTCTGAGCCGTTTTTTAGTCAAACCTTTCCCAAGCAAGCCAGATGCCCCAGAGGGGATCTGCCCTGCTCAAGATCTGGAGTCAAATGCCTGGGACCAAATGTCTGGCGGCAAATATTTGGAGCCAAATATCCAGGATCAAATATCCAGAGATCGTGGGATATGGCCTACTTTACAGACACCGCACTGACATCAACGGTTCCCTGAGCCGCATCGGTCGAATCACCGGCAACTGGCGTTTCAGCCGAACCTTTGCCCGCTTTCAGCCTTTCCAACAACAGTTGAGAAACTTCCGAAACTAACAAGGTGGCAATAATACCATCATCAATCCAGCCCAACACTGGAAACAGATCAGGTGAAATATCCAGTGGGCTCAGCAAGTAGAGCAGCGAACCAGCAATAATCCACCAGCGATATTTGGGGTTGCGAATAACGTCGCGATACCAGTTGTAAAGTGATTCGACCACTGAAGTTTTCATGGGATGTCCTCCGAGTACAAATAAATCATCTCAAATTCTTCTTGGCTGATCCGGTGTGGAAAACCCACTGGGAAGTGGGGTTAGTCCCCCTCGATTGGGGCCATGCAACGACCACAACCATGACCCTTCAATCGCCAGATTGGCTGATAGCCATGCCTAACAGAAATTCAAGCCCGTTGGCGATCGCCCCTGTGTGCCTGTCCAGAAACTGTCCCTTGATCATCAGCCGCCAGCAGTAGCCATTGAGTGGGATGCTGGCTTATCGATCGACGCAGGAGCTGTCAACCGGCGCCGCTCCACTTCCGGCACATCCATGAAGTTTTCTGTGATTTCGAGCAGCCAAAACTGAGGGTGATATCGTGAAAGCAAACGGAAATGGGCCGCTGTGCCTACCGTTGAGATTCGTGGGAGGTTAAAAGGCACCTGTGTCAGAGCAGACTCTGATCATTCATGTCTCGACCAGCACTCAGCCAGCAGCCTTACTGCAGGGGATGCAGACCTGGCTCGAACTGGGGTTGATTTCAGCCGACCCCCTCGACGTTAAAGTACGGGCAGCCAATGAATCCCTTGCCGCCCACAGCGACCTCAGCCTTAGCCTTGCCCTTTCTTCGGCCTCATTCCTGGAGGGACTGCACCTATGGTTAGACCAGGGCTGGCTGGATCAGGCCCGATTCCAGGTATCCGTAATTGTGTCTGCCGACCACCCAGCCTTACTGACCGGCCTGGATCAATGGCTGCAAGCGGGTCTGCTGTCCGATCAGGAGATCAAACAGCTCTGCCGAGATCGCCTGTCCCAGCGGCTCGTCTTGCCAGAGCCAGCCAAACTGACTTCTCCTCCGGAGACGGCAACTGTAACGGAACAGCCTGTCCGTCCTCGCCAGCCAATTCGCCCACCTGAAAGTTCTCCCCCCCAGCCTGCACCGGGCCGTCTGGCCCAGATGGTGCAG
>CAZBTL010000434.1:0-2223 GCA_964494755.1 uncultured bacterium | reverse complement strand
TAAAACATTCCCCATACCAGGCAAGACAATGGCCAACCCTGATGACTATCTAAGGCGACAGGCTGGGTGATGATGGGAACGGTTTCAGCTTCATCATTGTGGCAAGCAAATGGTAAACGTACTTCCCTGGTTCACTTCACTCCTGACCTGTAAAGTCCCCTGATGCATCTGGACGATCGCTTGGGCAATGGCCAAACCCAACCCAGCACCACCCGTCTTGCGGTTGCGATCGCTGCTGATCCGACAGAATCGATCAAAGATCCGCTGTTGATCTTCTGGCGCAATTCCAATACCTGTATCCTGCACCTGAATAACTGCCTGATGACTGTCCTGATTCAGGCTGACAATGACTTGCCCGCCTGCGGGCGTATAGTGAATGGCATTGCTAATCAGATTGGCAACCGATCGATACAGTTGTTCCTCATCTCCTAAAACAAAAACTGGCTGATTGACCTGAATGTCCGCCTTAAGCCAAAGCTCAGCCGCGATCGCCAGTCCGGCAAATTCCTCCACCAAGTCATTCACCAGGTCATTCAGACAACAGGGGCGAAGGTTAAGCGATACAGCTTTCAGGTCCATTCGCGAGAGCAGCAGTAGATCTTGAACAAGACGGGATAGACGATGATTTTGACGCTCAACTGTTTGCAAAGTATTAGCCATTTCTGTCAGGGTGAGCGGATCGGTATTCAGGCTGGTCTCGATCGTGGCCTGGATGGCGGCGACAGGAGTGCGCAACTCGTGGGCTGCATCAGCCGTAAACTGCTGGATCTGCTGATAGGACTGATAGACCGGCTGCATGGCAATGCTGGCCAGCCACCAACTAGCGCCACCCACTAACAGCATTGCCACTGGCAACCCCAATAGCAGAAAGGTCTGGATTGCATTCAAATGGGCATCATAATCATCCAGAGATCGCCCCACTTTCAGATATCCCCAGGGCTGTCCGGTTGCCGTTTTCAGTGGCAGCGAAACCTGATGATAGCGGTTGCCCTGTTGATCCTGAAGCGGATTTTGGCGACTACTAAGTCGTTGAAACGGCAAGCCAGGGGCACTTTCTCCAGCCGTAGCCAGTAATTGGCCCGACAGATCCAGCAACCGAATATAGTAGCCCTTTTGTTGCGTCACACTGAGCACATGCACCCGCGAAATCGGGTCAGGCTGGGAGCAACTGGTTGCCGCCAGACAGAGATTGGGTAAAAGCCGTTGCACCTCCGGTTCAATTCGACCCGGCTGGCGCAGGATGGGTTCTAAACCGTCATGCAGGGTGCCAGCCAGAGAAGTGAGTTCCTGATCCAGCGATCGCCAGTGATCCTGGGAAGTCATCTCATAGACCGCTATGCCACACAGTCCCAAAATCCCGCCCATTACCCCGGCGTAATACCCGGCTAACTGCAGCCGCGATCGATTAAACAGCCGATTTTTATACATGGGCATTCGATGAATTTAACCGATAGCCCAACCCGTAAACTGTTTCAATGCAATCCCCATACCCATATTCCGCCAATTTTCGCCGCAGTAGCCGGATTTGAGCCGCCACCACATTGCTAGTCGAATCTGCCGAAACAGCCCACAGTTGGTTTTTGATTTGCTCACTGCTGACAATCTGATTCGGGTGTTTCATGAAGTATTCCAGCAGTTGAAATTCCTTCGTCGTCAGGGAAATAATGGCTGATTGCTGGTCTGGTGGTTGGAGCGTAACAGATGAAGTCTGGTAATCCAGCACCAGTTGTCCCACTTGCAGTTGCTGCGGTTGCAGTTGGGGCGATCGCCGCTGCAAAGCCCGTAGACGCGCCAGCAATTCGGCCATGCCAAAGGGCTTGATCAGATAATCATCAGCCCCAGCATCCAGCCCTGTCACCCGATCTTCAATTCGATCTTTTGCGGTTAGCATCAACACCGGCAGGGAACTGTGACTGGATCGCAAACGCTGGCACAGTTCTAAGCCAGACAAGCCCGGCAGCATCCAATCCAAAATCGCCAGGGTGTACTGGGTCCACTGCTGGTCTAGATAATCCCAAGCTGTTCGGCCATCCTGCACCCAATCCACAATGTATTTTTCGCGAGTCAGGGTTTTCTGGATTGCGGCCCCCAGATCAGGTTCATCTTCAACCAGAAGAATTCGCATGAGTTCAGGTTCACCCTTTTTTAGCGAGGATACCAAGCTTGATACCACTGTTCCATCTGGTTAATTTCAGCCGTTTGGGTGCGGATGATATCCGACGC
>CAZBTL010000433.1:0-2240 GCA_964494755.1 uncultured bacterium | reverse complement strand
CTAGGCATGCTCTTTTGCTCTCATTTCTTCGACAAAAGCACGACCGCATGCAAGTTTGCCTGCCAAGTTGCCATACGAATCAATCGCCCGCCAAAATGGGCTTGTAACTTAAGGCGGGAAAAATTCACCCCCAGAAATGGCTGAAACCGTTGTGGGCTGTAGTCGTTTCCCCGTAAGGTTTCCCACCTTAAAAATATACGCCCTCGATTCCGCCTCGAGGGCTGTCAAGGGGACGATCTCTGGCGGGCTGAGCAGAAACAGTACTCACAATGTTCAGCATGCTCAGAATGCGGTGATTGCAAAGATCCGCGATCGCCACACCAGCATTTTGGTTAGCCAGGGCATAGCGAGGGGATGCACTCAATAGTTGGGCCAAAACAACTCTAGGCAATGGCTTATCTGCATGCCTATCTACCCCAAAATGGTGCGGAACAAATGGGCAACCCAGGTTTGCGATGCGATAAGAAAAAGGACGGCTCAGCAAATTCAGCCTGCCGCCTAAGAGCAATGGGCGTTCACAACAAGTAGACGTTAAGAACCACGCCAATTCAAAGGCCAAGCGGTTTGCTGCCGTCCCCGCAGTTCATTCACCTGTATTCCTAATCTATCAACCAGATTTGTCAATAGGATGTTTGAGACATGAACCTGATGTGACAAAGGGGAACTTGGGTCGGGAACAAGCTGGCTTGAGGTTTCGTCCCAATAAGGGGCGGTTTGCTTCCCTATCAGCATCATGCCCATGCCGACGTAATGTTCAAACCAACATAATGCTCATGCCAACGTAATGTTCATGCCAACGTAACTTGTGTGTTATCACAAAGTCATACCGGCTGATTAAATTTTTAACAGTAGAAATCCCGACCCAATCTGAGCAGTATGACCATGAACCTCTCGATGACTCCGAAAAAACAGCCCAACTCTTCTTCTGGGCAGCGGAAGAAACTTGGATGGAAAACGCCTGGCATTCTGTTTTTGCTCCCTATTTTGGGTGCCAGTGCGGTCGTATTGGGAGACAACTGGCTCGGATCGCCTGAGAATTCTGGCCAGTCAGCGATCGCCCAAACCACACCGGCTCCGTCCTTACTAGCCCAGACGCCCGCCCGCAGTGGCGCCCTGCTATCAACCACGGATCCAAACTTCATCGTCAATGTGGTTGAGCGGGTTGGTCCGGCAGTGGTACGTATTGACTCTTCCCGGACGGTCCGGACACGGGTGCCAGCCATCTTTAATGATCCGTTTTTCCGGCAGTTTTTTGGCTCTGAAGTGCCGCTACCCCCCTCCAGTCGAGTGCAGCAGGGCACCGGCTCCGGATTCATTATCCAATCCAGTGGCCTGATCCTGACCAATGCCCATGTGGTGGACGGCGTCTCCACGGTGAAGGTGACGTTGAAGGATGGTCGGGAACTGCAGGGTCGGGTCTTAGGGGCCGATACGGTGACGGATGTGGCAGTAGTGAAGATTGAAGCCAGTAATCTGCCAACTGTGATCCTGGGTAATTCGGAGGGACTCCGGCCAGGAGAATGGGCGATCGCGATCGGCAATCCTTTGGGCCTGGACAACACGGTCACCGTTGGTATTATCAGTGCAACCGGACGCAGCAGTTCCCAGGTGGGTGTGCCAGACAAACGGGTGGGCTTTATTCAAACCGATGCGGCGATTAACCCCGGCAACTCCGGTGGTCCCCTGCTGAACCAACGGGGCGAAGTGATTGGCATGAACACGGCCATTATTGGCGGAGCGCAGGGACTGGGCTTTGCCATTCCGATTAATACAGCCCAGCGGATTGCCGACCAGTTAGTCGCCAAGGGGCGGGTCGATCACCCCTTCCTGGGAATCCGGATGATTGGGTTAACCCCCGAGTTGAAGCAACAACTCAACCGAGACCCCAACAGCAACCTGACGGTGCAGGAAGATCGGGGAGTCTTAGTGGTGCGGGTAATGCCCAATTCCCCAGCGGCCAAAGCGGGTGTGCGATCAGGAGATGTGATTCAACGGGTCAATGGACAGACCGTGACCAAGGCGGATGAAGTCCAGCGGGCGGTTGAAAATACGGCTATCGGCAGTACCTTACAACTGGAAGTCAGTCGCAATGGACAGATGCTCAGTCTTTCGGTGCAACCGGCTCCTTTCCCGACTCAAACAGCCCAGTCGGATGAATAAGCCGCTGATCTGTCGATAACGGCCCCCTCACCAGCATGCAGTCAGGGGGTGGGGGCAGGCTGGCAACCCCTGTACACTAG
>CAZBTL010000432.1:0-2267 GCA_964494755.1 uncultured bacterium | reverse complement strand
CCATATTTTTCTTCATAGAGCGTCAGACGGCGTTCGAGCAGTTTCATTTCAATAACCAGTTCGTGAATTTCCATCATCCGTATGAAGAAGCGTCAAATACAAAGTATCAGTTTGAGAACTCAAATGGCATCGGGGGCAAAGCAGATCATCGATTTTTCAGCCTGGGGTGGGATGGGCAATGTGTACCAGACCACCCTGAACTCGACGGGAGCCTAAACCCGATCTCTAGAAGAGTCGTCTGTAATGGAAGGAGATAGATGAGGGGCTGTAACGGTTTCGACGTTTTGGCGAACGTTACCCTGTGATACAGGTCGAGAGCGGGCTAACTCTCGTAAATCAATGGCTCAAAACAAGTACATGCGAACAACATCGTACCTTTTGCTCGTAAGCAAGCTCTCGTAGCTGCCTAATAACCTCTAACGGTTCGAGCGTCCGTCATTTGACTCCGTTAAGGATGATGGACCAACCCCCAACGGATGCGCTAGACCACTGCCTCTGGTCGGTATCTGGCTAAGACTTTACCAGAGCATCCCACCATCCGGGATAAGGGATGGTTCCCGCTGCGAGGGTTAGAGCAGCTAAACCTGTGAATGAGCGGTGTACTAATACCCAGGGCGGACACGGGTTCGACTCCCGTCAGCTCCATTGAATTAATTTCTCTGCAATAGGGACTGCACCACGGTTTCCTGGACTGCGGGATCATGCATCATGAAGGTGTGGTTGACTGGCAACTGCACCAGGGGATCCTGATCCGACAGGGCGGTTTCACTGAGGGCCACAATGCCGTCGTTTACTTCCTCGCCAAAGGGGCTGAGGAAGCCTCTGGGGCCAGCGGTGCCAGCAATGATGGTATAGGGCGACTGCAGACCTGGGAGTTGTTGAAAGAAGGCTGGATTGGCCAGATTGCCGCCGCATTGGCCGGCAAACCATTGGAACAGCGGTAGCTTCCAGGCAAAAGCAGCCAGTCGGGGAGGACGGTTGGGCGTGCCTAACATGACCACCTGGGCGGGGTTGGCAAAGGTGGCCGGAGCCAGGGCCGATCGGGTCAGCAATCCCCCCAGGGAATGGGCCACAATGCTATAGGCGCCTCGTAGCGATAGGGCTTGCAGTCGGGGACGCAGGCGTTCCACAATCTGGTCATAGGATTCCAGAAAGGCGGCATAGCCAAATTGTTCGGTGCTCCATCCCTGCTGGCGTAAGCGCCGCTCCAGGTTCATTAAGGAAAGGGGGGTGCGCCCCAGGCCATGAATTAAGACGACGTGATGGCTCATGCAATGTTTAGTTGCTTTCTTTCAGCCTAGCGAATTTCAGTCGTGGGTGACGGTTGGGTTAACCGGCCCCAACTGGATGGGTGACGGGGGTATAGCAAGGCGATGCCCTTACACCAATTGCCCTGGCTTTCATCCATCTGTTAGGATGCTGCGATGGCATTGAAACCAGATTTGTCCGCCCAACCTGGCTGGTCCCTGACACTGCGCGACCCGGCGGTGATTCGTTCTCTGATGCCGCTGTTGGCCTGCTTGTATCAGCTCTACTTTCGGGTGCAGACCAGCGGTTGGCAGCATATCCCAACCGATCAGAAAGTGTTGCTGGTGGGGTCCCACAATGGGGGGCTGGCTGCTCCCGATCTGTTCATGATGATGTATGACTGGTGTCGGCGCTTTGGCTGCGATCGCCCGGTCTATGGCTTACTGCATCCCAAACTCTGGCAGGTGTTTCCGCCAGGGTTAGCCCGACTGGCGGCCCAGGTCGGCGCGGTGATGGCCCACCCCAAAATGGCGATCGCGGCCTTGCGCAGTGGGGCCAGTGTGCTGGTCTATCCGGGCGGTTCCCAGGATGTGTTTCGGCCCTATTGTCAGCGTCAGCAGATTTGTCTGGGGGACAACCAGGCCTTCATCAAGTTGGCTTTACGAGAACAGGTGCCGATCGTGCCGCTGATTTCCTGGGGTGCCCATGACACCCTGATTGTGCTGGCGGACTTCTATCCGATCGCCCAACAACTGCATGCCTTAGGGGTTCCCTGGTTGCTCGGCATTGATCCGGAAGTGTGCCCGCTTTATCTGGGCGCGCCGTGGGGACTGGCTCTGGGTCCCCTGCCCAATATTCCCTTGCCAATGCCAATTCGCACGCGGGTCTGTCCGCCGATTACCTTTGAGCGCTATGGTCGAGCCGCCGCCAGCGATCGCGCCTATGTGACCGCCTGCCATCAGCAAGTCCGCCAGCAAATGCAACAGGAACTTGATCAATTGATTGTTATCTCGCTTTAG
>CAZBTL010000431.1:0-2275 GCA_964494755.1 uncultured bacterium | reverse complement strand
TAGTTGGGCTCAAGACCTGATCCTGCCCCCCATCGATCTGGAAAGTGATGAACCACTGTGAAAGTGACCTGCATCTCCTGATGGCCAGGGTAACGTTGCATGGATTAACGAACAGTATGACCGTGCTATGAAAATCGCAGTAGGAGTTAGCAATCATGCCAATCCATCCCATACTTTTGCCGGAAGAGTTGGCCATGCTTTATCAGCGTGACTTTTCCCTTTGGCTTGAAGCAACAGCCCAATTATTAAAGGAGCGCAGATTCACAGAGCTAGATATAGAAAATTTGCTTGATGAAATTGAAAGTATGGGGAGAAGTGAGTGGAGTGCAGTGCGGAATAATTTGATGGTAGTACTGGTTCATTTGTTGAAATGGCAATATCAGCCTGATAAACGCTCTACCAGTTGGCATGTCAGCATTCTTGAGCACCGTCGTCGCTTAGAAGATGATTTTCAAGATAGTCCCAGCCTCAGAAATTACTGCATCGAAGTATTTACAAAGTGCTACCGAAATGCATGTAAACAAGCCGCAATTGAGACAGGCTTAGATCTGGCCACTTTTCCAGTGGAATCTCCATTTACCCCGGAACAGGTATTAGACTCTGACTTTTTACCGTAGCGGGATCTCTCAGTCGCTAACAAACTCCTCTTTCAGCTAGGAATGCATCAAAGGTGGCGCGATCGGGCATGGCAGTCTGGGCCCCCACTTTAGTTGTCGCCAGGGCTCCAGCGGCGGCTCCCCAGGCAATCGCCCGGTGCAAATCCTGGCCCTTCACCAAAGCGGCCACCAATCCCCCAGCAAAGGCATCTCCGGCAGCCACCGTGTCTACTGCATGAACTGCAAAAGCCGGAGTGAAAAACCCATCTTCCGCCGTGGCGCAGAACACCCCCTGAGCGCCCAACTTAATGATGACGGTCTGGGCGCCCTGTTCTTGCAGGACCACTGCGGCGGCGGCTGCCGTTTCCCGGTCATGGACTGGAAACCCCACCAGTTGACCCGCTTCGATCTCATTGGGCAGCAGGAAATCAACCAGGGGATACAACTCCGCGATCGCGACGGGTGGAACCGGCGCCGGATCCAGGATGACCCGAATACCCTGCTCATGCGCCGCTTTGGCAGCCGCCTTGACCACCGACACTGGCACTTCTAATTGCAACAACAACGCATCTGCCTGGGACAGCCAGGGCCGCATCCGGTCCACATCCGTCACATCCATCTGCCCATTGGCACCCAATACTCCAATAATTTGATTCTCGCCGGATGCCGACACCGTAATGACCGCCACACCAGAATGGGTCGCCGGATCGACCCGGATCAGCTCTGTGCCAACACCTGCAAGCTGAAGGCTAGTGAGCAATTCCTGACCAAACCCGTCTTTGCCAACCCGACCAACCATCTCCGTTGGGATACCCAGACGAGCCAGCGCCACAGCTTGATTAGCGCCCTTGCCACCTGGTGTTGTAAAAAAGTCAGAACCCAGCAGCGTCTCTCCTGCCCTGGGCAAACGGTAAGTGCGAGTGACCAGGTCCATATTGAGACTGCCAAAGACCAGAACCCTGCCCATTGCTTACCATCCCCAGGAACCAGGAACGCCCTTAAATGGCCCCACAATGTCAGAGGTAATCCAGCCGCCATAGAACTCACCGGGTTGGGGCGTCACCTTTTCGCCATCGACATAGCACGCATCCATGGGACCGGCATAGAAGGCAACATAGTTCTTGATCGGAACAAAGGCCGGGGTTGGATTGGGATAATACCAGGCCACATTTTCAGCCCGGCGATCGCCCACAACGACCGTGTAATACGCCCCCGGTCCTTTCCACTCGCAATAGGTCGTGCGCAGCGACGGAATTAGATATTCCATCCGAATATCCTCCGGCGGGATGTAATAGACCGGCGGATGACTGGTTTCCAAAACCCGCTTAGCACGGCAAGTATCAACCAGAGTAACCTCATTGAAAATCACCTGGATCGACTTGTTGCTATCTTCCAGTCTGGGTGGACGAGGATAATCCCATACGGATTCCTGTCCGGGCTGGGGAGGAATACGTTTGACAGGGGACACAGGTAGGCACTCCTTGCAGGCGATCGTCATTCACTATAGTAAGTTGGATTGACTGTTGGACTGGGTGCCGTGTGCCGGGTGTCAGGTATCAGGTGTAGGGCAGGACCAACTACTTAAAACCCAATACCCAATTCCTACCACTGGCCACTGATCACTGATATAGCAATCCTAAATGATTTATGAACGACTGGATGGTGAAAGGGCTTTGTGA
>CAZBTL010000430.1:0-2288 GCA_964494755.1 uncultured bacterium | reverse complement strand
TACAGTGATTGCACCAATAATGGCAACGTGAAAAAAGAGGTTTGAGCCAATGTCGATCGATCTGGATATCAAAACCCTTTTGAGCAGTTATGCTCATATTACGCTGTTTATCCTAATGTTGTCGATCGGGCTTTCCCAGGGTTTTGCCAATATCGCTTATCTCTGGCGACGCCCTGGTCTCTTGCTGCGATGTCTGCTGGCATCCTTTGTGGTGGTGCCTTTGGCGGCAATGCTGATTAATCAGGTAATACCAATGGCCTTTGCGGTGAAGGTGGGTTTGGCCACCATGGCAATTTGCCCCGGTGCGCCGATGATTTATCGCAAGCTGCTCAAGGGCCGCGCCCTGCCTCACTTGGCTGGCAGCTTCCAGGTCACCACCGCCCTTCTGGCCGTGGTTGTGGTGCCCCTCTGGCTCAGCATTTTTGCTCATCTTTATCCCAATGACATCACGGTTGCTCCAGCGACTATCTTTAAACAGGTGGCCCTGGCCCAGTTGATTCCCATCGCAGTGGGACTGGCCATTCGGCAATGGTTCCCCGATCTGGCAGAGGATTTAGATCAGCCCGTATTTAAGCTGGGTAGCTTTTTATTGCTGGGCCTGCTGCTGGTGATTCTGGTGGTGGCTCTGCCCAAGGTGCTGACGGCTGGGGTATTACCCGTGATTGGAGCGGTGCTGTTTGCTGCCGTCTGTTTGATCAGTGGGCATATGCTGGGAGGACCGGAACCCGCTAGTCGGCTGACTATCGCCGTGGCCAATGGCACTCGCAATGCTGGGTTGGCGCTGGCGATCGCGACTGCCAACTTCCCAAATCCTGGCATCCTGGCGGCGATCGCCACCTACGCTTTGTTTGCAGCGATCGCCGGTAGCATCTACTCCAACCTATACCAAAAGCAACTGGCTCGGCAGGAAGCAGCAATGATGCCATGACCCTTCCGTGCAAAAAGTGACTTTCATTGCCGGGTTAATAACAGAAGGACAGCGGAGAATGGTCTACCGCAAGAAACCAAACTGGTAGGAACAACAGCGGCAACAGTCCCCCACCCTGAGTCAGCTTGACCACTCCTGCCGGTTTTGGTTGCCGATAGCCAGTGGCGTTATCAAGTCAGGCCCGTTTGAGGGTCTGGGAGGGAGTTTCGTTAAACATCCGTTGATAGTCGCGGGAAAAATGGCCCATGTGCCAGAAACCCCAGTTAGTGGCAATCCCAACCACGGTCTTAGTCTTCGGGTTGGCGGTCTGCAACTGATAGCGCACCCCATGCAACCGCTGAATTTTCAGGTAGGTCATGGGGCTGATGCCGTATACGGCTGAAAAGGCAAACTGTAGAGTACGACTCTTCCTGCCCACAGCGGCGCAAAGGTCTTGCAAGGTTAATGGCTGATCAAGGTGGGTCAGCATGTAAGCTTCGGCCTCTTTAACCAACCGATAACGATTCCAAGAGCCAGCTTCTGACAGGGATTGGCTATTACCAAGGCACTCCAGCAGCAGGGGTAAAAAGTCGTTGCGAATAATCGTCTGCATCACCGGGTGGGTGGCTTTTTGCGGTTGGCTTTGAGCCATCGCCAGCAGTTCCTGGAGATAGTATTTCAACCGCAGAAAAGCCATCTGATCGACCGATAGCAGATGGGTCTGTTCCGACAGCACCCGCTCGAACAGGGCCTGATCGTCGGGCATGCCACTGCTGAGAAAATCATCCACATCCAGCGTTATCACGGCAAAATCACTGCTGTTTTTGCCAACCAGATTCACTTCTCGATTGGCGTGATGCACGATGATCTGTTGGGGAGAAAGGGAATAGCCACACCAGGTATAGTCGGGCTCTGGGTTGAGGGGCAGGGCAAAGGTAAGGGTGCGGTGGGGTGACCCACTGCGATGCAGCATACCCAAATTGACCGTGACTCTGGCAAATTGGATGCCGCCTAGCTGGGCCACCAGGTATTGGTGTTGGACAAACCCCGGCTCCAGTTGAACCAGTTTAGGTTGCCAATGGCTGGTACGAAGTAGGTGATTGACTTCATCGGTGTCGCACGATCGCAGATGAACAACCGCTGGTTCAAATTGAATCCGACTAGGAAAGGACGTCATGGGGCGGGGCGCTTACAAAAGTTATTAGCCTGGATGCGTTTTGTGGATATTCCCTCATAGTAGCTTTCGCAATAATGACGGTGCTAGGGCCACAAAGTTCCTACTGACTAGGTTGTGTTCACAGAGCGATAAACCGTTAAATCCCAAGGAAGAACGACAAACATGAAGGTCATTATTGTTGGCGGCGTTGCCGGTGGTGCTTCC
>CAZBTL010000429.1:0-2312 GCA_964494755.1 uncultured bacterium | reverse complement strand
ACTAGGGGTTGGTGGTTATGTTCCAGGATGAAACCTGAATGGCTACAAGTGGACAAGCTAATGGCGCATCATAATTGTTCGTCAGTGTAAGACAGACCTTTAACTGGGTGGATTGATGGGTTTGCCAGATGGGCCAGTCATCTCCGTTGGGTGTTTGGTTGGTTGATTGAGCGGTTTCAGATCGAGTGGGGAATGAAATAGCTGGCAGGTCAGGTCCGCGTCTTGATCGGGTTGGCAGGAAAGGGGCGCAACTGATTCCGCCTGACTAATTTGGGTTTCTACGGAAGCCGCGGATGCCAGAGGGGCAGAGGCACCATAGATGTAGAAAGGTCTGAGACACTGGATGACTGCACTGGCAGTCTGAACTGCTTCTTCGGGGGTGGGTTGGCGTCGGGCTGTTTCGTATAGCAGCAGTTCCAGGTCGGTATATTGCTGGCAGCGGCTCAACACCTGTTGTAAGAGATCGTCCATTTCCAGATAGCGCAGGTTCAGCCAGTCCGACTCCGGACTGTCGGTCGTCTCGGCTAAAGCTGAAGCTATTAACTGCTTTGCCCGCAGCGGATTAGCATACTTGATCAATTCCAGCCGGTAGTCAAACAAGTCGGGGGGTTCACCAGTTGGTTGGGTCGTGCGATCGCGCTTTGCTGGTTCTTGGCTACTGGTTGCATCTACCAAACTCAACGGCAACTCAGGGGGGGGCTGCGATCGCGCAACATCCTGTGGAGCCTGAAAAATTTCAGTTGCTGTGATCGACTGGCTTGGCCTCACCTCGGAGGTCGTGGGTTGGTTCAGAACAGACAGCGCCGAAGCAATGGGTTCCTGGGAGGTGACATACAGCGGCGCCATATAGCTGGCGATCGCTCGGACAATTGCCTGATATTCAGTTGGTTTATTCAACGTCCAGACGATTGCATCCAGGGTTGTTTCCAGATGGCGCAAGGTTGGAGCAAGATGCTGTAACTCCTGCACCAGTGGTAGAAGATCAAGTTGCTGCAACCGACCCAGGTCACTCTCCCATTGGCGGTGACAGGCATACAGCATTAATTTCCGAATCCGGAAGGTTTCCCGATCCTGAGTCAAACCCTGCAGCACTGATTGATAGCGTTGCAGTGGAGGGTTGGTTGTGAGTTGAGAAACAGGCGTTTGCAGCAGTTGGGTTTCCATCTCTCGACCAGATGCTCCAGGACTGGGCGTTAGGGATTGGCTGGATGGATAAAGGCACAGCAGTGTTTGGACAATTAGATTGGCCGTCCAGGTATACTCTTCTCGCTTACTCAGCGTCTGCACAAACCGAGCAAGAGTTGACTGCAAAACATCTGGAGTAGGAGCGATCTGATGCAGTTGTTGCACCAGATCCAACATCTGAATCGCTGCCAGATAGCTGATATCTCCTTCCCAGCGGCCATAGCAAACATAATGAAGCAATTTTTTGATTCGCCCAGAGCTATCAAGGCGTTGCAGTTCCTGAGCCAATCGCAGATGGGGAGAAAGTGTTTCAGCTTGCAGATTATCTGCACTTCCGCTGGTTGGCGGCTGTCCCGAATCCAAAATAATTTTATAAACTGGGACAACCCCAGTAATGTTTTTCAGTTCCCTTGGCCCTAAATATTGGATGGCTAGATTGAGCCCCGTCTTCACCACATCGTAGACAGTCTGGGAAATGCAGATGCCGCCCGGTTCAGCTTCAGCCTGGAGGCGAGCCGCAATGTTGACTCCATTGCCCATCACATCTGTTTCGGAGATAAAAATATCCGCCAGATGGATACCAATTCGGTGCAAAAGAATATCATCCGGGCTGCGCCCACCGGCCAACTGACTCAAACTTGACTGAATCTTCAACGCACTTTCCACCGCATTTACCGCGCTGGGAAAATACATTAACAGACCATCCCCCGTTGATTTGAGAACCCGACCGCCATGTTCAGAACAGATTTGTTGCATTAAACTCACGTCACGCTGGATCAGATCCAGGGTATGAATCTCACTGACTGACATCCGGGCACTGAAATTCACACAGTCGGTGAATACAATCGTGGCTAAGGTGCGGTGTCCTTTCAGATCTGACAGTGGGCAAGAGTTTTCCATGGGGGCGGGATGCGCGAATTCTGAAAAAAGCTTGAATTGAGCGGAGCTACATCTTTCCCTAAAGTGCCCATTGTATAACCTGGAGACATCTTTCCTGGCAGGAAAATCCACTCCTAATTAGGGCTTGCTGAAAAAATATTTCACGAGTTTTGGCAAAGTTTACAGATGCATCCTAGTGCAGCGTCAACGCTAAAAATTAGGGTTTGTAGTCAGCGCTTCAGCGCTAA
>CAZBTL010000428.1:0-2330 GCA_964494755.1 uncultured bacterium | reverse complement strand
GGTGAAGCTGTCTATCAACTCTCTCCAAGCTCACTCAGAAGACCCTGCAACCGATCCTGAGGAGCTTAAGAGATGCTAACCGCCTTCACCGCAGGTTTGCTGCTGATTACGATTTCTGAGCTAGGCGACAAGACCTTTTTCATCGCTGCTATTTTAGCCATGCGGCATTCCCGCCGTCTGGTCTTTCTTGGGGTGATTGCCGCACTCATTGCCATGACGCTGTTGTCCGCCATGATGGGGCAAGTGGTCTCTCTGTTGCCCAAGCATTATGTCACGTTTGCCGGAGTTGCCCTGTTTATCGGCTTTGGCTTAAAACTGCTGTATGATGCCAGCCGAATGCCAGCGAAAACGCTGTGCGAGGAGGTGGAGGAAGCCCAGGAAACGATTGATCAGTCAAAACTGACTCGGATCGCTGGGGATGGCAAGCAGCAGGGAGTGGTTTTGCAGTCTTTTGTGCTGACCTTTCTGGCTGAATGGGGCGATCGCACGCAGTTTGCCACTGTCACCCTGGCGGCCTCCAATAATGCCATTGGAGTGACGGTTGGGGCTATTCTGGGCCATGCCATCTGTGCCCTGATTGCGGTGATGTGTGGTCGTCTGATTGCGGGCCGTATTTCTGAGCAGAGTGTGACGGTGATCGGCGGTGGATTATTTATTTTGTTCGGTATCGTGGCGGCTGTTGAAAGTGTATGAGTCAGGTTGGCGATCGATCAGGGCGCGGATAGAGCCACGGACACGGCGCGAAAGACATCCACCAAGCCATATCCCGTCGCCAGGTCTGGCCCCGCGGTCGCTGGGTTGCCACCGGTCGAGGGACTGGCAGTTCCCGCTGTGACATCGCGCGCCGTTTTCTGCAAAATCTCCCGCGCCTGGACTGGAGATAAACCGGGTTTGGCCTGTTTCAGCAGGGCACAGGCACCGGCAATTTGGGGGGCGGCGGCGGAAGTGCCGCTAAACGCGGCCCAGCCATCCCCTGCATCGGTCTGATCACCCTCCGGATAGGTGCCTCCAGATAGCTCTGAATCTAATTCATTGCCCGGTTCCACGGGCAACATAATGTACTGGGCGCGGGGTGGCAGGCCCACCAGCCCACAGACATCAGGCACGTTACGGCTGGGATAAATTTTGCTGGCAAACCCACTGGCGTAGGGAGTTGCTTCCAGACTGCCATCGGGGTGCAGATAGGCACCGCCGGCGGAAATCACATCCGGATGCTGGCCAGGAAAGCCCCAGTGACCGTTGCCAGCCGACACGACCACAATGATGCCCTGGCGCACCGCACGGGCGATCGCCGCTTCCAAGGCCCGGTCTGCTGCCGATAAGGGCGGATTTTCCTGGCTTGATCCCCAACTACAGGAAATAATATCCGGCTTCAATGCAATGGCCCGGTTAAAGGCTCCAATCACATTCACGAAGTTGATCTTGACCATGGTGAATTCCACGTCTGGCGCGATCGCAAAAATATTGGCCGACTCACCAGTGCCGTGGCCATGCTCGTCGTGATCTGGATTGTCTGCAGCGGGACCCAACTCAGCCGTGTTGGCCCGGTAACCCCGTTGGATGAAAAAGGGATGGCGATACCAGCCGGAGTCCACCATGACGAGCCGCACGCCTTTGCCGGTGTAGCCAGCCCGGTGGGCCAGGTCTGCATTCAGCCCCAGGGAAACGTCCCCTGGAACTGCCAAATGCCAGTAGGACTGGGCTGGTGGCAGCAGCGAGGCAAAGTAATAGACGGGTTCGTTGATGGCAATCCCTTCCAGGACATCGGCCAGAGGACTGCGGGATGGGTCAATCAAGCCCGATAATGCCGTATCAGGACTGTCCAAAAAGGTGGCTGTGGTCTCTACCCCAAACTTTTTGATCACAGGGCGTTCTTCCGCTACGATGCGGGTGCGGAAAACCTGCTGATAGGTTTCAGCCGGAGCTGCAATGGTTAGTGTGGTGGGAGACACCTGCTGTACCTGAAAGCCCTGTTGGGTCAGTTGTTGCACTGCGGCCTCAATCAATGGGCGATCGGAGTAAAAGTTAGGAACATTGTCTTGGGTGATGGCGGCGGTCGTCTCAAACAAAGAGACACCGCCCTGCGATCGCACAGAGGCCTCTGCGTAAATGATGGGGGGCAGTTCAGGGGAACTGGTCGCTACCATAGATGTTTTCCTTGGACGCAAGTCTGATCGCTAAGCCAAATTGCCCCTACTGGATTGACTCTGGGCAGAATGATTCAGCCGCTTCAACTGTAGATATAGTAATCCTATTTGATTTGTGAATGCCTGGATGTGAAAGGGCTTTGTGAGAAGGATTTCCTGCGGAAACCTTTCACAATCCTGATC
>CAZBTL010000427.1:0-2331 GCA_964494755.1 uncultured bacterium | reverse complement strand
GAGCTTTTTTTCTCTACTTTGCCTCAAACAGGCTGCCCTTATCTAAGCGCCATTCCTGTCAGAGTTCGTTTGAGCGCCTTTTTCTCTGATTTGCGTTTGATTTGCCGAACGTAGTCTGTCTCGATGTCAGCAATCTGCACGTCCAGATCGCGCAAGGCACCCAGCGTGCGAGCGATCGCACGGATTTGCCCCTCTCCCGCTTTCTTCGGCGGTTTGATCACCGGACTGAAAACCTGCAATGCTGTGCGCAACCTTCGGGAACCGACCCGCATCTGGTGCAAATACTCCGGATCCTGGTCGGCCAGCACGCCTACTTCCTGCTCCACCATACGGCCATATTGCTCCGCAATTACCCTACAGGCATACTCCCCGACCGTCAGTGATGAAGTGTTATTTAAGCAACCCCCACCTTTCTCCGCTGGGAGAACTGAGACCTCTTGCCGTTGATTCATAGACTAATACTCAACCCACAAGCGCTCCCTCTTTTCTTTTGGAGGAGCGCTTGGCCCCAAACAACTCACTCAACCCATCAAAGTAGCTATGCTTCAGCCGTTGTTGTTTCACCGACCAGTGCAGCAGCTTCAGTCGCCTCTTCCTCGGCGGCTGCCAGTTCGGATTTGGCTTCGGCAATGATGTCCTCTAGGCTTTCACCAACTTCCGCAATCACACCCTTGCCTTTTTCGTAGAGCACAATCCCGCCTTTAATCGCAGCTTTAGCAACCGGTTTAATTACCTTGCCAGCCACAGGAACCAGAACCGGCAGCAAGACGATTGCTGCAATTCCAGGAACACCCAGTCCTTCAACCACTTCCTCAAATTCGGGTACCAGTTTGATCGACATAGCCTTTTTCTCCAGTAACCCTCCACTTCTACTTTATCGCTATGCAAACCAACCCCAAAAAAGTCGCAAGCCTTATTCACCATTATTTACACGCCATCATATATAGCGACTTTCGTTGGTGTGAGGTACATGACGATGCCTGTAACGCCTGTCTGGCAAGGCTTCTAGTGTACCTTGTTCGATCAGGAACCGCTATTAGGAATCTTAAATGACTTGTAAACGACTGGATGGTGAAGGGGCTTTGTGAAAAGGATTTCCTGCGGAAACCTTTCACAATCCTGATCGGATCGCTATAGTCCTGTCAGGGAGTGGCATGATTTGCTGTGCACAAGGATAATAGCCCATGACCCGTTCCATCCGAGCCAGTCAGGAAACAGCAGCTCAGCATTTGCTGCAACGAGTGCCCACTGCCTACATAGAAGAGTCCGTCGGATCGGTGTTGGCCCGCCTACCGGGGCAGAAACTGGATTCGATTGAGGAAGTCTATTTGTTGGATCAGGAAGGACAGTTGCGCGGGCTGGTACGGTTGATTGACCTGTTGGCCTTATCACCCGATCAACCGATTCGGTCCATTATGACGAGCAACCCGCCCCACGCCTTGCTGAGCGATGATCAGGAAAAGGTCGCAGGACTGGCCGTCCACCATCATTTAGCTGCCGTGCCTATTTTAGATAGCCAGGGCCATTTTCTGGGCGTTGTGCCAGCCCGATCTCTGATCACCATCCTGCGACGGGAGCATATTGAAGACTTGCATCGACTGGCTGGCATCCAACGGGAAAACTCCCAGGCGTTGCGTGCTTTGGAGGCTCCTCCCCAACGGCGCACACTGGATCGCCTACCCTGGCTGTTGGTTGGATTACTGGGCAGTATCCTGGCCACTCTGGTGATGTCTCATTTTGAACAAACCCTGGAAACCCGGGTAGCCGTTGCCTTCTTTGTGCCGGGCATTGTTTATCTGGCTGATGCTATTGGGACGCAAACGGAGGCGATCGCCGTGCGGGGGCTGTCGCTCAGCCATAACTCCATCAACCGTCTTTTGCAGGGAGAACTGCGAACCGGTCTGCTGATTGGGTTATGCCTGGGAGTCCTGAGCTTCCCGCTGGTTCTGGTGGGCATCGGCGATGTGCGTCTGGCGCTGGCAGTTGCACTGGCCATTTTAACAGCCGGAGGAGTGGCCACCAGTGTGGGACTACTGTTGCCCTGGTTACTCTATCAAGCTGGCAAAGATCCGGCCTTCGGCTCCGGTCCAGTGGCAACCATCATTCAGGATGTATTGAGCCTGCTGATCTATTTTGTGATTGTCCAATGGCTGGTTGTATGAGAGTGCATGCCTTCGCTGCAATAACCAGAAGAATCACCAGGGTGGCTGACACCTGCTCCCACAAATTCGCCAGGGGTCCTTCAGTTCCAGGTTAATCAGTTCATTCGGTCCCTGCCCCTGTAAGCGTCGGGCTGCTTCTGCAACCGTCAGCCCATCGGTAATATCGCTA
>CAZBTL010000426.1:0-2344 GCA_964494755.1 uncultured bacterium | reverse complement strand
GAGTTAACAAACTTTGGCCAGCTTGACAGATTTTGAAGCGATTAAAGGTTGAGATAGCTGAGATCTTGCACCTCTGGCAACAACCCGCCCTGCAATGAATTGCGGGCTAACAGAACTAAGTCCGTTTAAACGGACTGACGATCCACAACTTGGGTTTTCCAGTCTACTTCAGTGGACTTGCCTCTATTAGCCCGAACTTTTAGTTCAGGGCGGGGCAAGGATATCTTCAGAAATGCTGGAAATACGTCTTCTTGAGAATGATGCAAGATCTGAGATTGAGTAGATTGCCTTTTGGCAACAGACACATTCCTGTTAAGTTGGCTAATAGCTCAATGCTCTATGGCAATTCTAAATGGTTTATGAACGACTGGATGGTGAAAGGGCTTTGTGAGAAGGATTTCCTGCGCAAACCTTTCACAATCCTGATCGGATCGCTCTAGTGCCCGATGAAGTCATTCGCTGTCATGAGCTGAGACTACATGGGCCAAGAGCAATTTGGCCAAAATCAAGCCTGTTTCCATCGCTCTTTACTTTTCTTACACTGTCTAAATGACTGCACCTGTTAACGCTTTATTGATCACCGCCACAGACACGGATGCCGGTAAGACGGTTTTGACCACAGCCCTAATGGCCTATTGGCAACAGTTCTGTCAGCCGCATCGGTTGGGTGTTCTGAAACCACTCCAAACCGGAGTTGGCGATCGCGAATTGTATCACCGTCTGTTTGGCCTCAATGCCCAGGAGGTCAATCCCATTCATTTCCTGGCGCCCCTGGCGCCACCCTTGGCCGCAGCCAAAGAAGGTCGCCGCATTGAACTGGAACGGGCCTGGCAAGCGTTTGAACATCTGCGTCGAGAGCGCGACTTTGTCCTGGTAGAGGGACTGGGTGGGCTGGGCTCGCCGGTCACACGGGAACTGACGGTAGCTGACCTGGCCTGGGACTGGCGCTTACCAGCGGTGTTGGTAGTGCCGGTCCAACTGGGGGCGATCGGACAGGCGGTTGCCAATGTGGCCCTGTCCCGGCAAGCCAGAATCTACTTAAAAGGCATTGTGCTGAACTGTACGCAACCCCGCACGGAGGCTGAAATTGCCGATTGGACCCCGCCAGATTTGATTGAAAGTCTAACGAACGTCCCAGTTTTGGGCATACTTCCCTATCTGGTGGACCCGACAGACCGCAGCAAACTAGCCCAAGTTGCCTCTGGTCTCTGTCTGGAACGCATGTTTCCCGTCCATCTTCATTAAAAAAGCCGTTGGTAGCCCGCCGGATAATAGACCGGCATTGTCGATCTCGCTCGCCTGGTTGACTTTCAGCCATTCCTCGTTCCCAATCTGCTGTCAAGCTGCATGACCGTTGTCAAGATCAAGTCCTGGGTTTCGTTCGCCTTACTGTTCCTGGCCTATGTCAGTCTGGGCTGGGTGGTGACTGGACCTGACTTACCCAAGATCGAACACATGCTGGGTTTCTGCATTCCCCAACTGGAGCGATCGCTCAGCGAGACCCATGCCGCTTCCACCCATGCCCCCGAACCGGGGACAGAACCCTCCGTGCCTGGCAAAAGCAGCCAATCCGAACAGCCGGCACCTGAAGCAACCAGTGCACCCGAACGCTCGGCTAGCCCTGACAGGGCGGTAGAGTCTCCCCTACCCCATGCTGCAACTTCGCCGGAGTTTTTATCTAGGAACACTTCGAAGTCCTCGCCAGCCGCCGAAACCAATAGACCAAAACCAACGCAGCCAGAGTCAACTCAACCAGCCTTACCCACCATGGCTGACTCATTCAGATCAAACAGACAGTTGCCAGTCGTGGCGGTAGTCTGTGATGTAATGATCCAGTACAAATTACCGGGAATCCTGCTGGCGATCGTCTGGATTTGTCTGGCGTCCGCTGCCTTTATGGCCCCGCTCACCAACTTTAGTCGCTTTGTGAATCGCTGGTTCCAGTCTGATGCGATCGCCTTTCTGGTGATCTGTATGATTGCTGGAATGGCAGCCCTGATATTGTTCTTTCTGCATGTGTTTCTGCAGATTTTAACCATTCTGGCGGCGGAAGCCCTAGCCAGGATCGACATTCAGGTGATGGGGCTGAATGAATTTCATGCCTTCTGGATTCTAATGTCGGTTTCCCTGACTGGCTTGCTGTTGGGGTGGGCAAGCCGTTTCCTGTTGCCCTACTGGTTGACATGAAAAAGCAGCCGACTGGCTGCCTAATGCATGAGGATACTTTAAGCCTACGGTAGGCAATCTCATTAGGGAGGACGGTTACCGTTTCTGCTACAGCCTGTTTTGGCCTAGTGCAGCGTCAACTCTAGAAATTAGGGTTTGTAGTCAGCGCTTCAGCGCT
>CAZBTL010000425.1:0-2375 GCA_964494755.1 uncultured bacterium | reverse complement strand
GGTGTCAGCAACCCAAAATCCAAAATCCAATCCCTGACCGCTAACCGCTAGAAACCAGCTATGGCAATCCTAAATGACTGGTGAACGACTGGATGGTGCAAGGGCTTTGTGAGAAGGATTTCCTGCGGAAACCTTTCACAATCCTAATCGGATCGCTATATAGTGCTGTAAGGCCGACCCAGGACTCTTGAGAACTGGGCTGATTCGTGCCGAGATCACCTATCGAGATCAGCAGCAGCGTATGGCAGCGGAGTTAGTCCTGTTCTGGCATCGACGGGATCTACGGATCTCAGATAATTTGGGTTTGACGGCAGCCAGGCAGCGGAGTCAGAAACTGGCGGGGGTCTTCTGTTTGGACCCAGCAATTCTGAGTCGGAAGGATGTGGCGCCAGTCAGGGTGGCTTATTTAGTGGGATGTTTGGCCGCGTTGCAAGACCGCTATGCCCAGTTTGGGAGTCAGTTGCTGATCTTAAAGGCGGACCCGGTTCAAGCCATTCCGGCTCTGGCCCAGGCTCTATCCGCTTCCACAGTTGTCTGGACTCTAGATGTGGAGCCCTATTCCCAATTGCGGGATGAGGCGGTTCAGACTGCCTTGAAGCAAGCGGGAATTGAAGTTGTCACCGTCTGGGACCAACTGCTCCATGCCCCCGATGAGATTCGCACTGGCAGTGGTGCTCCCTACACGGTCTACACACCCTTTTGGAAAAATTGGAGCAGCAAACAGAAGGCCAGTCCGGTTGGGGAATTGCAGCCAGTGCAAGGTCTGACGGACATGGAACAGGATCTGGCTCGTCAAGCAGGAGCCATTGACTTACCCAGTGTACGGGATCTGGGCTATCTCTGGTCAGAACCGCTGTTTCTGGAACCGGGGGAAGTGGCGGCAATGGAGCGTTTGGAGGAATTTTGCGATCGCGCGATCGCGAATTATCAGGAACAACGCAACTTGCCAGCCAACGATGGCACCTCCCGGCTGAGTCCGGCGCTGAAATTTGGCGTGATTGGCATTCGCACCGTTTGGGCCAGAGCGCTGGCAGCCATGGAGCAGGCCCGCGGCCAGGAAACCCAGGACAGCATCCGCACCTGGCAGCAAGAACTGGCCTGGCGGGAGTTTTATCAACATGTGATGTACTTTTTCCCGGAACTGGCAGAGGGCGCCTATCGCCAACCCTTCAAGAACTTTCCCTGGGACAACGACCCGGACCAATTTGTTGCCTGGTGTGAGGGGCGCACCGGCTATCCCATTGTGGATGCAGCGATGCGGCAGTTGAACCAGACCGGCTGGATGCACAACCGTTGTCGCATGATCGTGGCCAGTTTCCTGACCAAAGATTTGCTGATTGACTGGCGTTGGGGCGAGCAATACTTTATGCAAACCCTGATTGATGGCGATCTGTCAGCCAATAATGGCGGCTGGCAGTGGAGTGCCTCCAGTGGTATGGATCCCAAGCCCGTCCGGATTTTTAATCCAGCCAGTCAAGCCCAAAAGTTTGACCCGGAAGCGGATTACATCCGCCAATGGCTGCCGGAAGTGCGCAGTGTGGATACGGCTGACCTGATCAGTGGTAAGATTCTGCCTCTGGAACGCGATCGCTGCGGCTATCCAGCCCCGATTGTGGATCACCAACAGCAGCAACGCCAGTTTAAGGAACGGTACCAGATGCAAAAGCTGAAAGGGGGCGATCGGCTTTGATCCGGTCAATGAATTTTTGATCTCGATATGATGGGCCCGTTAGATTGAACGAGCCACCCAACCGAATCAGCGGATTGCGCCTATTACCAGTGTCGATTCAGCAGAAGCGCCCTACTGGTTCCTGATGCTGATTCCCAGCACAATTCAAGTTCAATGAAATTTCTGACAATAGAATTATCAGGCTTTGGAACGCTGGCTATGACATCCACTCAGCCTGAATTACCCACCTCTCTACTGAGTCTCTGGTATGATTCATTGCCAGAGAGGCGCAGCAAAACCAGTCTGTAAATTAACCAGCAGGAGTAAAACATGACAGAAGCCAGAAATGTGGTCGGTGGCCAGTTGGAGATTTGCTGCACTTCACCCATGACCGGCTTTTATCGGGATGGCAAATGCAACACGGGAGCAGGGGATATGGGAGCCCATGTCGTTTGTGCCCAGGTGACTCAGGAGTTTCTGGAATTTTCCCGATCGCGGGGCAATGATTTGATCACACCGATGCCAGCCTTTGGCTTTCCAGGACTGAAACCGGGCGATCGCTGGTGTCTGTGCGCCCCTCGCTGGAAAGAAGCGCTAGATGCCGGAGTGGCCCCACCTGTGGTTCTGGCTGCTACCCATGCGTCTGCGGTGGAGTATGTTTCACTGGCGGATCTGAAACAACACGCGATTGACGGGGTGGACTAGT
>CAZBTL010000424.1:0-2405 GCA_964494755.1 uncultured bacterium | reverse complement strand
AGTTGGTGTCTTACTGACTGCCTTTCTCTACCTCGTTAGTCCAAAGTCCAGAAGCCACCCAAGCGTCAGGGAGCGGTTTCATCGGAAAATATCCAGTCAAGATTTCAGACTGGGCCAACGAGCCTAGCGTTTGCCCAACAGAGGCTGTTCTTGTTTTTCCGATGCCTGCGCCGGTCGTTCTGCCTGAACCGCGATCGCCTGTCGATCTTCGCGGACAGGCCGAAAAATGATTGGGCCAAGCCCTGCCAACCCCCATCGAACCGGATACAGCAGAGTTGGAGTTGATTGCGGTAGAGCTCCTATCCGACCGATCTTTTCCAATTCATCCGCCACAATAGGGGCACAGGGTTGCTCCAGACCATGGGGACGAATAAATCGATGCACAAATTCGGTTGGTTGCAGGCCCATTGGATGACCAGCGGCCAACGCTGCTGAGAGTTGGCGTAAATGCTCGTCCATCGTGATGGCACTACTGACCAACCCATCCATCAGGTAGCGGAACTGAACCATGCCTTGCTGTAAGGCGTTAAACTCCGAAAGCAGAATCGTCTGCACGGGACGGCCCACGATCGCCGCTTCCAACATGGCCGTGGTATGAATGCCCATGACAACTGAACTGAAATAGAGGGAATGGAAATAATCGGCGCGATCGCGTCCCTGCTGAGACTGTGTGCCCGGATGGGGCCACAGTGCCACGTTGTCGAACGGTGCCAGATCGAAGTCCTGCCAGACTGAGGCGTTCAAAGGATGAGGGCGGATCAGAATACCCACCTCTCGCAGCCTTGCATCCTCACTAGCCCGAATGGCCTGAATCCATTCCCGCACAAATTGCGGTTCTGCGGTTGGCTGCAGCGGGTTGGCGGCTGAACCCACAAACAGCAGAAACGGCCTTTCCGAAGAGAGGCCGACCTGCTGACAAAATGTCCGTTTAGCAACCGTCGGTCTGCGGTTGAACCACTGATCAAAGACCGGCGCACCGGTCACAATCACCTGCTCAGCCGGAATCAGATGCAAGGTTTGGGCCTCTTGTTGCTGGAGTTCGTTCCAAACCAACACCTTGTCTGGCGGACTGTGGATAAACCCGGTGGCAGTCAGACTGTCTCCACGGTCCAGACCCAAACAAACCGGAATGCCCAGCGCTTTGGCAGCTTTGACCACATCAGTTTGGCGAGAAGCCAGCCCGGACAACGGTGAAACAACCACCAGATCCAAATCCAGTGCCTCTAAGAAGCTATTCAAGCTGTCGTAACCTGGAATCGCCGCCTCCAGGAAGCGCATCCCCCGCAGGATTCCCTGCACAACAGGGCGGGGAAATGCTGGCAGTTTTCTGAGCCAGCGGAAGATGGGCGCGGCATCTAGAAGCGGCTGCGCAACCCGGTCTCGCAAATACCAGGCGTTCACAAACTGCGGGTCTAAATAGCGTAAGTAGTCGGTAATGGAGCGTAGTCCCCTGGCTATGACCTGCCAGTCATCCCCTCGTTCGGGGAACTGCCCCAATACTTGAATGGGGCCATATTCGACTGGAACCGTGTCTAACACCGAATCGACCATCTCGGCTGTGTCAAAGGTCAAATAGACCGTATGTCCACGTTCTGAGAGGACCTGAATAACCGGGTCAAAGGCGGGCCAGGCAGTAGGACCGGAAAGAACAAAGAGAATCTTCATAGGAGGGCAACCAAGACCGAAATTGTGGACTCAAAGCGTTTTGACTCAAAGCGTTCAAGGACCGAACCTGCTCACCATCAATCTGTGCTGCTTGCAGTCTTAATCTACAAACCAATCCGGCATTTCCATCACGACTCAAGCCAGCTTGCAACTTCCATCCTGCATTGCGAGTATCCCACTCAGATATTTAACTCTGAAAAGCTGAATTGACCAAGAATGCCTGGTTTTTATTCAAACCAGGATAGCTCATCCCTTGCCGGTCAATCCTTTCCAGGTCATGTAGCCAGCCAGAAACCCTAACAGCAGGCGGAACAAGCGGTTAACCAGACGATCGGATAAGCGGGGCAACAAGCGAGCGCCAAATTGGGCTCCCAGAATGCCTCCCAGGCCCAAACAGAGGCCGGGCAACCAGAGGACATTGTTATTCCAGGTGTGTTGGGCTAGACCGGAGGCGCCAATCAGGACGATCGCCCCCAGGCTGGTGCGGACTGCGGTCTTGATCGATTCGCCCAACATCAACATTTGCAACGGCACCATCACCGTGCCGCCGCCAATGCCAAACAGACCCGCCAGCACACCGGCCAGCAAGCCAATCTGAGCCACGGGCAGCAGGCTGTGGGCGGAACTTATATCTTCACTGATATCTTCTACGGGCCTTTCCTGCTGACTGTTTTCCTGAAGCTGTTTTTCCTGAAGCTGTTTTTCCTGAAGCTGTTTTTCCTGAAGCTGTTTTTCCTGAA
>CAZBTL010000423.1:0-2435 GCA_964494755.1 uncultured bacterium | reverse complement strand
TTAGGAACCGCCATATATAATGTTCTTAACGAATAAAATTCAGATTGCCTGAATCGCATTTTCAATGAGAATCCTTGTTTATCAGGGGTTTCAGGGGGTTGCTGCACCGCTAAAATTTACGCCTTTGCGTGGCGGAGAACCATAGTCAAGTGTTGGGATTCAAACCTCAACACCCATCTCTGAGTATGAGTATTGCTGCTCATTTAGGATGGATGAATCGCACGTATGCGGTTGGAGTCCAGAGATGATCAAAATTTCAGTTGATTCACAGGTGTCGTTTTCTCGGTCCTTGGTTTATGCCACTTATCGGGACAAACTGATGGAGTTGGGGCCATATCTGCCCAATGTGCGATCGCTGCAGCTCAAGTCTCGCCAGGAAGCGGATCAACAGGTGCGACTGGTGCTGGAGTGGCATGGGGGTGGGGACATCCCATCTGCTGCTCGATCACTTTTGAGTGAAGAACTGTTTACCTGGACGGAATACGATGTCTGGAACAACAACGAATTTACTGTGGACTGGCGGATTGAAACCCATGCCTACCGCGAAGCGGTGTTTCTTGCCGGCAAGAACCGCTTTCTAGATCAAGGCGATCTCACATTGGTTGAAAGCCGAGCCGAATTGAGGATTGATCTCAGCGCAATGCATGGTGTGCTACCTTTCTTGCGCAGTCAGTTGGTTCATCTGGTCGAAGAGCTTTTGGCCAAAAAAATTGAACCGAATCTGGTCCAGATGGGACAGAGCGTGCAGAAGTATCTGGAACAAACGCAGAAAATCCGGTAAAGCCAGGATAAGGACTCTTGGCAACAAATGTGATGGTGATAAAAATTCGGAAGGCGCAAGCGCTGCGACTTGGAAGACATTCCACTGGGAACGTATGCGATCGCAGGCATTCATGATTCAGAACAGGAACGACAAACTCGACACCAACTGGCTGGGTATCCCTACAGAAGGCTACGGTTTTTCAAACGATACAAAAGCTGCAGGCAGCGCGCCTGCGTTTTCTGCCGCCAGTTTCCCAGAGGATAGGCGGAACCTGGATTTTACGATTCGCTTGCATGACTGAGTGTCCGTCGTCTGAACCCGCATGATTTACCGTGTCGGATCTCAGTGTTTACGGAGAAAGGCTCAACGAAGATCGGCCTGATTCAGCCAGGATAAATGGTGGCTGCGTTATCTCAGGATGTAGCGTTGGCTCAAGTTGCCAAAGAGGTTGAGGGAACAACATTCAGATGGTGGATGAGGCAAAATAAATACTCGTCACCGCAATCCATCAGAGAGCAAGAGAATGCCTAAAAGCCATAGAGAACGACATCGTACAGGACGAATCGGCTGGCTACGCGCCGCAGTCCTGGGTGCCAATGACGGCATTGTGTCAACCGCAAGCCTGGTGGTTGGGGTTGCGGCAGCGCGCTCGTCTCGAAGTGCAGTTTTAGTAGCTGGGGTGGCTGGCTTGGTCGCAGGGGCGATGTCAATGGCCGCTGGTGAATATGTCTCTGTCAGTTCACAAGCCGATACCGAGAAAGCTGACCTCTCGCGTGAACGGAAAGAGCTCGAACTTGACGAACGATCGGAGCGGGAGGAACTGGCTTCAATCTATGTGGCTCGTGGTCTCGATCCGTTGTTAGCCAAACAAGTTGCTGAGCAGTTGATGGCCCATGACGCCTTAGCCGCCCACGCCCGGGATGAACTGGGCATCTCCGAAATCCTGACGGCTCGACCGGTTCAAGCAGCATTTGCATCGGCCGGGGCATTTGCTGCCGGTGCAACCGCACCGCTTCTCACTGTGCTGGTCGCACCAGAGTCGAGATTGGTGCCTGTTGTGTTTGGGAGTGCTCTGATTTTTCTGACTGCCCTGGGTGTACTGGCTGCGCGGGTCGGTGGAGCGCCAGTGATGAAATCAGCTTTTCGAGTTGCCTTTTGGGGTGCTTTTGCGATGGGGCTGACCGCTGCTGTGGGTGCCCTGTTTGGAACGGTTGTATGATTCAAGCACAAGGGTACGTTGTCAGATAAGCAGCGCCCGCACCGCGCCAGCAAATTTTGCGATCGCTCAGATCTGGCACCATTCTCAAGAAGATGTATTTCCAGCATTTCTGACGATCTCCTTGCCCCGCCCTGAACTAAAAGTTCAGGCTAATAGCGGCCAGTCCACTGAAGTGGACTGGAAAGCCCAATTTGTGGATTGTCAGTCCGTTTAAACGGACTTCGTGCTGTTAGCCCGCAATTCATCGCAGGATGTTTTTTTGCCAGGAGTGCAAAATCTCAGATCGCCAAACCTGATCGGATCATCCTTGAAGGATAGCTTTAACTACAGACGTCTTTTGGATGATGGAGTTAGATCAGTGACTGCTTCGACGTTGATAATTTAAAAATAAGGCTCTAAGCGGGAAAAAAGTTGGATCATTTTATGGATCTCATGTCCATCACACTAATGGTG
>CAZBTL010000422.1:0-2457 GCA_964494755.1 uncultured bacterium | reverse complement strand
GTTGTAGACAAACTGTTTGTAGGCTTTGATCTGCCGGTTCAACAAGTGCCAACGGGGATAGGATTCCCCTTCCACCTGGACCGGTTCCTCCATCCGTTGCAAAAAAGCCCGCAGATATTTCTTGCGGCCTGACTCATTCAAATAACAAGCCCCTGGGGGATAATCGAAGTCCTCAGCAGCGTTCATGATGCTGGCATTGACCAGATAGAGCAGCAAAGAATCGACAATCGGAGCCCGAAACTCCTCCAATAGGTCTGAGGCCAGAGCCGCATGGCGATCGCTGCCTTCGTGCAAACAGGCCCAGTAGGGGTCCAAGCCCCGCAACTCAATCAGGCTGAGCAAATGGTTCCACAACATTTGATAGCCAAAACTGAGAATGGCATTGGCCGGATCAGTGGGGGGACGGCGGCTGCGGGTTGTGAAGACAAAGGCTGGATCGGTCAGACAACTGCCCAGAGCCGGAAAATAGCAGGCGGCTCCGGCTCCTTCCAACCCCATTAGTTGCTCCAGGGTGGCGATCGAAGTGATCTGATTAATCAACTGTTCCAGCCGTTGCAGGGCGTCGGCGGCGCTAGCAGTAAACTGTCGCCGTTGTTGGCGCAGCAGGATGACCCGACTGTTCTGGAGTTTGGCTTGCACAATGGCCTGGGCCGCCTGTAGGCGATCGACCATCGTCAGTTCTTGCTGATAGCGGCAGAGCGCACGATAGCCACGGGAAATGGGAATCAACCGGCCATAGCAGTGACCCATGCGCGACAGATACACGATGGGAATATCCCGTTGCAGACAGGCTCGGATCAGTTGGGTCGTGACCTGGGACTGACCAAAGATCAGGATCTGTTCCAGCATCGGCAGTTGGACTTCATCCAGCAGAACATCGTGTTGTTTGATCAAGACCTGTTCCTGCCGGAGCGAAAGGGAACAGCCCTGCTGGGAGACATAGAGCGATCGGGGCTCGGTAAACATAAGAATATGGCCTGTAGCGGTCTGGCAAACCAATGCACCTTCCGATTTCATTTTTCCCAGTTGGCGATCGGCTAGAACAGGCCGTTGTCCAGATCACAGACTCTTTAGATGGCGCTTCAGTAATTGGCAAATTTGTTGATTCAGGCGATCGAAGGGATTTTCCGGTGCGTTGCCCACGATCTGACGCATTACTTTGCTTAGGTGAGCCAGCATGATGGCCTCATCCTCGATCGCCGACACGCCGACTAACTCATGTACCGACTGATTGCGCTGGTCGCAGTAGTCATTGAGCGCTTTTAGCGACTGCACAATCGGGCCAAACTGGGGATAGTACTCCACAATGGCCAGATATACATACCGACCGATGGCTTCCTCCAGCCGCAAGGGTCCCCCTTTGGGCAGGGTGTAATGCTGCAAGTGCTGGTAGAGTTGGCCCTGATCGACTTGGCGAATGGTTTGCCAGGACTGCTCCAGTTCAGACCGCTTGCCTGATATGGACAGCCCAATTTTTTCCACGACCAAAAAGCGCAGGATATTTTCATGCAGCCGAAAGAGGCTGACTAAAAAGTCTTCATATTGGTGGCGCTTGAGTTGAATCAGGGCCTTAAAATAGGCTTCTTTGAGCAAGTCCCGCCGGTCTGCCTGACGCAAGGGGGCAATTTGCCGCAGCCACTCCGGATCGATGGCATCGGTGCTGGAACTGAGGCTGGAAAAGGCGCGATCGAAGTCGAAGGCCAGACGATAGAAGCCATAGTTCAACAGGGCCTCAATTTCCGGGGTCAGCAGGCCGCTCTGTTTCAGCGTGGTCAGGGCTCCGGTGTAGTTGTAGTCCTGCACCTGCTGTTGGATTACCTTCAAGTCAAATTCCTGTTTCAGGATATTGACGCTGTTGGCAAAAACGCGACTCTGACCGGGTCTGACTTGCTCCGGATTGCGAACCTGCCAGATGCGACTGTGGGGCGCATACCCCGCTGCTTGCAAAATGCTCCAGGCCGATTTCATTGCCGGTGTGCCAGAAGAGGCATTCAGTTCCAGGGTGGTTGCTTCTTGCAGCAAGGCCAGGGCTTTCTGGATGGCGTTGCGGGCCTCCTGGCTGGCCATCAACAGATCAATGGGATCGGCCGACAAGGCAGGTGAAACGGGCTGCAGGGCGATCGCTTCTGGCGCTAATCCCAGATCTGACTCCAGCCAGTCTTTGGTTTCCTGGGCATTGCTGGCTGTGTCGCTAGTGTGGAGCAGAATGGCCCGGATTATGGAGTGGTTTTCTGTCTTCAGATGCCGCACCAAACTGACGATCGACCCTTCGGAATTATGTTTGCCAAAGGGATCCTGGTTGCCGACAAAGGACAGAAGAATGCTTGCCATAATCGATAAGGGTGGGTAATGCTGGCTTCGACTCCGCTCAGCCAGGGGGGGTGGAGAGTTGGCTTTGACTCTGCTCAGCCAGGGGGGGTGGGAGAGTTGGTTTTGACTTTGCTCAGCCAGGGGGGG
>CAZBTL010000421.1:0-2470 GCA_964494755.1 uncultured bacterium | reverse complement strand
TAGGTGGGAAAAACTACTTTAAAGACCTAAAACTGAAGGGTTCTGCTATTGGAAACAGAACCCTTCAGCAACCCAAAGTATTCAATACAAGGTCTCCTCTGCGACCAACTCAGATTTAACTGGAAATAGAGCTTTCAAGGAACGTTCTACACATTCATCGTTCAGGATGATGGAGTCTGGTTGGAGCCCTACAAGCAGGGATCAACCACTCAATTGTGGTAGAAGGCTCTCCCTAATTCCAATTTAATGCTAACATAAATGCCCCTGGATCTGGGGGTTAACTTCAGTTAATCTTCGTGTTAAATTTGGTTTCAAAAAATTCTTTTGAATTCAGTAAAATTGTATTTCTAGTCTTACTAAGATCCTGAAATGGCACAGCGAAATCCGGCCAGAATTTCTCGAGTCTGGGGGTAATACCAGTTGCGGAAAGCCGATCGCAAGGCCCAGGGACGAGTGGCCCAACTGCCGCCTTTGAGCACCCGGTGTTGGCCATCAAAATAGGTTTGGGAGTACCCCCGATAGGGATAGGGTTCAAAGCCTGCATAGGGTTCGAACCAGGTATTCGTCCATTCCCATACATTCCCCAACAGGTCATAGCAGCCATAGGCGCTTTGACCCTGGGCATAGGTATCCACTGGGGTGGTTTGGCCAATAGCGTGGGCCTGGTTGCAATGGCTGGCATCGGGCCAGGTCTCTCCCCAGGGATAGGTCTGACTGCGTTGGAGTTGGGGCTGCCAGCGGGCTGCTTTTTCCCACTCGGCTTCTGTCGGTAGCCGTTTGCCGACGAACCGGGCATAGGCGTCTGCTTCATACCAACTGACGCCACAGACGGGGTGGTTGTCCCGTGTGGGGTCATCCGTCCAATACAGGGGTTGGCGAACCTGGGCTTGTTGCAGCCATTGCCAGCCCGCCTCAGACCACCACTGGGGCTGGTTGTATCCACCTGCTTGCAGAAAGGCCCGAAACTGGCCGCAGGTCACCGGGTAGCGATCGATCCAGTAGGTTTCCAGATAGACCCGATGGGGCGATCGCTCATTGTCTAACGCTTCCATGCCGCCATTTCCCATCTCGAATTCACCGGCTGGAATGGGGATCATGTCGGTGAGTTGGCAAGGGGCGGACGAGCGGGGAGGGGAGACTGGTAGTGGCATCGGGGTGCTATGCCGTGAAGCTGGAGAAGCGAGGGAAGCGGATTGGATCCGTTGGAGTTCTAACAGCAGGGCAATGGTTTCGCAATGCTGGCTCTCATGCTGCAGCAGAAAATGCCAGAGTCGTTCCTGCTGCTGTAAGGGGGCAATTTCCAGATAGTCCCAAACCTGATGCCTGACTCGATCCAGAGTGACGAGGGTTGCTGATAGGGATGGCAAATGGACTCGCTCCGACTTGGGTAAACCATCGGCGGCATACAACCGGCGATATTGGGCCAGGGGATTTTCCTGTCCAGCGCTCTGTTCCAGCAACCAGAAGGCTTCAGTAAAGGCAATGTGGCCCAGATGCCAGCCGACGGGACTGAAATCGGCATGGATCTGACGGCAAAAGGTGTCAGTGTCCATGCCTTCAAATAGGGCCAGGGTTAACTGGCGGCAGTGTTGCATGGACGCTTTCAGGTTCTGCCGCAGCGACAGTGACGGGGACGAGTCTTGGGAAATTCGGTCGATATCAGATCGGGTCGGTTTGGAGCGTAAGGTCATGGTCAACGGTCAGCAGATGGTATTCGGGAATGGCAGTCCAGTTGCCACTAAACAAGGGTTCGGAGGCAATTAGCACTGCCTGGGGAAAGGTTAGATTGTCCCTCAGCCAGTACAAAGAAGGAACCTCAGCCCGGTGGGCATAGCGGCAGGCCACTAGTTGGCGACCATCGCTGACAATCAGGTTGGCGGAAACCCGCACTTGCGATCGCTCGGCCAGGTCGTGCAAGATTCTCAAACTGTGCCGCAGCGCTTGGGCCAGGGGCAGTTCGGGGCTGCTAACCAGTTCGTGAATTAGCAGGGCAAAGATATGCTCTGAGTCCGTGCTGCCACCGATTGCCCGATAGGCTACATCGCTTAAGCGATCGCGCAACGGGCGGTAGAGGGTCTGGCGAAACTGGTCAATGAAGCCATTATGGATACCCAAGATGAGATGGTGCTGAAAAGGCTGACAATTGCTCAAATCGACTGCCTGACCGGGGGTGGCGCTACGCACATTGGCCAACACACAACCCGATTCGATATAACGACTTAAACTGGGCAGGTTAACATCGCTCCAAACCGGCAGGGTGTTTTTGTAGGTAAATGGTTCCGTCTGGCGCTGGGGATGGTACCAGCCCAGGCCAAACCCATCGGCGTTGAGCAGTCCAGCGGTCATCTCCCGTGGCTGATAGCTCTGGACAATCAGGGAGTGGTCGGGTTGGTAAATCAGGCGATCGAGACAAACCGGCGAACCAAGATAGCCAAGCAGTCGGCACATAGGTAAGGAAGGGAAAGGAAGG
>CAZBTL010000420.1:0-2472 GCA_964494755.1 uncultured bacterium | reverse complement strand
ACTAGAGGCGATCGCAGAAGATGGTAACCCAACCCAACTGGCTGATTCTCTGAAACATCAGACAGGAGTGCAATCCAGCGGCATCTTCAACACCCCCGTTGGCGCAACCCAACCCAAAGGAATTCGCCCCGGTCAAAGCTTTGAATTTACCGTCACCGCCGCACCGGGACAAAAACTCTCCCTGGCCACAATGTTTGGGCAATCCAATGACTGGTTTTATGCCCCAGGCGGGAACGGGATTGCCCTGTTTGACGCGAATGGTCAACCAATCCGGGGTGATGTGACCTCCCAAATCAACCTTTGGGACGATGGCACAGAGGCGGATGAGGAGCCAGGGGTTGGTCTCAATCAGGGGCCTCGACAGAAGATGGCCAATTCAGGTCCCGTCGATCCCAACGGACAAGTTCGCTTGGTCACTGGATCTGGCCTTTACACCAAAGCCAGCCAGGTTATGCGCGTCACCATTACGCCGGAATAACCCAGAGAGGAATCACACACCATGAAAACCCTACTTCACAGTATTGCCGTCGCCCTAACGCTATCAACTGTTGTGCCCAGCGCCCAGGCACAGATGATCAATCCCAACCAGACGATGGTAATTACCCAGTCGTCAGTTGTGAACAAGAAAGCATTGGTCCTGGAGGGAGCAAAAGCGGTGATCGCAGCAGCTGTTGCCGCAGCCAGGCAGAAACAGGCTCCGGGAGGGGCGATCGCGGTAGTGGATGACGGTATTGAGGTAGAGGGTCAGGTGATTGGGGCCATTGGGGTCAGCGGTGCGGCCAGTGCCCAACAGGATGAGGAAATTGCGATCGCGGGAGCGATGGCGCTGCGATAGGAGAGCAACCATGAACCATCGACTTACTTCTCTGATGCTGTCAACGTTGACGGCTCTGACCGTCCAAACGGCCCGATCATCGGCCCAGGTAACCGCTGATGTTCCTGCTGGCAATCCCGTCGCGGTGATTAACCTGGCCACCTCCGAGGGCGTCCGGTTGGTCAATGGCCAGTGGCGTTACAGTGATGTCACCCTTGTTCCGGTGGTTTTCCGCAGTCCCGGCCCTGATCGCAAAGCTTCGGGTCCCCCCAACCAGACCTTTGATCTTACGCCCCATGCTGGAGGCGCTAATTTTGACGATTCTCGATGGTCGGCGATCGTGCCTGAAACCCTGGATCAACGCCGTTGCAGCGGAAAGTTGTGTTTCAATTGGTACCGACTCACCCTGACCATTCCTGAAAAATTGGGCAATTTTGACCCCACAGGCTCGGATGTGGTGTTTGAAATTGTGGTGGATGACTATGCCGAGGTCTGGGTAAATGGGCAATTGCCCCTGGTTCTGGGGCAGTCCGGCGGCAGTTTGATCAGGGGCTATAACGCCCCCAATCGAGTCTTGATTGGACGGAACGTGCAACCAGGTCAAAAGATTCAACTTGCGGTGTTTGGCGCCAATGGCCCCCTTTCCAATCCACCCAACAACTTCATCTGGATTCGCTCTGCCACTCTGGACTTTTACAAACCCCAACAGATTGGCAGTCTGCAACCAGACGCTGGCAGTCAGATTATCCGACTTGATGCAGCGTTGGATGCCATTGTTCCCAGGAATGCCAAAATCGAAAAGCTGGCCACTGGCTTTCAATTTACAGAAGGGCCAGTTTGGGTACGGGATGGCGGTTATCTGCTGTTCAGCGACCCCAATGCCAATCGGATTTATCGTTGGTCGCCAGAGGGCCAGGTTTCTGTTTTTCGCACCAAAAGTGGATATGCCGGAATTGATATTGGCGCATATAAACAACCCGGTTCCAATGGCCTCACCTTAGACAAGGAGGGACGATTGACCATCAACGAACATGGTAACCGACAGGTTACTCGTCTGGAGAAGAACGGCGCGATCACCATCTTGGCCGATCGCTATGACGGAAAGCGACTGAATAGTCCCAACGACTTGGTGTATCGTTCGGATGGCGCTTTATTCTTTACCGATCCGCCCTTTGGATTGCCCCAAGTCTTTGACGATCCACGCAAGGAGCTATCCTACAGTGGAGTTTACTGCCTCAATCATGGCAGGCTGAAGTTGCTGACCCAAGAGTTAAGCGGCCCCAATGGCATTGCCTTTTCGCCAGACGAGCAATATCTTTATGTCGGCAATTGGGATGAAAACCGGAAAGTTGTGATGCGCTATGCCGTGAACCCCGATTGCAGCCTCTCTGGGGGACAGGTCTTTTATGACATGACCCAGGCTCCAGGAGAGGATGCGATCGATGGCATTAAGGTCGATCAACAGGGGAATGTCTACGTTTCTGGTCCCGGAGGCTTGTGGATTCTGTCACCAACCGGCCAGCATTTAGGAACGATCGTCGGTCCGGAGCATCCGCACAACTTGACCTGGGGAGATGATGACGGCAAGACCCTTTATCTGACTGCACAAACCAGCATTTATCGGATTCGCCTCAACATTCCAGGGGTTCGTCCTTAGT
>CAZBTL010000419.1:0-2483 GCA_964494755.1 uncultured bacterium | reverse complement strand
AAAAATTCGAGAAATGCCGCCAAAACGCTGGATGGCAAACATCTGATAATCGTAAAGAATATGCATACGCTTTGAATTCAAGCAGTCATCCAGGGTTGTTCAAGTTTTAGTGTTTTAGAATAAATCGATTGAAGGCGCCGGTTATTCTCCAGAAAGAGTATCTTAGGAGTTCTATCACAGCGACTATGGGCAATATAATCCACCTGAGGGCGATCGCCCAGACGGGCACCGCCTTTCGAGGCGGCAGGTCAAGCTCTTCCATGGCCTCAATTGACTCAACCAGAATCGGCGTACAGGGTTTGTCCAGCCCATGGGGACGGACGAATTGGTGAATAAACTGCTGGATTTGTTCCTGCTGCTGACTGCCTCCCTCTTTCAGCAATCGGCTCAGTTGCTGGATGTATTCTTCGATGGAATGGCTGAGTTGCAGCAGGCCCCCTTGCACCAAGTGATGAAAATGCAGCGTACCCTCCTGGGTGCCCTGAAAGCGCGGATCTAGAATTGAATAAACCGGCTTACTCAGGATGCCGGCTTCAATCATGGCAGAGGTGTTCACCCCAATGACGGCGGTACTGTGAAACAACGAGTCATAAAAATTAGCTTTCGCTTCCTCAGTCACAGGATTTTGCCCCTTGGCAGGCCAGACGACAGCATTGCCCCACTTAGATAAGTCAATCTCCTGCCACTGTTGGTCGTTTTGAGGGTGGGGCCGTACCAGCAGACCCAGATCTGACATCTGAGGGTCAGGAGCATTTCTCATTGCCTGTAGGACTTCTTCTACAAAACCAACTTCTTGGGGGGCTATGAAATTGGAGGAGCAAAGATACAGTAGATAGGGTTGGTCCGATTTTAAGCCCGTCTGGTGGGCAAATTCGTCCCAGTCAGTAGATGGTTTGCGGTCAAACCATTTGTCATAACATTGAGCCCCCGTTACGACAATTTCCTTGGGATTCAAATGATGAAATTTAATCGCCTCAAGCTTTTGAACTTCATTCCATAGCCAGACCCGGTCTGGATGGATATGGATGGTTGCTTTGTTAGTTAAATTATCCCAACTGTGAACGCATAAGCCGCATTTAAGGTTTAAAGCCCTGGCTGCTTTCACATAATCCCTCTGAACAGAGTCAAAATCGACGAGGGGTGTAATTAACATCAGATCTGGATTCTCTTTGGCTAAGACCTGGCAGATCTTTGGATCGGGTGGGACTAACCATTCCAGCCCATCGATACTGGTTTCAAGCAGCTTCAAACCAACCTGATTGGGAAGGCTAGCTACTGCGTGTAGCAAGGGTAGAACCAGCCACTTAATCGGCTTGAGAGGTCTTTCAACTCTCTTCCTTAACAGGTGTGCCTGCTGATACTCAGGATAGAGATAGCTTGAATAGTCTCTGATTGCTCGAATCAGTTTAACAAACCCTCGCCAAACATCTTGGCGATCGGGAAGCAACTCATAACTGTAACTAAGGTTCGGTTCTATTGCCGCCAATCTTTCAGCCAATTGATCGTTATCTTTATAGTCATTAAAGCGAATCTTAACTTGGTGACCTCTTTGGGCTAGGGCAGTTAGAGTTGATTCATAATTGCGCATATAGGCTTGGTTGCGCATAACATAGAGAATCTTCATTACAACTCATTTCTCCCAAAGAGACAGAATGAATAGGATTTCCTCTTACCCCGGCTATCGTATCGCAGATGTCTTTTCTGTAAGTAAAATCCATGGGATTCCAGAAGCGTGACAACCACTTCGTCTGAGTGCTGTTCATCTTCGTTGAGTTCAAGCATCAAAGAACGAACCTGCGGATTAGACAAAGTCTGTTTGGCCCCATGAAGCACCGCCAATTCAGGGCCATCCACATCGAGTTTGATATGGTTAGGAACCGGAAGTTTAAATTGATCAATGAAATCATCCAGGCTATAACTGATAACTGCCTGCTGATAAACCGGTGAAACATCTTCTTCTGCCTCTCCCAAACTATGGGAGGCAGCACCGGACATTAAAGAGCTATAGTTAAAACTGGCTAATCCGGTCTGGCTAGAAAGCGCAATTTGAAAAGGGGTAATGCTCGTTTGACAGTTATTTAAGACAATATTCTTGCAAAGGGTGGTAAAGGTCGCAAAACTAGGCTCAAATGCAAAAACTTTGACTTGACCACCAGTCATCTTAGCTGCAATTAAAGAATATCCTCCCACATTGGCACCGATGTCATAAAACACATCTCCTGCTTTCAGGACATTTTCTAGCCATTCCACTGTCCAGGGTTCTTTGTGATACGGACGCAACCGCTTATATTCCCAAGCACTGGTGACCCGCATATAGATATTGGCTTTAGGGTAATCAAACTGCTTGGTCAGTTCAAACTGATTTCTCAGACTTAAAATCCCCAGGTTCAATAGATAGTGTCCTCGCTTCAAGACACGGTATCCTCTAACGGGCAAGTCTTTCAATAAAGCAACCGACTTTTGGGGCCAGTTTTCCAGCCTTT
>CAZBTL010000418.1:0-2529 GCA_964494755.1 uncultured bacterium | reverse complement strand
CGCGATAGTGTAGCGTCGTTCTGCATTTCCTCTACTTTGATCGTACCTCGTTCGTTTAGGCTCCGCTATATTACCAATTCTCTTTAATGATGAGCACTATCTGACCCCTCCTAACCTCCCCTGGCTAAGGGGAGGTTAGGAGGCGGTGGGGTAAATTCTATGCAGCATCAGATTAAATTGGTATATGGATTTTTACATAGTCGCATCAACCAGTAGAGGCAAGGCTTTCTGCTAGAAGTCCAGCATAGCTACCACTTTCTGGAGCAGCTACCTTTTCTACTGACTGGGAAGTACCCGTAACATTAAGGCTTGTGAAGGTGAGCGGTGCAAAAACTAGTGGACGTTTCTTGGGCATTGACCCCGCCGGGGTTTCAGCGGCCCAACTTGTTATTAGATCTACTTTTGCAGTCTATCTCTCCATATCAGCTAGATAGACTGCGGGTTGTCAGTATATCCAGCCCATAAGGGTAGACAGACTGCGAGTCGTCTGTATAGTACGCTCGTATTGGGTGAATATATTGAAAGTTTCGGTATATCTTCCAAAATTTTGTCGCCAGGATCTGGGAGGTAGTATCAAAAACAAAGTACCAGTCACCGGGCTTCGTCTCCGCTCAGCCCTCAACCAATAGCGGGTTGAGCGAAGTCGTTCGTGCAACTTCTCCCAATGGGAGAAAACCCGACCCACAGGTATGTTATTTTGCGGCAGGTCCCTAAGCTCCTGCGGAGCCATTGCCCTTACAGCGGTCAGTTCTTCACTCTTTACTCTTCACCACCCAAACTCCCCCCGCCATACTAGGATGGGGAAAGTTTTGATCCGTGGGCATGACTGAGTTTCTGTATCAATATCCGACGCTGTTTCCTGGCATTCTGTTAAAACGGTACAAGCGCTTCTTTGTCGATGTTGAACTGGAATCGGGCGAGGTCATCACAGCCCACTGTCCCAACACGGGTCCCATGACGGGCGTCTCCACCCTGGGGAGTCGAGTTTACATCTCTCATAGCAACAATCCCAAGCGAAAATTGCTTTATACCCTGGAGATGATTGAAGTCCAGGACAATCGCCCTACCTGGGCTGGCGTTAATACCAGTCTGCCGAACCGCGTGGTGCAGCGGGCCCTGGAGGCAAATCAGATTCCGCAATTGGCTCCTTACAGCCAGATCCGAATGGAAGTGCCCTATGGCCAGGACGGCAAAAGCCGGATTGATTTTTTATTGCAGGATGCCAATGGTGGCAAACCGATTTATCTGGAGGTGAAAAATACCACATGGGTTCAGCAAGACCTGGCACTGTTTCCAGACACCGTGACCACGCGGGGGCAAAAGCACCTGCGGGAATTGATGGCGCTGTTACCCCAAACTCGAGCTGTGATGCTGTATTTCATCAATCGGGGCGACTGTCCCTACTTCGCACCAGGCGACAGTGCCGACCCAACCTATGGCCAATTGCTGCGGGAAGCTGTCGATCGCGGACTGGAAGTGCTGCCCTGTCGGTTTGAGATTTCACCGGAAGGCATTCGATACCTGGGCTTAGCTGACCTGCAGCTGTAAGGTTAACGGCTAATCACCTGGCAGTGTCCTGACAAATCTGCGACGATCCATCCCCTCAAACCACGCCAGAAAAACAACCGTTCTGCCTGTTAAGCCTGTTGGTTAAGATAGAGGCATCTTTTGTGCCAGTCATCTTCCAGGTGGGCTAGAACGACTCCGGCTCACTGCAAATGCCACGACAGTTTAAGCCGCATCGAAAGCACGATTCAGCAGGGACCGACTTTCTGGCTCCGCCCATCTCTCTGGTGCAGTTTCTAGCAGGACACGGATATGGTTGCAGCAACCCAGCTTGAGCCCCAGGAACCACTAACACCTGGTCTGGCCGAAGAGCGGATCGTTCTCAACAACATTAGGTGGGAAACCTTTGAGCGCCTGCTAGCGGAAGCAGGGGAAGACCGCAACACCCGCTTTTATTATCTGCATGGGATGCTGGAAATTATGTCGCCGCTTTCGCTCCACGAGGGGAGTAATCGATTTATTGAAAGCCTGATTGGTGTGATAGCGGACGAATTGAATCTCAATTTACGCAAGTTGGGTTCTTTGACGATGAAGCGTCGCGATCTGCAACTAGGCGGTGAACCAGATTCCTGTTACTACATCCAAAACGAACCCTTGGTACGGCATAAACCAGAGATTGACTTGACGACCGATCCACCCCCTGACCTAGTGCTAGAAATTGATATTACCAATCCCTCCAGTCGCAGACTGCCCATTTATGCCCACCTGGGTGTGCCTGAGTTGTGGAAATATAACGGTCGAACCCTGCAGTATTATCGATTGATCGAGAATCACTATGTTCCTGTGGAGTCTAGTTCCACTTTTCCCTGGTTGCCACCGACCGTCATTCTGGAATACTTGGAAATGCGATTTGAGGTGGGTGAAACCCAAGCCATTCGACAGTTTCGCGATTGGCTGCGGCAGTTGCAAGGCTAGTGTTCTGTCAAACCCTAATTTTAAGGTGAACCCATTGGCTCGTAGTCG
>CAZBTL010000417.1:0-2548 GCA_964494755.1 uncultured bacterium | reverse complement strand
TTCTATTCTCTCATGCCCCCCAATCTTCAGCCGATTCTGCGGCCCGAGGCAATGCGTCCGGTTGAACCATGTAAGTGGGTTGGGGCACCAGTTCCAACTGATGTGTGGGTGAAACGGCGGATGCCTTCTGCTTGCGTCGGCGAGCCGTGCCTTCCTCGCTGGTATCTTCAGCCACCACTTCGTACAGCAGGGCCATTTTGTCGGCATCTTTCCCTTTTCGCAGCACTCGCCCCAGTCGCTGAATATACTCCCGACTGGAACCCGTGCCAGACAGCACGATCGCCACACTGGCATCGGGCACATCTACGCCTTCATTCAAGACGCGGGAAGCTACCAAACAGCGGTATTCCCCCTGCTTAAACCGGGTCAGAATATCATGTCGTTCCTTAATCCCCGTCTGGTGGGTGATGGCCGGAATCAGAAATTCCTGGGAAATCCGATACACAGTGGCGTTGTCATCGGTAAAGATGAGCGTGCGTTGGGGATGGTGCTGTTGCAGCAGGTCGGCTAGAACCCGCAATTTGCCCTCTGTGCCGAAGGCGATCGCCCGGGCTTCCCGATGGGCCAGCATGGCCCGCCGCCCCGCCTTGGAACGGGCGCTGGCCTGGACAAACCGTTGCCAGCCCTGGACACTGCCTAGAAAAATGTTGGCTTCCTGCAAAAAGGCATTGCGGGTCTGGATCAGGCGTTCGTAACGGTCCCGTTCCTGGGGCGAGAGGCGGACCTTAATCTGAACCGTTTTGTGCCGGGCCAACGCCGTCCCAGACAATTCCTCCGCCGATCGCCGATAGACCTCCGGACCAATCAACAGTTGTAGGTCGGCATGGCGACCGTCAGTGCGCTCTGGAGTTGCGGTTAAGCCCAGTCGGTAAGGAGCGATCGCATACTCGGCAATCACCCGGTTGAAGTCGCTGGGCAGGTGATGGCATTCATCAAAGATCAACAGAGCATACTGGTTACCCAAAGTTTCGGCCTGGATCGCCGCGCTGTCATAGGTAGCAACCAGTATCGGTGTTCGATCCCGCGAGCCACCTCCCAATAGGCCAATTTCCCGATCTGGAAAAGCCGCCACCAGATGGGCGTACCACTGGTGCATCAAGTCCAACGTTGGCACCATGATCAAGGTACTGCGCTGGGTGGCTTGCATTGCCAGTTGGGCCAGATAGGTTTTGCCAGCCGCTGTTGGTAGAACCACGACGCCCATGCGGCCAGTCTTGATCCAGGCGGACAAGGCTTCCTGCTGATGGGGATAGGGTTCCATTTCCAGACTGGGCACCAGGTCAAGCTCCTGGAACGCTTTGGCCTTGTCTTCCAGATCGGTTCCAGCGGCCCGCAGGGCCATAACCAGATTGCGATATTGCAGAGCCGGAATCCGAAACCGCTCTACCCGGTCATCCCAAATTGCATAATCCATCCAGTCCTTACCTCGGGGCGGGGGATGGAGCAACAAGGTGCCGCGATCATAGGACAGGGTAGGAATACGAGCCATCGGTCTTAAGACTTAACCAGGGTGAATGAGGCAATCGTCCGTGTTTTCTCTAAGCCAATTATGTCAATGTTTTTTCTGCAACCTTCTGCCAATCTTTTGATTTGCGATCGCCCAGCCGTTAGCCAGTTTCTCTCCTGGGGCACTCTAAAGCCAGCAAGCAATCCTCAGTCGTTCATAAGGTTGGCAACCATGTAAGAGAGTTTCCTCTCTGCAAGTCTCTCACAAGTCGGAAAGGATTGCTCTGGCAGCCTTTACCTCTTTGTCAATAGAAGGCCCATCCCATGAAATCGGAATCCCCTTCCCTGGAAATGTCCCCCTCCCTTGCACTGCAAGCACCAGATCGGCAACCTGAGTTGGTTGTAAGCGAACGGGTGACAACCCGACGAGCAACCCACCCACCTGAATCGTCGCCAGAGTGCCTTTTCCCAACCAACCGCAAATACATTCAAGGCATGATTCAGGGAGACCAAGCCTTCATTATTACCAATTTACTGGGGGAACACTCGCGCACCCTATTTCAGTCCCAAATGGTCTGGACAATTGGGCGCAACTGGGAAGCCGCCCTTCCCTTAAAGGATCAAACCCTTTCCCGCCACCATGCCGTACTGATGTATGTGCGAGACCAGGGCTTCTATCTAGTTGACCTGAACAGTATGAACGGATCCTACGTCAATGGCGCCCGGATTCAGCAACGACAGCGGCTGATGGATGGCGATCGCATCCGCCTCGGCGACAGTGAATTTCTCTTCTTTGTCAGCAGTTGTTGTCGCTCCCTGGCCCCCCTCCATCCAGAAGTCTTGGCCCGCCTGAAGACCTCTGACTCCCAAATGACCGACTTCATTGAATATGCCGCCCTGGAAGAACCACCAGTCGAATTTAAAGTGTCCCAGTAGAGCAGAGAAATGAAAAATAAAGATCGGTAGACTTAAACCCCCAAGCAAAGCTGGACACCCTTCTCGATCTTTGGGTTAGTCTTACCAACCAATCTGGCTACTAAAGCCAGAGATATCTGAGATCTTGCACCTCTGGCAACAACCCGCCCTGCAATGAATTGCGGGC
>CAZBTL010000416.1:0-2571 GCA_964494755.1 uncultured bacterium | reverse complement strand
CTACACTCCCAATCGAGATGTCTTAATTGCTATTGAGGGGAACGGGCCGATTGAGATTGATTGGTTGCGGAACTTGGCGATCGCCCCTCCCAATTGCTATCGCCAGGTGTGCGATCGCTGGGATGAATTTAACCTGGAGCCTAAGTCTGACAGGAGGCGCAACGATGCCGATCGATGAGTCCACGCTTCGTTCAGACCTGAACTCTGACATTGAAATTCACCAGCTCCAGCAGTACCTCCATTGCCCTGGGCGAATCCCCACTGCCCCGCACCCGTTTGTCAAGCAAGCGGCTAGACAAGCTGCCCGCCATCAGAGTCAACCCCAACGTCCGCCATCCTTGGGGCAGTGCATGGCTCATTGGCGCGATTGCCTCGCTCTAGGAGGTGGGGTGGTGTACGACGTGATGACCGTCGGTGTGCCTGCGGTGCTTATGTTGCTGTTTCGACGCATCGGCAACCCTGCAAAGCGACGGTTGACTCCCCCTCAGCCGCGCCTTCTAGATGCCGATGATCAGGCTGCGATCGTGCAACCTCCCAGAATGGGAATTGCTGGTCAACCTTGTCAATGCTGTTCCAAACCACCCAATAAATTGTAAATCCGATGAATCTTTTGCTCTGGAGTCTGAGTATCGCTCTTTTTCTGCTCATTGCAGGACTAGCCACTTACCTACTAACGGCTCGTAAGTACCAATCTGCCTCCTCAGTTGCCCAGTCCTACGACGACTGGACCCAGGACGGCATTCTAGAATTTTACTGGGGCGAACATATCCACCTGGGGCACTATGGCTCCCCTCCCCAGCGTAAAAATTTCATCCAGTCCAAGCATGACTTCGTGCATGAAATGGTGCGCTGGGGCGGCTTAGAGGGATTGCCCCCAGGGACGACGGTGTTGGATGTGGGCTGCGGCATTGGCGGCAGCAGCCGTATCCTGGCGCGAGATTATGGCTTTGCCGTGACGGGTATTACCATCAGCCCCAAACAGGTGAGGCGAGCGCAGGAATTGACTCCCCCGGAGGTCAGTGCCCAGTTCCAGGTGGATGATGCCCTGAACCTGTCCTTCCCCAATGCCAGTTTCGATGTGGTCTGGTCGATTGAGGCGGGGCCGCACATGCCCGACAAAGCCCGCTATGCCCAGGAGATGCTGCGCGTCCTTAAACCGGGCGGCATTCTGGTGGTGGCGGACTGGAACCAGCGAGATGACCGCCGCAGCCCCCTGAACTGGTGGGAGCGTCCGGTGATGCGGCAACTGCTGGATCAATGGTCTCACCCTGCCTTTTCCAGCATTGAAGGCTTTTCGGAACAGTTGGAGGCGACGGGTCTGGTCGCAGGTCGGGTGACGACCACGGACTGGACTCAGGAAACCCTCCCCGCCTGGCTGGATTCTATCTGGCAGGGCATTGTCCGCCCAGAAGGGTTACTCAAATTTGGAGTAGTCGGGTTCATCAAGTCCCTGCGGGAAGTGCCCACCTTCTTGCTGATGCGGCTGGCCTTTGGGGCGGGACTGTGTCGCTTTGGCATGTTCCGGGCGGTGCGGGCGGACACCCCTGGATCATCTGCCCAGGGATCATTTGCCCAGACCTTGGCTTCTGAACAAAACGACGATAATTTAGTGCGTTCATGAGTGACTTCACCTATGACCTCATCATCGTTGGGGGCGGTATCCCCGGCTTGACCCTGGCCTGCGGGCTGCGGGGCGCGGGGCTGCGGGTGGCGGTGATCGAGGCTCAGTCTGAGCAGGCGGTGGATGAACGTCCCCGTGCCTATGCCCTCTCGCCCCTGTCCGCCAGAATTTTCCGCGCCATCGGGATTTGGGAGCAGATTGCCCCAGCCATTACTCATTTCCCCCAGGTGGTGCTGTCGGATGCTGACTATTCCCATCAGGTCGTGTTCACGCCAGCGGACTTGGGGGAAGACGCCGTGTACTACTGTGCCGAGCATCGGGTATTGCAAGCGGCACTGCGCCATACCCTACTCATCCTGACCCCGGTACACTCGTGGGTTCTCCTGAATCCAGAGGAGGAATGAGATGATGACTGATCAGCCCCAAGCAAACTGGCAAGAATCTTTTGTTGCTACCAATCTGCTGGCTCTGGGCTATAACGCCTGGTGTGGTTTCTTGACGGGAGAACGGGGGACGGTCGTGTGTAGCCTCTGTGCTCCGCAGTTGAGTATTACTGGGGAAAGCTTTCGAGCCTATTATGTGCCGCGATCGCGCCTCGCCCCCTTCCTCAACGCCTGGTTAGCCACTCCCGACACGGTGATTATGACCCATCACCACATCACCAGCCATATCCTGCAAGCGGTCGATGGCTACAACCCCGAAACTGACGTGATTTTGCTGCTGCAATCGGGCGATCGCGCCTCCTTCCTTTACCTGCGGAATCTGCCCATTCCACCTCCCAAAGGCTACGAAGTGGTCTGCAAAGGGTGGGATGAGTTTAACTCCCCGCAGCCCGATTTTTCCAAAACCCAACTGTTTCACCTTGATCTGATTTCCTAAACCACCCTTAGACCATGACCCAAACCACCTTATTTGTCTGCGCCCTGTGTCGATTTTCCCAGGATGAAGCC
>CAZBTL010000415.1:0-2578 GCA_964494755.1 uncultured bacterium | reverse complement strand
ATGGCGAGTCGTAGAACCAAGAATCCCCTAGCTTGAGCTACGGGGAGTGTCAAATGAAGGAATAAAAATAAATGGTAAGTTTTGCTGTCTTTTTTAACATCCCCTCACATGACAACCCCATAATTGAGGTGTAGCAGGACTCCTTCACTGAGATCTGAAGGAGGGAGTTCGATGCTGGGAACCGAACGTTCAACCAGCTGTTTGGAGGAGATCGGAAGAGACAGCCCTGGTTGGGTGAACACGGGTGGCTGAGGAGTCTATCACGTTCATTCCCAGCTTAGGTCTGAATCATTCGGAATTGGTATTTAGAGTCCGTTTGAATCAAGTCCTTGTGAGTGGATGGATTGCTTCCTGGGATCTCGATTCGGGGCTGTGATGGGTGACGGTTCGTTGCGTTAGCCCGGCTGTTGGCAAGTCTGCCTATCAGGATGGAACCCAAAATCAGCAGGTGGAATTTTCGACAGGAAACCGATTCTAAACGGTAAATGGGGCTAGTACGGACGATTGAATCGGAGGTGAGAAACGATGGCAAAAACGATTGTAAATTTAATGTTGCCGGTTATCCAAACGGAAGTTGAGACGGTGCTGGAAACTTTTCCTGACCATCCCTATCAGCAGGCGTTTGCGGCTCCCGATATGCGTCAAAAACTTGTTTCCTTCATTCTCAGTCACATGCCTGGCATGTATGTGGTGATGGATGGGGAAGTTATCTGTTCAGAGGGAATGGCGGCCAGTTGTTCCGGTGAGCAGCGCGATCGGATTGACGCCCTAATTCGGCAGGGTGTGGAACGCATCTTACAAGAAGAATCGGATTGGGTTGCCCATCATATTCCTGAGGAGGAAGATGCAGCACTGGCGCCCTCTAACTGGTTTGGCTGATGGCTGCCTGAATCGTTGCTCCCCAGTCCAATCTCCGGTCGCTGGTTTCAGGAAGTTCAGCGGGTAGCTTACAATGCTTTAGTACTGGGCCAGTGTCAATTCCATCCTGTCGATCGGGGCAGGGTGGAAGGATGGCATTTTTCACTGCAGTTTTGTGTAACTGAATCATGAACCTCTTCATTGTCAGCTTTGCTGCCTGAATCGATGGGGTTTTCCCAGTAAAACTGTGTAGGCAATTGGGTGGGAAGAAACCATTGACCGTTGATCAACTGCTGGAATCGTTTGCCCAGTTTGGGGTGAAGCTGGGCCTGGAGTCCAGCTTTCAACTGTTGGCCCATCTGGGCAATCCCCACCAGCGGGTGCCTGTCATCCATGTTGCTGGCAGTAATGGCAAGGGATCGGTTTGTGCTTATCTGTCGGCTATTTTGACGGCTGCCGGCTATCGGGTTGGCCGCTTTATTTCGCCCCACTTGGTGGACTGGACCGAGCGGATTTGTCTGAATGACCAACCAATTTCCTCGGAGGACTTATATAGTCTCCTGGAACAGGTCGTGGCGGCGATTGGTCCGAATGATCCACCGCCCACTCAGTTTGAGGTGATCACGGCTGTGGCCTGGCTTTACTTTGCCCAGCAAAAGGTGGATGTGGCGGTCATGGAAGTTGGGTTGGGGGGCCGGTTGGATGCTACCAATGTCTGCGATCGCCCCCTGGTCAGTGTGATTACCTCCATCAGTCGAGAACACTGGCAGCGCCTGGGACCGACCCTGGCTGATATTGCTGGGGAAAAGGCTGGTATCTTGAAATCCGGTTGTCCAGCGGTGATTGGGCCATTGCCACCGGAGGCTGCTTCGGTGATACACCGACGGCTGGCCGACTTGGGTTGTACGGCTCTGTATCCGCTGCCCGCTAAAGCCCTGGCGGATGGTTGGGCCGAGTATCATGGTCTGGATGAAGCGGATGTGGTGTTGAAGGCGGAGGATGGCAGCCTGACTGAAGGCAGCATTCAATTAGAAATGACTATCCGGTACCGTTTGCCCCTGCGGGGAGCGATCCAGTTGCAAAATTCGGCTCTGGCGATCGGGGCAATCCAGGTTTTACGCCATCAGGATTGGGCCGTTTCATCGGATGCGATCGCCCGTGGCATTGAACAAACTAAGTGGCCGGGCCGCCTGCAATGGTTTGCGTGGAAAGGCCACAAATTGTTAGTTGACGGGGCCCATAACCCGGCCAGTGCTGAGGTGTTGCGCCAATTTGTTGATAGCGCCGAAGCAGGTCGAGCCGGTCAACCCGTCCATTGGGTGATGGGCATGCTATCCACGAAGGACCATGCTGACATTTTCCAGGCCCTATTGCGTCCTGGCGATTCCCTCTATCTAGTGCCTGTTCCCGATCACAGTTCCGCGGATCCGACCCAACTGGCAACTCTGGCCCAAACGGTCTGTCCCGACTTGGCAGCCTGTCGCACCAATGGGGATGTCTTCACGGCCCTGACGGAGGCGATTGCCATCGCGGACCAATCGACCCCGTTGGCTCCGCTCATCGTCCTGTGCGGCTCACTGTACCTAATTGGCCATTTTCTGAAGCTGGCCCATCAGAGGTAGGTACAGGCTTCGGAGCCAGTGTTCAAAGGGCTATCAATAAATCGCTGAGACGCAGAGAACGCAGAGAGAATCCTTGGCGTCCTATGGGCCTCAGCGGT
>CAZBTL010000414.1:0-2643 GCA_964494755.1 uncultured bacterium | reverse complement strand
GTCGTTGGTGACCAACATCGCGTCGTTCGTTCAGAATGCAGCGCGCTATACTACTCTGGTTCAGGTGTTCTAAGTTGCTGCATAATGACCCGCACCCCCTTCGATCAGTTCTGTAAACGCCTGCTGGAGGAACTGTTGAGCCCTTTGGGGGAGGTGCAACTGAACCTGGAAGTTGCCGGAGAATCCCGCTTTGTCGATGTCTGGTTCCTGCCTGCGGCCCAAACAGACCTTGACCGATCATCGTTGGGGTTATTGGGTCGCCTAGCGGCAACCCCCTGTTTGATTGAACCCTTCCGCCACCCACCAACCGCAACGGAAGTGCGCAACTGTCTGCTCAAGCTGTTTTTGATTCAGGCAGATTTCCAACGTAAAGCCAAACGGCAGGAAGAACGGCTGCCTGAAGCAGATCTGCCCCACCTGTGGATTCTGACTTCCTCAGCGTCAGAATCTCAGCTAAGCGGGTTGGGGGCGACGCCCGCTCCAGATTGGCTACCCGGCATCTATCTCCTGCCCTCGCTTTTGAAGACGGCCATGATTCTGCTCAACCACCTTCCCCCTACTGCTGAAACCCTCTGGTTACGGCTTTTGGGCAAAGGGACAACGCAGCAACAGGCGATTCAGGACGTGCTGGCCTTGCCCAAAGACGACCCGCAACGGGCAGTAGCCCTGCGGCTATTGGTGGGCTGGAAGATTACGATAGAAACAAGTGGTGACATTGATATTGATCAGGATGACCGGGAGATCGTGATGACCACACTGGCACAGGTTTATCAAGAATTGTTAGAACAGGAGCGCGAAGCGGAGCGCCGGGGACTGGAACAGGGACTGGAGCAGGGGCTAGAGCAGGGGATTCAAGCAGGAGAGCGATCGCTGATTCTCCGTCAGCTTACTCGACGAGTGGGACCGATCCCAGAGACAATGCAGGCAAGCATTCGAGCTTTGCCGCTGGCCCAGTTGGAGGAACTGGGGGAAGCGTTACTGGACTTCACTCAACTGGCGGATTTGCAGAACTGGCTGCAAGCTCAGTCAGGGGTGGAGCCCACTGACTGATGGGGGCCATGGGAAATCACCGAAGGACATTTCTGAACCAGAATATTCCTGGGTCAAGAGCCTTGACTGCCCACCCACCTCATCCGCTAACAGGAGTCAACTTGTAGAGACGAGCAAGTTTTGCCGCAGCAGCTAGATCCCCTCTGCGCAAAGCTTGTCGCACATCATTCAATTTCTGCGCATCCTCTTGAGCAGATGCTCAGATGTCTCACCCTTGGGACCCGTTGAGATCGCTGAAGATGGAGCTAAAACCCACGATGCCAGATGCCAGTCACCGTTGAAATTCCAGATGAGATCGTCCAGCGGTTGGAGCAGACCGGGGAGGATCTTTCCCGTCGGTTGTTGGAGGTCATCGTTGCCAATGCTTACCATCCTCTGCCACCTCCAACCTGAGTTGTGGGTGGCTAGTGGAACTGTCTGGAGGCGCTGAAGTCGTGAATGGGAAAGACATACACAGCAGCAGACACGTTTGCGGTGTGATACACGCTACAAATCTACTTGTTCATACCATCGGGATTTGGGTAGGGAAAAGCACCCTTGTTCTTAGTGAAAAGCAATGAGTTGAAATCTTGTCAGTGGAAGTAAAAGTTGTTACTCTAATTAGTTAAGAATTCAGGTGTGCTGTTTTTTCGAGCTTCTCTGTTGGCTATAGTCTGGCTCAGTGCAGTTTTTGACCATGCTTGCAGTAGTTCTGAGGTCAGGTTGAAGCCTCTGCTGCTGTTCACCAGAGATGAAGTTTGTTTAATTCTCTGTTGCCGCTTCCTGATTTGAGTCAGCTCGGCAAGTTCCGTTTGGATGCGTCTGCTGCAGGTGAAGGATCACCTGGTAGTTGTTTGAGCCTCATTTACCTGTAAGACGCAAAAAGCTATGAATCAAAAATTGAATATTCAAGAATTAGCGATCGCGATCGTGGCGGAGCAACATAGCCCGACTCTGTTGACGCCCGATTTCCTCAAATACAGTGGCGTTGTGCCAGCCGACTGGCAACTGGCCCGTCCTCCGGTGGTTACCTCGACGGCGGCCCAGGTGATTTTCCAGAATGGGGTCAATATTGTGGCCCAGGGGAACCGGATCACCTTTGCCGAGTTGATTGGCGGCAAGGAGCCGACGGAGGTGGCGGTAGCGGAGGTGGCCCGTCGCTATGGGGCGGCCTTACCGCAGGTGACCTATCAGGCGGTGGGCATTAATTTGCGGGGCGTTGTGCCGTTTGATGGGGTGAACCAGACGGCCCGCCAGTATTTGTTTGGCACGTTGCTATCGCCGGGACCCTGGCAGGAGTTTGGCCAGGAGCCAGTACAAGCGGCGTTGCGGTTTGTCTATGGCCTGGAGCAGGGGCGGCTGGATCTGGAGGTGTTGGAGGCGAAGTTACAGCGGCCCGACCAGTCAGCCATTCCAGCGTTGTTGTTTTCGGGCAGTTTCAGCCATGAGGTGGCCCCGGCCAATGGTGGCAACCCGCTGGCGGCGATGGAGCAGGTGATTGCCAACTGGCCAAAAGACCTGGCGGTGTTTACGGAACTGGTCAACCAGCGGTTTTTGCAGGTGGAGGACAACTTCACGCTGACGCTGGTTGAGGCGATGTAGACCGTGGCCTGA
>CAZBTL010000413.1:0-2645 GCA_964494755.1 uncultured bacterium | reverse complement strand
ACAAACAACCCTCCGGGCGGCGCTGCCGGCTAAAGCAACGGCGACGGAAGGTTAGAGTAAAAGACCAAAGGAAGATAAGGTGTGAGGAACGTTTTGCCGCTGTTCCTCTACCTTAGAGGATGTTTTGAAGGTCTGATGTTAAGCCCCAGCGATGACTTTAGTCGTCACTACAAGCTGAGAAATCCTGATGCATAAGCCTAAAACTCTGGGTTTGTAGTGACGGGTTTAACCGTCCTTCCCTTTTCAAACAACCGCTAAATGCTTGCAAAAACCATCACTTCCTCGAACTGGAATCTAATGCAGAATAGCATCGAGTGGTTGTTGACCCACCTCAGTTGACGGTGTTGAGTGGGATTCGATAGCGGCATACATTTGAGCCGTCACTTCTCGCCTTTGAGCTTCAGCGACCCACTGCGATAGGGGCGTCGGCGGATGTCCCGATATTAACCACTTTGATTTGAACGGCGTAGTCTGACCTGGTTGATCAGATTTAGCAACACTGGGAAGTAACTTCGGTCCTAAAATCAAAAGCCCCAGGCTCAACCAGGTTAGGGGATGGTTGCCATGCCCATCTTCCAGAATTTCCTTCAGATGGAATGTCAAAACTGATTTCTCGAGATGAATCAGAGACATAAACAGTGATGGGGATAAGAAAAATCTCTTTTTAAACTATCAGACTTTTGAGGCTTAATAAGAAAAGTTTGCAAGAAGTTGTGATTTTATCATCTCCGATCGTAGGCTTGTTCGATTTGGTGTTGAACCAGGGGGCGCAAACTGTTGATGCCAGCCAGGATCGCTGATCCGTTATGAATGGCGGTTGCTACCAGAGGATTAAGGCCTACAGTGGTCGCCAGCCCCAGGGCCGCCAGGTTAGGAGCCACCACCAGGGCAGTGTTTTGCTCAATCAAATTGCGGGTTTGACGGGCAATATCAATCACTTCTAACAGATCCATCAAACTGTTATTCATCAGGACAACGTCCGCTGTTTCCCGTGCGATGTCCGATCCCTGCTCAAAGGAAACCGCCACATCGGCATAGGCTAACGCCACTGAGTCATTCAACCCATCCCCCACAAAAGCAACTGTGCGCCCGGCCCGATGGAGATCGCGGACAATTTTGGCTTTCTGCTCCGGAAAGGCTTCCGCGTGGACACGGGAGGCCGGAATGCCCAGTTCCTGAGCTACCTGAGTGGCCCGCTGGACATGATCTCCTGTGAGTAAGTGCAAGTCGATGGCATAATCCTGTTGCAGGGTTTGAATCAGTTGACGGCTTTCTGAACGGAGGGGATCGGAATATTGGATAGCACCCTGTAACCGGAGAGGGGTCTTGCTATGCCCAGAGTCAGCGCAGGCGACATAAATGAGGGATTGCCAGCAATCTTCTGGTTCTGAATTCCAGTTACCCCATTCGACCCCTGCCTGTTGCAGAAATCGCTCACTCCCTACCAGAACTTCCTGGCCATTGATTTGCGCCCGGATGCCCAGGCCCACCTCATAGGACCATTCACCCCGAAGTGGAATCTCCAGATTTTGCCGCTGGGCATATTGAACAATTGCTTCAGCAACCGGATGGGTCAGGCGTTGTTCAGCCGCCGCTGCCAGTTGCAGAATCATTTCCGCTGACATCCCCCCTGCAACGGTACGAATCTCGTTAACGACTATTGTGCCCTGGGTCAGGGTCCCTGTTTTATCGAACACAATCGTATCGACTTCTGCTAGTTGCTCTAGGGTACGGCCACTGCGAACCAAAACGCCATGCCGAGTCGTATGATTGAGCGCACTCAGAAAAGCAGTGGGAATGGAAACGCGAATCCCGGTGACAAAATCGAGGGTCAAAATCGAGGCGGCTCTGGCTGGATTGCGGGTTGCCAGCAAGACGAGGGTGGCTAGGCCAATAGAGGGCAGAATCAGGCGATCGGCCACCTTTTCAGCATAGTTGGCCATGCGGGTGTCGTAGACTGGCGCCTTTTGCAGCAACTCGATGCTGGCCGCCGCCCGGGTCTGGTGGCCGACTCGTTCCGCTTGCAGATAGAGTTGTCCCGATCGCACCAGGGTAGAGGCAAACACCGATTGACCCACTTTCCTGACAACGGGCATGGCTTCCCCTGTCAGGCTTTGCTGGTCCACAATCGCTTCTCCTTGAATTACCGTGCCATCGACGGGAATTTGTTCGCCTGGATAGACGACAACCGTATCCCCCACCTGGACGCAATCGCTGGGCACCTGTTGGGGAGCCTGATCACCCTCTTTCACCCAGGCAAAATGTCCGATCGCATCCAGCAAATCGGTGGTTCGGACTGCTGTGGATCGGGCGGTTTGCTCCCGAATCACATCCCCTAACTCATGCAGTGTGATCACCATTGCAGGAGTAACCAGCCTGCCTTGCCAGCCGCTTAAGCTGATGGCCAGTAGATCCAGACAATCAATATTCAATCGCCGTTTTATCAGCAGGCTGCGCCAGGCCCGTTGGGCAACTGGAAGGGCTGCTGCAAAGACAGCCAAAACCGCCAGCGGACGCAGCGTCGTAAACCGGGGAAACCGGGAGAGCAACGCCAGCAGAGTGGCCGTTGCTGGTAATCGTAAGCTTGACCATTGACTTTCATTGACATCAGGGACTGGAGTTGCAGTTTGGAATAGGGCAAGGGA
>CAZBTL010000412.1:0-2658 GCA_964494755.1 uncultured bacterium | reverse complement strand
ACCTCCCCTTGGTTCTAGCGTTAGCGGCGCGTAGCGCGGGAGGTGCCGTAGGCGGTGGGGTAAATTCTATGCAGCATCAGATTAAATCGGTATTAGCTGACATAGCGATCCGATCAGGATTTTGAAAGGTTTCCGCAGGAAATTCTTCTCACAAAGCCCTTTCACCATCCAGTCGTTCACAAATCATTTAGGATTGCCATAGCTGATGACTGAGAGTTTTATAAAAGGATCCTGTCTAGAAAAGTCTCTCTTGATTCACCCACCAGAAGGCTTAGACTCTGAGAGACTGAACTACACAAGAAATGCAACTAATTGCCCTAGAACGGCCATGACCATTTTTAGCGATTTGTGGCGAACCAACCGGGATCTGGCGGAAGCCTGTCTGCACCATCCCTTTGTGCAGGGACTAGCGGATGGCAGCCTGTCCAAGGGGAAATTTGCTTACTATGTGGGCCAAGACGCCTTTTTCCTCAATGCCTTTGCCCGTGCCTATAGTCTGGCAGCGGCCAAAGCCCCAGACCAAAGCGGATTTGAAACATTCCATAGCCTGGCGGGCGGGGTGTTGCAGGAGTTAAAGTTGCACCAACACTACGCAGAAAGTTGGGGGGTCGATTTGCAACAGATCCAACCGGCGATCGCCACGCAGCGCTATACCGACTTTTTGTTAGCCACCGCCTGGAGCCAGGATGTGGGCTTGACAGCCGTAGCCATGGCTCCCTGCATGCGACTCTACGCCTTTCTGGGGCAGGAGCTAACTCAAGCAGGCATCCCACAACATCTCTATAGCGACTGGCTGCAGACCTACAGCAGTCCAGAGTTCGACCATCTGGCTGGACAGTTGGAAAGCCTGATTGAGCGCTACGCCACTCTGACGGCCTCAGTTCAGAGCGCCTATCGCTATGCCATGTTATGCGAACGGGACTTTTTTCAGGCCGCCTGGGAGGTGGCAGCATGACCATTTCGCGCACCATTTGTCTGGGGTTTCTAGCCGTCATTAGCTTGGGCACCCTGCTGCTCACCCTGCCCTTTGCCAGCACCGAAGACTGGAACTGGCACCATTTCATCATTGCTCTGTTTACCTCTACTTCCGCCGTTTGCGTTACTGGCCATTTAGTGGTGGATACAGGCACCTATTTTTCGACCTTTGGACAACTGACCATTCTGGCTCTAATCCAGGTAGGCGGACTAGGCTACATGACCGTCACCACCTTCCTGCTGCTACTGCTAGGCCGCAAATTTGGCCTGAAAGAGAAAGTCGCTTTGCAGCAAGCCCTGGACCGCTCGGAAATGCAGGGGGCGGCCCAGATCCTGAAGTCAATCATTGCCACCACCCTACTGTTTGAAATTACGGGAATTTTTCTTTTAGTGCCAGTGTTCTATGCCGATCATGGTCTGGACCAGGGCTTATGGCTGGCCATCTTCCACAGCATCAGCGCTTTTAACAATGCTGGGTTCAGCCTGTTCCCAGATAATCTTATGGGCTATCAGTCGTCCCTACTGCTAAACCTGGTAATTCCGGGGTTGATTGTCTTTGGCGGCATTGGGTACGAAACTATTTTCGAACTGTACCTGCTGGGGCGCGATCGCCTCCAACGCAAACGCCTCTATCCCATCCTGTCACTTAACTTCAAGGTGGCAGTCAGCACCACGTTGATTCTGTTATCAGGCGGCGCGATCTCGTTTTTCTTTGTCGAAGGAAGAAACCCCGCCACCCTGGGCGCGATGGACTGGCAAACCCGCATGCTGGCAGCCTGGTTTCAGTCGGTGACAACCCGCACTGCTGGGTTCAACACCATTGACATCAGTAAAATGACCACTGCCGGATTGTTTATCACGATTGCCCTGATGTTTATTGGCGGCAGTCCCGGTGGCACAGCCGGCGGCATCAAAACCACCACCCTGCGGATCCTGACCACTTGCACCAAAGCCATCCTGCAGGGAAAGGAAGAGGCCAACCTGTACGATCGACAAATTCCCCTATCTTTGATCCTGAAAGCAGTAGGAGTTGCAGTCGGCTCCCTGGCCACAGTGATTGTCATGACCACTCTGATTTCCCTATTAGATCCAGAGTTGCCGTTTGTGCAGGTCCTGTTCGACACTGTTTCGGCCTTCGGCACCGTTGGCCTTTCCACTGGTCTAACCTTTGACGCCAATCTGTCCGATGCCTCCAAGGTGGTTCTGGTGGCCACCATGTATATTGGTCGAGTGGGGGTGCTGCTGTTAATGGGAGCTTTGCTGGGTGACCCCAAACCCAGCTTTGTCCGCTATCCAGAGGAAAATCTGTTGGTGGGCTAAGGCCCGACAGTACCCAAGTCGCCTAAGTGCGATCGTCCATCCATCGAGATTGTCAACTTCGTCCAACAATCGTGCCGATTTCGATGCAAAGGGTGTGAATCTTACCTCGGCTTGGGTCATAAGCGTCCCCACTGCATTGTTTTCATCCTATGTGGGCTGTCAGACTGCCGGCCAAGGCTCAACTAGCAGCCCTAACCTGTATCTGATAACCTTTCCCGCAGCGCAGTAACGGTTTGAGATAATCCACTGCTCATCGCTAGCCTAGTCGTGAAACTTACAAGTTGCTATAAACTACCATTCCTCAAAGTGTTAGATAGTAGGAAAATAGTTGAGAGGTGGTTAGAGGAGGCAGCACTTTAACCC
>CAZBTL010000411.1:0-2669 GCA_964494755.1 uncultured bacterium | reverse complement strand
GGTTTCCGCAGGAAATCCTTCTCACAAAGCCCTTTCACCATCCAGTCGTTCACAACTATGCACCTGAAAGTGTCAACACCGATGGCTGGGAGGGCGCCCAAATTGCCTGGAAAAGGTTATTTCCTGGGATGAGCCTGATGCTCTATTTGCTGCATGCGGTGTTAGGGATTGAGCAACATGTCGGCGAATCGGCAACCTGTTTCAAACCGTCACCGATACGGGCATGGCGGATCTGGAAGCCTGATGACCCCAAAAGACCGTATCTTATTGGATAACAGATTGGATAGCAAAGAAGCCAAGAGGTAGACCAGTAGTACACTATGCATGTCTTCCAGGGTTTTCCATCTCCCTGGTCATTGGAAGCGGACGCATCCGTTTTGATGGCCCAAACTACTCCGACTCAGCCCCCACCGGGACAGAATCCACCGGCCAACATCAACCAGGATCCGCTGATTAATACACAAGGGCAGGACACCATTTACATCGGAGTGGCGCTCATGTTCATTGTCCTGGCGCTCGTGTTGGGTAAGCTATTCAACAAACTGGAACACGCCATTCTGTTTGCCTTGGTGTTGTCAATTATGCTGATTGTGTTTCTCTGGTTCCTTTAGCCCATATTTCTCACCAGGGCTGTTTAGGGCAAGAGGATATCAGGTTCCATCGCTCACCTTAAATTTTGGCCACACCCTTAAAATTCAATGCCTAGGATGACATCTTCTCTGACTCAAGCATGACTGTCGCTGCTGTCAATTGCTGAGTTCATTAAGCCGTCATTCTCGAAATTCAGGTAGACAGTTTACGGCAGCAGACGGCTAAACAACGACCCTTGGCTGATGACAAAAGCGGGCCAAAATAATTGACGCGAACCGGCCAAAATAATTGACATTTGATACCAGTGCTCAGGTGGTGTATTCCGCGTTGATTTTGACGTAGTCGTAACTCAGATCACAGCCCCAGGCGGTTCCCTGGCCCGGTCCGTGGCCAATGTTGACCGAGATCAGAACCGTGTCGTCTTGCAGATAGGCTCCTTCTGCCGCCTGCTTCAGATACAGATTGGCAGCAGCCCGGTCAAAGGGTTGGGGTTGGCCCTGATCCATTAACAGGAAATCACCCAGCTTAATTTGCAGGTCCTCCTGGTTGAAGGTGACGCCCGCCCGGCCAGCAGCACCAGCAATCCGGCCCCAGTTGGGGTCCCGACCGAAAATGGCCGACTTCACTAGGGAAGAACCGGCAATAGTCCGAGCAATCCGACAGGCAGATTCCTCATCCGGTGCACCAGAAACCCGTACTTCTATCAGACAGGTGGCGCCTTCCCCATCCCGGGCGATCGCCTTAGCCAGATGGATGCAAACCGCCGTTAACATGGCCTCCAGGATTTCGGCTTCCGGGCCCCGTTCCGTAATCGCTGGCGTGCGGGACTGACCATTGGCCAGGGCAATCAAACTGTCATTGGTGCTGGTATCTCCATCCACCGTCACCTGATTAAAACTACGGCTAGCTGCCCGACTCAACATGTCCTGCCAGAGGTGGGGAGACACCGCCGCATCACAGGTGACAAAAGCCAGCATGGTGGCCATGTTGGGGTGGATCATGCCTGCCCCTTTAGCAATGCCGCCAATTCGCACCGGGCGATCGTGCAACACCGTTTCCAGCGCAATGGATTTAGTGACCGTGTCAGTGGTGGTAATCGCTTTGGCCGCAGCATCTGAACCAGTTTCGCTGAGCGCATCAACCAATTGGGGCAGGGCCGCCTTCAGGGCATCCATACGAATCCGCTGGCCAATTACACCCGTGGAAGCCAGCAGGATGGCATCGGCTGGAATGTCCAAAATGACACTGAGGGACTGGGCGCAGTCGATCGCATCAGCCATTCCCTGCGCTCCTGTCGCCGCATTGGCCTGACCGGCATTACAGAGAATGGCCCTGGCGCTGGTTTTGGCTTGTAACCGTTGCCGACAGTAGTCTACACAGGCAGCCCGCACCTGACTGGTGGTAAACACTCCGGCCGCGATCGCTTCCACCTCGGACAGGATCAAAGTTAGATCCGGCAGTCCAGATGGTTTGAGCCCAGCAGCAATTCCTGCTGCCCGATATCCTTTGGGAGCGGTAATTCCACCGGGAATTTCCTGCCAGTCTGCAACCATCCTGCTACCTCTTTCTATGGGGTGAACCGTCCGGCAGGCATCGATCCCGTGCACAGTCGGTGGACTGCTGGGCTAGCAACTACAACCTCGCTTCAGAATGACCCTGCCTGAGAGGGGATTATAGCGAGTCGCTTGCCACTTCGATAGGGGCAGACATCGGGTTTGTTAGCAGACCCTGAGCAATTCGTTCAAGCTTCAGGGCCGCGGTCCAGGTCAGGCCATTGTTTCCATAAAAAAGGGGAGGCGCTTCGCGACTCCCCCGCATCATCAGGGTGCATCTACTTACCACAGTATGCCAGTGAAAGACTAGGGGGTCACACCCCCTGATTGTTGATTTGGATCAAAGACGAGTCACGCCGATAACCAGAACGATGTCAAGCGGACATTAACAAGGACAGCATCAATAACGCCGGGTCAACACCACCAAATCGCAACGGGGCGATCGCAAAACTGCACTTATACCCAATAGTTTACCGGTTTAGTTCGATCATGCCACCCTCCAGTTGCAAATAGATACAAGATTTA
>CAZBTL010000410.1:0-2687 GCA_964494755.1 uncultured bacterium | reverse complement strand
GCGAAGATGACCTTTCCCACGATGACCCCCAGCATCCCAAGGACCCCGGCCGTCAGGGTTACTTCCAATGTCGTCAGGTTCATCCCACCGCCCTTTCCTCCTTAGCTGATCGTCGGCACCGGCCAGATGTAGACCTCGTTGTTCGCCTCGTACTCGAATAGATCAATGTAGAAGGTAGCCCAGCCATCATAGGCTGACGTGAAGGTCACGGAGAGCGTCTGCGACCAATCAGTCGCTGAACTTCTCTGGCTGATAGCCGGGGCGTTCGTTTGCGTTCCAAGGGCGGTTCCAGTGGTAAGATAGTTCGCAGTCAGAAGCAAGTTCCCAGCCGAGATTCCGGCAAAGGTAGTCTGAACCTTGAACGTTACGGTGTGGGTCCCTGCCGCGAGCCAAACCCTGAATTCGTCCAAAATCCTGAGCTTGTTATCGGCATTCAGGTTGCTTTGCAGGTTTACCGCGCCAATCGCGTATCCATTCCCACCGGAAGGGTCCTGGCTTGGGGCGTCACCTGATCCGTTACAGGCAGTTTTGACGATATCACCAAAACTATCGAAAATGCGATGATCATCTAATGTGCCATCGTAGTTTTCAAAATATATTCTATGTTTATACCCTTGAGCATTTCGATCACCAAAGGCAAGAGGCTTGTTAATTGATGCCCCGCTCATAAAACGAACGTATACATAGCCGCTAGATCGGAAATGAGATGTAAAGCCGTAAACAGTACCAAAAACTGTAACTGGCCCTGTATAATAAATTGCATTGGAACCACCTATAAGAGTGCCAGTTAATATGATCTCATATCCGCCGTACAATCCATTAGAAGATCCAAGAATATTACCAGAAACTGTCACAGACCTGCAGTTAGTAATCGCCCAAGTGCATCCAGCTAATGTTCCTGACACCACAATATTCTGCCCACTATTAAGAGCATAATCACATCCAGCGATTACACCGCTTACAGAGAGATTAGTAGAAGAAGCGACGGCTTGGGCACAACTGGCAAAAATGCCTTGTACTTCAACGTCGTAACCTCCATTAATTCCGACTCCATAAACAGTTGATCCTGTCCCAGCCGTATTGACAATTTCCCCACCGAAAACACACGGAGTTCGATACGCGTTAGTGCTGAAGTCGATTATGATTTGCGACGTTCCAGTACTGTTTGACCTGATTGATACGTTTCGGCTAGATAAATAAATCCTCGCTCCAGGATTTTGGACTGAGTCAACATTTTCAGCCAAGGTAATTGATCCAGAGGCGATAGCACTGAGTTGAGTTCGCTGCCAGTCAGCAGCTTCTGGTCCTATATCAACCAAAACCACCCGATCATGCCCATCGGTCGTGGTCCATGGTGTATCGCTTGTGACATCCTCCAAGACGTTCATAGTGGCAGTGCTAGTGTTGGTGTGCCCACTGTAGGCTTCAATAGTCCCACTACCATCGGTGGTAAGATCAATGGCAGAACCGCCGGAGGTATAGGCAAGTTTGAACGTATCGGTGGTCGCGTTGACTACGAAATAGACCCGATCGGTCAAAAGCGGGCTTGGAAGAGATCCCCCAGAAACCCTGACAGATAAGGCAGTCCCATCCGACCAGCCATGAGAGGTCGCCGTAAGCGTGTCATTGGTTGCGGACCCCGTGACGGTCTTTTTGGTACCATAAGTGCGGACAAACCAGTTTGTGGGATGGGTAGCATACAGGGCTATATCAAGATTCGCCGCGAGTACCTTAGCAGTACCCTGAAGATCGATGATGGCCTTGTAGGAGAAACCAAGCGCCCCAGTATTCCCCCACACCCCATCCGAATTGGCAAGAAGGCGCCCCCTGTTGGTGCTCAATGTCCCATCGAGATTATACCCAGTGCGGATCTTGAGATACCCGGAGGCTCCATCTTTGAAATAGAGCATCCCCGGAGACGAACCGCCTTGGATCGTGACGGTGAGAAGTCCGGTGAAGGAAGACTGGTCGGCGTCCATCTGGATGGAGACACCGGAACAGATTACGACCGAGTCCCCATCCACCGGGACATAAGAGCCCGGCGTTCCTGGAGTGCAGCTCTCAGTGTCGTTCCAGACGGTCGTTGTATTGGACCACGCTCCAGACGCAACGGCGTAGCGGGTGGCCGCATCCGCGCCTGAAGCCAAGCCCAGGAGCATCCCAAGGCAGAGCAGAAACCCCTTTTTCATGGCATCCATCCAACCCGTCATGGTTTGTAGTAAGTAGGCTGTCCAACTGACCATCTCAACGTTGCCTCCGCGTAGACGGGCTGGCCAATGGACCACTTCAACTCACTTGAAGTCGCATTGCCTGTCAGCATGGTCATGCTCCTACCATAGGACACGCTGCTGGGAAGGAGCCCAAGGGCGGCCAAGAGCAGGAGCTTGATCGTGTAACTAAGATATGTCTTCACCCTCTTCCCCCCTAGAAAAGGGGCCGCCCATCCCTGACTGGAGGGAAGAAGCAGGCAAAGAACGAGAAAACCCACTCTCATTTGTTACTCACCTCAATCTGAACTTCAGGGACGCCCGATGAGGTGGAGTCGGCAGCTACAAGCATATACAAGGCCGAATCCTCATAGACCTGGATCATTCCCGTCCTGGTTAGATTGTGGACATCCCCTGCCCCAGCCGAAGGGACGCGCCCGGTCCACAAGGGCCGAAGGACCATCACGTTGAAAGTCCCAG
>CAZBTL010000409.1:0-2687 GCA_964494755.1 uncultured bacterium | reverse complement strand
TTGCAGCTTGTCTCCCCCCTCAACCCCGTGAAACCAATCACCAGGGGTAAAGTAGTAGTCCGTCAGGATAGATTTGAGGGATAGCTCAAATCTACAAAAACCATTTTTAGGGTGTTTTAAGGAGGCTTTGCCCCTCAAAACAGTCTTGACAGACCAGTAGCCCAGATAGGGAACTCTCCAAACGCAGTCGTAAACTTTACCAGCCAGCAATTGCTCCCACAAAAGAGAACAGAGCACGGTGCAAATCAAGAAGAATATCAGGAACCTAAGGACAAAACCCATAAATGGAGTGAATACGAGTAGACTGGATTCTCATGGTTACTGCAGCCTCTGTCTCTATCAGCAGAATGATTCCTTCCTCCACTCTATGGGATCTCGCAGAATCTTCAATGGACAATTAAGCGTTCAGGCACCTCAAGCTGAAAATTCAGGAACAACTTGCCGTAAATTAATTAAGAAGCATTCAGAAAAACTAAACATTGCCATTGTAAGACTCAATTATTTCGTCGGCTGAATATTTTTCAGGGCGGTTTGAGTCTGTCGAATACCTATAGCGGTTCCTGATCGGGTTAGGTACACCAGAAGCCTTGCTGGTCAAGCGTTACAGGCATCGCTATGTACCTCGTGCTAGCGCAAGTAGCTATATTGTCTGTCGGACATCCATTGTCTGTCGGGCGTCCATTGTAGGGTATCGCCACAATCGATTCCTGATCTGCCAGACCTTTCTGTGCGATAGGAGCTTTATGCTTAAAATCGCGCGCAGTTCACCGTTCCCTCTTAATCCATAGCAGCTCAATGTCTGTCACTAATTCCATTCGATTTGATAATCTGCGGGGCGATCTCTTCGGAGGTCTAACAACCGCTATTGTTTCCTTGCCCCTAGCGCTAGCCTTCGGCGTCGCTTCTGGCATTGGCCCGATTGGGGGGCTATACGGGGCTATTTGTGTTGGCTTTTTTGCCGCCCTGTTTGGCGGCACCCCTACCTTGATTCCTGAACCAACCGGTCCCATGACCGTAGTGATGACCGCGATCGTCGCAGGACTGGTGGCCAGCAACCCAGATAATGGATTGGCAATGGCCTTCACCGTAGTCATGCTGGCCGGTCTGTTTCAAATCATCTTTGGCATTTTCAAGTTAGGAAAATACATTACTCTCATGCCTTATAGCGTCATTTCCGGCTTTATGTCCGGGATTGGCGTCATTCTGATCATCTTACAAATTGCTCCGTTTCTGGGTCAGCCTGTCCCTAAGGGGGGCGTTTTAGGCACGGTGACAGCCCTGCCCCAGTTGATCGCTAATGCCAATCCGGTGGAGGCTCTGCTGGGTGGGATAACATTGGCGATCATCTTCCTGATGCCGAAAAAGTGGAAGCGTATGTGAACGCTTGAGTAACCTGCAGTCTAAGGAAGTTAAGCTGATTACGGACACCGACGATGATGTCCGCCTGACGCCGGAGCAAAAACAGTTGTTGGACAAGGGTAATGGACGAGTGCTGCTGTTTTACTTAAGTGGCCCCATGATCTTTGGCCTATCCAAAGCTATCTCGCAGGAACACAATTCCATTAAGCAAGGCGATGTGCTGGTCATGGACTTGAGCGATGTCCCCTTACTGGGGGTGACGGCTTCCCTGGCGATCGAAAATGCCATTCGCGATGCCTATGACAAAGGATTGCAAATCTATATCGTTGGCGCCAGCGAGAAAATTCAGAATCGCCTGCAACGCCTGGGCTTATTTGCTCTGGTGACTCCAGAGCACATCTTCAGCGATCGCACCGAAGCACTCCAACACGCTGTGGATCTGGTCCACAGCAAAGGGATTGACGTATAAGCTACTGAAATGTTTCTGCAAGTCTGGCAAAGGATAACAGTATCGGCGATTGCTCCTCCAACTTCCTGCGTCAGCTACGGTGATTACTTTCCAGCACAGGATGAATGAATCAAGTTACTGGACTCCGCAAGCGACGTTGAACGTGCCCTGTTCAATTCACTGTTATGTCCTGGAGTCCAGCAGCCCTCTTGATCCTTACATCCTTAGCCACATGTTAATGAATCCTCTTTTCCTGATCAAATCCGGACTGACCTCCCTGTTTCCTCCCCTGCCCTTCCTGGCAATGGTTGAAGCTGAATATGCACCCATTGTTCTCACTGGCATTCTGCTGAGTCTGGTTATCATTTATCTGGCCAGCAAATTGGGCGCTGAATCCGCCAAACGACTGGACTTTCCTCCTGTTCTAGGTGAATTGGTGGCCGGTGTGATTGTCGGCATTTCGGCCTTGCACCTGGTGATCTTTCCCGAAGGTGGAATGCAAGCCTCTGACTCGGTGATTATGACCATCCTGCAGTGGATTAATGGTCTGACACCGGAAGCCCTGACTGGCGTATTTAAATCCCAGAGTGAGGGTATTTCGGTCCTGGCAGAATTGGGTGTGATTATTCTGCTGTTTGAAATTGGACTAGAATCCGACCTCCGGCAACTGAAGGAAGTGGGAATTCAAGCCACGGTTGTCGCCTGTATCGGAGTCGCGACACCTTTTGCAGCGGGTACGGCGGGGTTAATGGCGCTCTTTCATGTAGCCGCCATTCCAGCGATTTTTGCGGGGGCCGCGTTAACGGCAACGAGTATCGGCATTACCTCTAAAGTGTTGTCAGAGTTAGGTCAACTTAAATCCAAAGAAGGACAGATCATT
>CAZBTL010000408.1:0-2689 GCA_964494755.1 uncultured bacterium | reverse complement strand
GTAGTGCTTTCATCCTGATCCCATTTCTAGGAGGGTTGTTATGCGGATTGCCCAAGTGGCTCCATTGTGGGAGCGAGTTCCACCCCCTGCCTACGGCGGTATTGAGCTGGTTGTTGGATTGTTGACCGATGAACTGGTTCGGCGGGGCCACGAAGTTACCTTGTTTGCCTCTGGAGACTCAATTACTCTGGCCAAACTAGAAGCGGTTCATCCCCGTGCCCTTCGGTTGGATGACAGTGTGAAGGAATACGGCATCTACGAGATGCTGCAACTGAGTCAGGTCTATCAGCGGGCCGATGAATTCGATATTATCCATTCCCACATGGGCTGTGCAGCCTTGCCCTATGCCGGTCTGGTGAAAACGCCAACAGTGCATACCTTGCATGGAATTTTTACGCCGGACAATGAAAAACTATTTGTCCATGCTCGCAAGCAGCCATTTGTCAGCATTTCCAATTCGCAGCGGGAAACTCGTTTGGGTCTGAATTGTGTTGCAACGGTCTACAACGGTATCGACCCTTCTCAGCATCAGTTCTATGCTGAACCGTCGAATCCGCCCTATCTGGCGTTTTTGGGTCGATTGTCGCCGGAAAAGGGCCCCCACCTGGCCATTGAAATTGCCAAGCGAACCGGCTGGCGCCTGAAAATGGCTGGCAAGATTGACGTGGTAGACCGCGAATATTTTGCGACTGAAATTGAACCCCACATTGACGGTCAGCAGATTGAATATTTGGGTGAAGCGGATCACGCCATGAAGAACGCCTTGATGGGCAATGCGGTGGCCACGCTATTTCCGATTACCTGGCGGGAGCCGTTCGGGCTGGTCATGATTGAGTCAATGGCTGCTGGAACCCCGGTGATTGCCATGAGTCTGGGGGCCGCTCCGGAGGTAATTGCATCAGGCAAAACCGGATTCCTATGTAACAGCGTAGAGGAATGCATCGCAGGCCTGGAGCAAATCCATACCATCAGCCGTCATGCCTGTCGCGAGCATGTGTTGAGCTACTTCAGTGCTCAACGGATGGCGGATGGCTACGAGGCGGTTTATCAGCAGCTCTTGGCTGAACGATTTTCCAGGAATGGCCACAGTCTTCATCAGTTCGATTTGTCCGGTTTGTTGACCTGATTTGGCTGGAGCCGTAAAGATCCATTGTTTTTGATTGATTTTTTCGCTAGGTCTGAAAATTTTTTTCTGTTCAACATCCCTTTTCCCTAATTGTGTGTCCGTACCCAACTCCCATTTCAAAGGAGGTCAAGGCATGGTCCGTCCAACTAATACATCACCCGTTATATCTGTGTCCAATTCCAAATCTGCCTTTGTTTCTTCTCGCCGAACGGTCCCGAACCGTCAGGCGATCGCCCTGATTTCGGATCACGGTGATCCGGCCGCCGAAATCGGTAAAGAGGAAGCAGGCGGCCAAAACGTTTATGTGCGTCAGGTGGGCGAATCCCTGGCCAAGCTCGGCTGGCAGGTGGATATGTTTACCCGCAAGACCCGCCCGGAAGATCCGACCATTGTGCAGCATTCTCCCCACTGTCGGACGATTCGTCTGGTTGCTGGCCCGGAACAATTTATTCCCCGCGATGAATTGTTTGCCTACATGCCCGACTTTGTTGAGGCCTTTCATCGGTTTCAGAGTAAGGAAGGCACCAACTATCCCTTAGTCCATACCAATTACTGGATGTCAGCCTGGGTGGGCATGGAATTGCAGCGGCGCAGCAACGTGCAGTTAGTCCATACCTATCATTCTCTGGGTGTGGTGAAGTATCAATCCGTGCCCCATCGCCCCGCGATCGCCCAAACACGGCTGGCGATTGAACAGCAAATTCTGGAGCAGGCCAACTGTGTGGTGGCCACCAGTCCCCAGGAGCAGGAAGCGCTGCGAGCCTATGTGTCTGACCAGGGTCGGATCGAAGTGATTCCCTGCGGTACCGATATCGGTACCTTTCACACCATTCCGAAAGTAGAAGCGCGGGCCCAGTTGGGACTCAAGCCCGATGAGGCGATCGTGCTCTATGTTGGCCGTTTTGATCCGCGCAAAGGGATTGAAACCCTGGTGCGCGCCTTTGCCATGTTGCAAGACTCAATGGTAGGTTCTGCGGCTGATGGAAGCGCTATTCCGACGACCCCGATTCCCCACACGGCTTTGCGTCTGGTGATTGTGGGCGGCAGTGACCCGGAGCAGGCCGATGGTCGGGAGCGCCAACGGATTGAACAATTGGTCCATGACCTGGGAATCGCTGCACAAACCCAGTTTGTTGGCCAGATTGGTCATGACTTGCTGCCGCTCTACTACACGGCTGCTGATGTTTGTGTGATTCCCAGCCACTATGAACCCTTTGGACTGGTGGCTATTGAAGCGATGGCCTGTGGTACGCCGGTGGTAGCTTCAGCGGTGGGAGGCTTGAAGTTTACCGTGGTTCCCGGAGAAACGGGTTTGCTGGCCCCAAGCCAGCAACCGGCTGAGTTTGCTAGGGCGATCGCCCGCATCTTGAGCGACGAAGTCTGGGCCCGCAAATTACGACGGCAGGCTTCCATTCGGGTCCAGCAAAACTTTAGCTGGTCAGGGGTCGCGGCTCGCTTAAGCAACCTGTATCGTCAGTTGTTGGCCCAGTCCATTTCCAATGAGCAGTTCTGGGAGTTGCCCATCTCTGGTCAACAAGTTGCGGCGGGTTAAGCTGGCCCTGA
>CAZBTL010000407.1:0-2690 GCA_964494755.1 uncultured bacterium | reverse complement strand
TACTACAAAACGGAACCCCGCAAATGGATTTTTTCCGAATATGACGGCAAAGATGCAGTGTTAACCCTTAGTTCTGTTCCTTTGGAAATCTCCTTTGCTGATCTCTATGACAAAGTTGACTTTGCAGTAGAGTAATCTACGTCTGACTATTGAGCACCAACGATGAGTCCCTCCCTTGCAGATTTACGCTTGAATTACACCCGCCACCAACTGACGGAGACGGATGTCGATCCAGACCCTCTGAAGCAGTTTCATGACTGGTTTGGGGAGGCGGTGCAGGCAGAGGTGCTGGAACCGAATGCCATGACCCTGGCAACTGTTACTCCGACTGGGGCGCCGTCTGCCCGCATGGTGTTGCTGAAAGGGTTGGACGATCGTGGCTTTGTCTTTTACACCAACTACGACAGTCGGAAAGGTCAGGAGTTGGCGGAGACCCCCCAAGCGGCTTTGGTGTTCTGGTGGGCGGAACTAGAACGGCAGGTGCGGATTGAAGGCCGAGTGGAACGGGTGTCGAATGAGGAAGCTGACGCCTACTTTCACAGTCGTCCCCTGGACAGTCGCCTGGGGGCCTGGGTTTCGGAACAGAGTCGCGTGATTGCCAGTCGGGAAGTGTTGGAGCAACGGTTCCAGGACTTACAGCAGCAGTATCAAGATCAACCAATTCCCCGACCGCCCCACTGGGGTGGCTTCCGGGTTGTGCCGCAGTTGATTGAATTCTGGCAGGGACGACCGAACCGCCTACACGATCGCCTGCGGTATTGCCGGGACCAGGAGCACTGGCGCATTGAACGGCTGGCTCCCTGAGAGCCGTCAGGAACGCGGATTTCCGTCATTCGATGATTGAATTACGGTTGGGGCGTACAGCTCTGTCTCTGTCAAGAAATCAGCCCGAGGCAGAAGTTTCCATTCCTGCGCTTGCACTTTATTGCTGGGCTGGCTGCTGCGCGACTGCTGGCTCAGGCCGCTCGCAGGGATAATAGTCCACATCCAAAAAGCGTTTGCGGGACAGTTCGATTTCCATGTGCCAGTCAACATCTTGAATGCCGCCATTGCCAACAATCTTAGCCAGCTCATCCACAACGGCGATCGCCCAGCGATCGCGGGAGCCATCTCTGCGGGCAAAGCTGTAGTCGCAGGAAAAGAGAGTACTAGAAGCGTAGGAGCCATCTGAGGTGAGATAGCGGGAGGCTTCCAGCACCATGACTCGGTGGGTGGGTCGGTGCCGCATGCTGCTACTGGGTGGAGTCACGGGGGCCCGGTTGTCTCCGACCAAGGGCAACAGGTGGTCCAGACAGATGTGATAATCTTTGATATTTTGCCGACTGACTGTATTCAGGCCATTTTCCGGGATGGGAAAGGGGGTAAAAATCCAGGTCCTGACGGCTCGGGGGGTATCTCGCTTGACCAATTTCAGGATGCCGCGCCAGAGCCGTTCAATCTTGAGGATTTCATAGGGTTTCTGTTTGACCTGCCGATGAGAGCGCCAAAACAGGACGCGACGGATCCAATCCAGGATGTCAATGACTACACGATCAAACTGCATTAGTTGTTACCAGAAATTTCCTTACGTGCAAAGAATGGTTGATCCACCCAGCCAGGGTTTCCACAGGTTGACAGCAGCCGTCATCCAGAAGTCAATGGTGCGTCATCTACTGTCTCAGTACATTATTCATCCCCTTTTCCGTCAAACAGTAACCTCACACAAACGCCTTCGACGCGGCTTATTAGTATGTTTTGCAGGTGTGCAGGCCAGCAGAGACAGCAATTCCTTATTCCCATTCTGCCAATTCCGTCAGCCAGTTCCGGACCAGGCTGGTGAGTTGTTCCCGGCGGGTTTCAAAACTGGCGGCGATCCAGATGAAGCAGATGCCCATCAGCAGGCCCACAATCCATTTGATTAGGGGATGGGTGAAACTTAAAATCACCATCTGATAGAAGGCATTGGTCAGGAAGACGACCGTGCCCACGTACAGAAAGGCGCGAGTCCGCAGGGCTAATCCAGCCAAGATGGCAATCAGGCTGACAATTCCTGGCAGGATGCCCGTCTGATGGTGCCAGAGCAGGGCGGTGCCACAAATGATGCCGCTGCCCAGGAGGCGCAGGCAGTGTCGCCAGCCCCTAGCATCCAGCGGTTGCAAGGATGGTTCCAGCAGGGGAATCAGCAGGATGGAAATTCCGATCAAACAGGCTGAAGCAAATGGTGTCAAGTGGTTCCATTGCCGCAGTTGGTCTGCGATCGCCCAATCGACTAACCCCAGGCTGAGATATAACCAACGGAACTGTTGCCACAACCAGGTCAGCCAGCCATAGAATCCGGCGATAACCAGCAAACTAACTGGATGGGGCGGCAGACTGAGGCCAACTGCTACTAACGGAGCCAGGCTAGCTGCAACCCGATAGGGACGGGGAGACCAGCCCCACCGTTGCCAGGGCAGTTGATAAAACAGGGCGGCTGCGATCGCGGCGATCGCCCCCGACCAGGGGCGCATTAGCTGGGAAAGTTCGGTCAGGACTGGCACCGTCAGGGTGGCATAGGTGACCAGGCCGGTGGCTTCCAGCAAACCCAGATAAACCCAGGTTTCTCCCGTGGCTAAATCCGGGTGCCGCCGTCCCTGGGCGATCGCATAGCGGGTCAGGAATAGTCCGGCTCCCAAGCCTACCAGTTTGTTGGTTGCCACTGGATACAGCAG
>CAZBTL010000406.1:0-2721 GCA_964494755.1 uncultured bacterium | reverse complement strand
TTAAAGAATTGGTGGACATCTTCATGAATTTCATTCGCAACCATACTAGCCGCAACTACTTCCCGAGTTAACTCTAATGCTGAGGTTGCCTGTATGGGAAGCTCGTAGGATTTAAGACGCTGAAAGAGAGAGTCCGGATTCTCAAATAATAACTTCTTGCCGTTTACAAGTTGAAAAATGTTTGCCTTGACATCTCTCCATGATTGGCCAGGTGGAAGGGTAAGATTCTCACCAGCAAAAAAATTCTCAATTAATTCTTTAATTGGAAATGGAAAAATGTCGTCGTCACTACCACCAACCTTTTGCAGAGCAGCCCTAATCCAAGCATCTGGAACGAGCAAATAGTTTTCAATATTCTTGCGTCGCCATTCGTACAACACTGGATTGCTTTCTTCTGGATGAAATGTTGCTTCGTCATCATAATCAAACAATACAATCCTTTTCGTAGAAGGAATAATCTGTTTAACTCCTTCAAAATGACTATCACTATCCATCTTCATTTTATCCTTAGAGCCACCTCGCATAACACGAAAGCAAACCTGGTTTAATATATCTTGCATACTTAACGAGGTCGCCCAACCTCTTAAAAGACGTTCATCAGTTTCTCCCTCAACATATAAAAGTATGGGTATAGATAGTTCTGAAAGTTGAGTAATCTCTAGATTGGAAACATCCGCCATTGCAGTCAAAATAGCCGGAGTTGCTTCTACACGCTTGGGCACTTTATCAAGTAGCGAAATGATTTGGCGAACATCAACTCCCTGAATAAACTCTTCAGAATGTGTCGCAATAAGAAATTGAGTATTTCTCTGAAGTGCCTTTTGATTTTTGAAGTAATCTAAAATCTCCCGCTGTAAATTAACATGAAGATGGGCATCAGGTTCATCAAGTAAAATGGTGGTAGGTTTATATCCATAGAAAAATGCTAGGAGAGTCAATGTTTGATGAAAACCGCTCCCTCCAGAAATAATGTCATAAGATTTATCTCCTTGTTTGTACTCACAAATTATCTGCGTATCAACTCCCCTTTCATATTGAGGATCTCTTAAATCAACGCTAAACCATTGCTTAATAACTCTTTGAATTTCTGACCAGTCTTGTCGGTTTTCTTCCCAAACTCGAAGCAGAAGATTTCTGAGAACGCTTCCTGGTTGCGCTTTGCCAACCTGCTTACGTAAAGGCCCATCATCTCGCCATTCTTCATTTGGTTCTAAACCAGAAAAGGGAGGAACATAGGCAATGACTGGTAAGAGAGAAGCTGATTGATTTGGCTTTCCTTCCAGATCTCTAAAATGTTCCCATCCCTCAGCGGGAATAGCATAAATTGTTTGAGGTGAACTGTAACGCAGCTTGACTCCAAATGAACATTTTTTAGGTTCAGGAGTGTCACTTATCCAAGTAACATCAATTTCTACTAAGATGAATTCTTGCTTTTTAGAACCATTAACTTTAGGGTATCGTCGGTCAGTTTTTTCTCTCCAAAGAAGGTTGAATTCTGGAACAGGAAGCGCTGTGAAGTTGGGAAGAACAACTTGCTTTCCAGTACTCCCCCGACGCTTGACTCGACGGAATTCATCAACACAGAACTGCCAGATCGCTAAAGCTTGTAAGATTGTACTCTTACCACTATTGTTGCGCCCTACTAAGAGATCAAATTGAGCAAATTCATAGGTTTGCTCTTCAATACTTTTAAAGTTCTTTAGAGTCAGTGTAGTTATCACAGCACTATCTTGGAGAGTATCTGTATTTAGAAATCTTATCCTATAGTTTAAATCTAGCCCCTACTACATTTGCTCTGTTAAGAGCCGCTCCAGCGTTTCATAGAGCCGCAGTGATTGCGGAATTCGATGGACTAAGTAAAGTTTAGTGAATTGAGTACCAGCTTTCCCAGTTTAGTCTGGCTGAGAGTGTGATGCATCTCCCACCTTTCAGTCATCTAGCCCAGGTTGTAATTGGCAACCAGACGATGGCAAGGTTTATTGGCCTTTGATGGTGTCCTGGATTGGCAGAATAACCACAGTGAGCGGTTATAGCGATCCGATCAGGATTGTGAAAGGTTTCCTGCGGAAACCCTTCTCACAAAGCCCTTTCACCATCCAGGCATTCACAAATCAAATAGGATTGTTATAGATCTTAAATGAGTTGAATGAACGCAGCGATCGCAACTGATCGGCGTTAAAGTGACAGCGCATTCTAACCACTGGCTAGAATTTGTCATCTTGTTGATTTCTGGTTGGAGACTGCAATGCTGCATCGAGGTTGGTTCTGTCGTTTGCGATCACTTCGGTTCCTGATCTGGCTATTGCTGAGGACAATCCTATTTATGCCGCCCCAGCCAAAGACTGGCATCTAGTTGGCAAGACGGTGAGGCTGGGCTGGAGTTCCAATCCTCGGAGTCAGACCTATGTCAGAGTGGCCTCGCAGGATGTTAATCGAAATGGGGACGTCCGGCTCGCCGTCCCCTGTTTTCCCATCCGACGTTTTTGATCCTGGTGGGCGTTGCTGATTCTGGGTATGAATCAACAGTTGTATGAATTGAAACTGCGTTCCAATTCATACTGCTATTCAGCACCACCATCCTGGTGACCCTGCTGGGCCTGGCCTGCACCATTGCCTATCTGCTGACCGGCGCCCTCTGGACCATCACGGTTCTTTACTGGCTCGTGCTTGTCCCCTGGGTGCTGGTAGTGGGTGGTTGGCAATGGCTCTACCCCAACAAGA
>CAZBTL010000405.1:0-2721 GCA_964494755.1 uncultured bacterium | reverse complement strand
ATTAAATGCTCCAATGGCATAAACATGGCGTCGAGCGGTTTCCAGCAATTCCTGGGTTGAACTCAGCATGGCAGAGATAGGCAAAGGCTGTTTCTATTGTCGGGCTTGGGGAGAACACTGGTTGCAACGTTAAGCCCGCTGCGATAGAAGTTCACCGACTGCAAGGTGGGGTGATAGAAGTTAAGTTTTTCCCAGCAGTTTTCCGGCCTTCAGGGTCGGTCCGTTAGGATCGGGTGCACCTGAGATGAAAGAGGAAGTGGGTCATGGCGCAATCTGTACCGGACGTGGGCACACCTGCTCCACCTGTGGCAGTGACTCCTGGCCATTCCACTAAACGTCGGTTACTGTTGCCTTTTGGGGTGGTGCTGGCGATCGCTGGCACAGCCGCGGGGATCTGGTACCTCCTCTCGCGTCCGTCAGAGGGAACCTTGCAGATTAGTGGACGGATTGAGGGTTACGAAACCGATGTGGGAGCCAAGGTTGGCGGTCGGGTCAAAACCGTAGCAGTGCGGGAAGGGGATCCCGTTAAGCAGGGGCAATTGATCGCACAACTGGATGATGATGAAATCCAGGCCCAATTGCAAGGGGCTGCCGCCCGGATTGCCGCCGCAGAACAGCAGGCCCGTCAGGCTCGCTTGCAAATTGATGTGATCGACAACCAACTACGGGAAGCCCAGTTAAATGTTCTGCAATCCCAGCAGGATAACCACGGGCGAATCTATCAAGCCCAGGCCAATGTGGCAGCCCTGGAAGCCCAACTGAAGCAGGCAGAGTCGCAACTGAGTCTGGCCCGGCTGAACCGCGATCGCTTTGCTCGGCTCTGGCGGGATGGGGCGATCGCCCAGCAGCAGTATGACCAGGCCCAGACAACCTACGATTCTGCTCTGGCCTCCGTGGAAGCGGTGCAAAAACAAATTGAAGCAGCTAGAGGCGCCCTGGCAATTGCCCAGACTTCTAATCTTAATCCGGCCATTCGGAGAAGCCAGTTGGCAGCTCTGACTCAACAGCGGCAGCAGGCGATCGCCCAATTGCAAGCCGCCCAGGCTGACATTCAGAACGCCCAGGCGACTCAAAAACAAATCCAGGCCCAACGAGCCTATTTGAATGTTCTCAGCCCAATTGATGGGGTGGTAACTGCTCGCACAGTGGAACCGGGGGCCGTGGTTGCCAGTGGCAAAACCTTGTTGTCGTTGATTAATTTGAATACGGTTTATTTGCGGGGATTTGTTCCCGGAGGAGAAATTGGTAAGGTGCGGGTCGGCCAACCGGCCAGGGTGTTTCTGGACTCCAATCCCAAACAGCCCCTGAAGGCAACCGTCAGCGAAATCGATTCCCAGGCATCGTTTACGCCGGAAAATGTCTACTTCAAGGATGATCGGGTGCGGCAGGTGTTTGGCGTCAAGCTGGCGATCGAGCAACCGGACGGCTTTGCCAAACCGGGGATGCCTGCAGATGCCGAAATTCTTCGGGAGTAGGTGTCTGTTCAACCTGTTTTGGGGGGCCAAGCCTGCTGATACCCCTTAGAAAATGGTTAAATGAAGTCCCGTTGTCATTCCGACGCAGGCGAAAAGCCGCCGCTGGCTGTCCGGCAGGTTAACCTCTGGAAAGTTAACAATGGTGGAACAGCATCAGGGATCGTCATTCCTGTCTCGACGGTAATCCATCACTGACTGGCTACTTTGAGTGATATCTTATTTCAACCCGGATGCCCCAATATGTCATGGCTGGAGTTAAGCCTGGATGCAACCGCTGAAGCGATTGATTGGATTGCCACCCTGCTGGGAGAAACGGGACAGATTGACCACATCCGCATCGTGCAGGAACCCGTCGATCAGCAGCTAGCCCAGCCCTGGCCCTACACTGCTTATTTTTATCTGGTCAACAATAGTCAGGCCCACCGACGAACCGAAGCCATCGCCCAACGGCTGGCATCCCTGGAGCGGACCGGACTGACCACAGCCCTGCAAATCGCGATCGTCGAAGCCATTCCACCGACCGATGCTGCTGCCCAGCCGATGCATCGCATTGGCCAGCACTTTGTACTGCTGCCACCCAATGCAATCTACACGCCCCAATCCAAGTCGGACCTTCTGCTGCGCTTAAAGCCCTCCCTGGCCTTTGGCAGTGGCCTGCATCCGGCCACGATCGCCAGCCTGCAATTGTTGGAGCAGTCTGTTCAGTCTGGCATGCAGACCCTCGACCTGGGCTGTGGTTCCGGCATTCTTAGCCTGGCAATGGCCAAACTAGGGGCAACGGTTTTGGCCCTAGACAATGACCCAGTAGCAGTAGCCGCCACCCAGGAGACCATCCAGTTAAATCAGGTGGAATCGCAGGTAACAGTCCAGGTAGGCAGTCTGGGCTGCGGCAGCCAGATGGGCCACTGGATGGGGGGCAATCTGCCCGAGTCCGTGCCCTCCGTGCCGCTGGCTAACCAGTTTGACCTGATCATGGCCAATATTCTGGCCCGCATTCATGGGGCATTGGCGAATGATTATCGCCAGGCACTACGCAGTTCCGGTTCCCAGTTGGGGTTGCTAATCACGGCTGGCTATACCACCGATTTAGCCCAGGAAGTGGAGGCCAGCTTGGCAACCGCAGGCTTCACAGCGATCGCCAACTTGCAACTGGACGAATGGATAGCCCAGGTTCACCAGTTAAGCCACTGATCCTCAGCCAAGGCACTATGCGTTCCGTTAACCATTCTGGAATGGGTATACCTCT
>CAZBTL010000404.1:0-2722 GCA_964494755.1 uncultured bacterium | reverse complement strand
CTTCTCACAAAGCCCTTTCACCGTTCAGTCGTTCACAAGTCATTTAGGATTGCTAGCATTAGTGCCACTCCAGGCCGCGATCGCAGGGTGGGTTCAGGGGTGCTTGGGCAACCGCTGGTTCCCAAGATAGGATGACTATACCGCCTCTCTATCTGGGAAGGAGTAAGCTTATGGCGCTCACGGAATCGACCATGCTGGCTTTGGGAACTCCTGCACCTGACTTTTTGTTGCCGGATGTGGTTTCGGGAACTTCCATTAGCCTAGCTAACTTTGCCGACAAGCAGGCTTTGCTGGTGATGTTTATCTGCTGCCATTGCCCCTTTGTAAAGCATGTCCAGGTAGAACTGGCCAGACTGGGCAAAACCTATCAGAATAGTGGCCTCGGAATCATTGCCATTAGTGCGAATGATATCCAGACCCATCCCAATGATGCACCGGACAAGATGCAGCAAATGGCGATCGCCCTGGACTTTTCCTTTCCCTTTTGCTACGACGAAAGTCAGTCGGTGGCCAAAGCTTACGCAGCTGCCTGCACACCGGATTTTTTCCTGTTTGATGGCGATCGCCGGTTGGTCTATCGCGGACAGTTGGACGACAGTCGGCCAAGCAACAACCAACCAGTTACAGGCAAGGATCTCAGAGCGGCAATTGATGCAGTTCTGGCTGGAAAACCCGTTGATCCGGATCAAAAACCCAGTATTGGCTGCAACATCAAATGGAAACCAGGTGACTCACAAACCGCTTAGGGAGCCGTGTTGAAAGCAAGATACCGATCAAAGTAGCCAGTCAGCATCTGAACAACCTATGGCCAAACGAAACAAACGCAAGCAGAACTGGATCAAAGAAACCCTAGAACTCAAGGAAGGGCACCGTTGGCACAGTAAACCCGGTTACAAAGTCTTTGTGGCTGGCCGAGGAGCTGTCCGGTTTGATGTACCGGGGCAATGGTTTTTTGAGCCAGACACCAAATCGTTTAAGTTTTTGGATGCAGCCCCACCCAACGACAATTGCCGCCTGGAAGTTTCCTACAATCTCCTGCCAGCGGCAGACTGGAGTGCTTTTCCGCTAGCGGACATTCTGCAGCAGGTGGTGGAAAAGGATGAACGAGAAGTCATTGGCAAAGGGGAAATTATTACCCTTGCTCGCCAAACCGCCCGAATTGTCTGGACTGAGATCAAATTCATTGATTCTCAGGAAAATCGGGAGGCCTATTCCCGGATTTGCATTGGTTTAGGATCGGGGGTGCAGTGTTTGATTACCTTTGACTATTGGGCCGATGAAGCTGATCGCCGCACGCCCGTCTGGGATGAAGTGCTGCGAACTCTCACCCTGGGACTGTTCATTCGCGATCCACTCACCGGAACGGCCTTCCCTGATTAGCTGAGACAGGGCATGCTGCCATTAAACTTTAGATTCTAGGCAACCGGCTGGATAAAAAAGCGGATGCGGTGCTAAGGCGGGGCACAGTTCTATTTATCCTGCTTTTCAGCAACGCCCGTAGTTCTAAAGAATGCCTTTGGAGCAGCGAAAGATTGCCCTCACTTGGGGACCGAATACCACCTCATCCTCTGCTTCCAGGACATGTTCCGATTGCTTGTGGCCATTAACTAGCAAGCCATTGGTACTAGGTTTTCCTTCCAGATCCCCATCCAAAATCTGATACATTTGCTGCTCTGGTTCTGGCAGCCGCCTCAAAACAGCATGGTGTCGGGACGCAAAACGGGAGTGCAGACAGATATCGCAGGTGGGGTCTCGACCAATTACGTACTGATCCCGATCCAGGAGAATTTCCCGCTCACCCCAATCATCTTCAACCACCAAAAAGGGCTGTCCCAAGGTCTTGGTAGAGGCATCCTCAACAGGCGGAGGAGATCCGGACAGATCAGGGGTTGCGCCTGACTCACCATCAACCGGTTTGCTAATGCTGTAACCGGACCCATACCAGGCTGGATTCGTTGTTGGCTGCTGGTAACTCAAGCCGGAATGCTCTGATGCTTGCAGTCGGGCTTGCCAGGCAATTTCGTCATCGGGCTTGAGTTGCAAAGCCCGATCGAAGTTGGCGATCGCTTCCTCGTAGCGGTGCAGTTCTAGCAGCGCACTGCCCCGGTTTCGCCAGGCCAAATGATTTTCCGGATTGATGCTAAGCACTCGGCTATAGCACAGGATGGCTGCTTCCGCTTGTTCTAGACCGTACAGCAGAGCGTTGCCCCGATTTTGCCAGGCTGATTCGTGTTCTGGATGAAGTTCCAGTGTTCGGTCATAGCAAGATACTGCTTCCTGGTAATTCCCCAGACCATACTGGAAGGCATTGCCGCGATCGTGCCAGATTTCGCAGGCCAGAATCGATTCCGGGTTTAGGCTGAGGGCGCGATCAAAGCTGGCAATGGCATCAATGTAGGAACCACGGTGCTCCAGGGCCAACCCTCGTTCATACCAGGCTTCATAAAAGTCTGGACGGACCGCTAGAACACTTTCATAATGGGAAATTGCACGGGCGTAATCGGCATTGGCCGCTGCTGCTAGCCCTTGCCGATAGGACTGTAAGTCCTGATTACTCAGTGGAAGTTGGCCTGTATCCAGCATGATTCAACTTTTATGCATGCTGCACTTTCTTACAGCGTAGCTCAGGGGATAGGAAAAACAACAAACTCACCCGCCACATTTCGTTAATTTTATCCGGAGGCTATAAAACTTTCGCTGGACTCATGAGTACCTTTCATGA
>CAZBTL010000403.1:0-2732 GCA_964494755.1 uncultured bacterium | reverse complement strand
TATTCTTCACCTGGGTGAATCCCTGCTGAATCAGCCATTGACACATTTGGGCGGACCGAATGCCGTGATGACAAAGAACTAAGGTTTCCCGCTGGGGATCGAGCTGAACCGCAATCGTTTCACACCACTCAGCGTACTGGCTCAGGGGAAAATTCTGAAACCCCTCCAACTGGGCGATCGCCAATTCCTGGGGTTCTCGTACATCAACAAACTGGACCGCGTCCCGGTCTTGACTCAGCCGCTGGGCCAGTTCTTTCACACTGATTTGGGGGATGGAATCAAAGGATGAAGCCATAGTGACTGGACACAGGGTAACTGGAGCAAAGGATAGAATCGACCCAAATTATATCGTTTCCCAGATATCCCGTGGGCACCGGGTACGAACCCTGAGCAGCCTATTAAATGAGGGAAGGGCATAGCAGTGCTATGCCCGGTATTCGTCGCGCGTCTACTATGCCACCCGTCTGGCTTCTACGGTCGTGGGCAATTTCCGGGGTTCGTCAGCGGCGATCGCCAGTTCCCAACCATTGGCTAGAGTCAGGATTTTTTCACTATCAGCCGCGACCTCTTTCACCACCTCTTCTTCCAGATCTTTTTTGGCCACATAGACAACCAGGTGTCCATCTGTATTCTGTCGTAGCATTACTTTCATTAGATTTCCTCTGCAGTCTCAAGTTCTTTCTTGCGGCAACCAACAATGTACCCTGTTGTCATGAAATGGACGGCGTAGATGTAGGAGCTTTGTAGAAATGTGCCAATGTTAATGACATAGCCAATGTCACCTTTCTTCGCCAAAACTTCTCCAATCTCCTTGCCAGGAAAAGTGCCGTCATTACGAATTAATTTACGCAATCGCACTTTTTGACCGATGTCAAAAACGGGGGGTGAATCAATTTCAATCTCATCAATTCTCATAGACTCGCTCAGGGTTATGTCGTTGGTTTACATCAAGCTTTTGTGACCTACTTCATGCACTAGATATGACATTAGTCATGCTTCGGATCGGAGTGCTCCAGGTCATTACAGATCCAGGTCAACATTAGTTTTTGACTGATAATCATGACACAGGAAAGTAAGGCTGCGATGGCTAGCGTTTCTAACATAAGTTACCTCCTAGTTTCAGCAATCAAAGTTGGGCTGGACTATCCTGAGTCAAACATTGGAATCAAGCGCGCATCAGGGATCAAAGGCTCTTAACTCATCAGTTGACATCAAATTGTCCTAACGCTCACACCACTAAACATTTACAGCAGCCTGGGTTTCTAACCAATCAAAAATCTGAGTCAGTTGGGTTGGCGAAATCAAACCATACTGCCAGAGAATCATCGGAATTGGAGCATGCTCTTGCTCAGGATGCCGGAACAAGACAGCCAGTTCCTCTGGTGACATTGCTAACTCACGCTGCAAAAATTGAATCAGTGGCATGTTGCTATTCATCACGGTGGCTCCCCTTTGATCAATCAAGTGGTAACTACGGTAATCGTCAGGCTGTCTTCGGTCAGGAAATTAATTAGAAGGAAATACCGAATCGTTGCTTCGTAACCGTACCGTGCAAATAGCTCGTGGGCAGCTATTAAGTGCTGTGACTGGTAACTGTTTGACTGTGAGTGGTGACTGTTTGACCGTGGGTTAACTGTTGGATGTGCTGTTCCAGGGTTTCAATGCGATCCAGCAATGTTCGCAACACTGCTGCCTCCACATCAGGCACCTGGCCATGCTCGAGGGGACAAATTTGCGTATTCGTCCGGCAAATATTACGACCGGGAACACCAACCGTGGTGCATTGAGACGGCACATCTCGCAACACGATGGAACCCGCCCCCACTCGAGCAAAATCGCCAACCTGAATGTTGCCTAGAATTTTTGCCCCCGCCCCAACAACCACATGCTGACCTAGCGTCGGATGCCGTTTTCCTACCTCCTTGCCAGTGCCCCCCAACGTGACTTCCTGGTAGATCAGGCAGTAGTCTCCGACGATCGCGGTTTCTCCAATGACCACGCCCATGCCGTGATCAATAAAGACTCCCTTACCAATTGCCGCACCAGGATGGATTTCGATTCCGGTCAGGAAGCGTCCCAGGTGGGAAATCAATCGGGGCAAGAAGGTGACACGGCGCTTGTGTAACCAGTGTGCAAAGCGATGCAGAACCAGCGCATGGAAACCAGGATAGCAAAATAGCACCTCTAACCCGTGGCGAGCAGCCGGATCACGCTCAAAGATAATCTGAAAATCTTCTCGCAGGGTTTGCCATGCTGCACCCAGAGCGGTGAAATTCTGCCGAAATAGACGCTGAGCCAGGCGCAAAACCTGTGTCAAAAACACTGACTTCTGGGTCTGCTCTGCCGAGTTAGGGTCCGCCTTGGGAGGGACAGTAATTGGGGATAGGAGCAAAGAAAGAGGGTGCTGCATTGCTTTCAATCGTGAAAACGGTGTGCTTGCCTCCTGCTTATATCAATCACTGCAAGCCAAGCCAGAATGAGCAACCCAAATCAGAGTTATTAAACTAATTAGATAGGTACTCAACCCCAGAATCCAGATCTGGCAGTGAGTCTATTTTTTTAATGGGTTAAGGGGCTGGTATTTCAGCCGGGACGGTCTAGTATTTGCAGGCCTAGGAGCAAGTATTTCAGCACTCACCATTAAACCCAGATTCCGTGAGGCATTGGAGAAATTTGAGCAGGGAAACAAACCCATGCCTGAAGAGTACTCACAGGACGTATTCTGTATCAAA
>CAZBTL010000402.1:0-2771 GCA_964494755.1 uncultured bacterium | reverse complement strand
AGACGGTAAACTGACTTTCAGGTTGAACAACCGTTCAGTATTTTTGCAATTGAATACTGGCAATCCGCTTAATGTGATTGACCAATGGCTTCTGGACCTGGTTTCAATTTTTTGCTGCCGGGTTCTGAGTTGATGTGCCGAGATGCTGAGTGTGCGATCGCACAGGGTTGTTTGTTGTCTTTCCCTGGCCACTGTCCTGTCTGACGAGGAGTTTCTATGTCGGATTTTTCCAGATTTACTCGCCGCCGCTTTTTAGCCACTGCAGGCGTTTCAGCCGCTTCGGCGGTTTTCCTGAAAGGATGTCTGGGTAACCCCCCAGAGGAAACCACCACTCAAACCAGCTCGGTTGCAACACCTGCGGTCAATGTCGGTGCTGGTGAGGCCCCAGAAGTCACCACTGCCAAGCTGGGCTATCTGCCGATTGTGGAATCTGCCCCCATCATCATCGCTAAGGAAAAGGGGTTCTTCGCCAAATACGGCATGCCAGATGTGGAAGTTTCCAAACAGGCCAACTGGGCCTCTGCCCGAGACAACGTTGTGAACGGTTCGGCTGCCGGTGGCATTGATGGCGGTCAGTGGCAAATGCCCATGCCGTATCTGATTGGGGAAGGGTTGATCACCAATGGCCGCAAGGTGCCCATGTACAACCTGCTGAAATTAAACACCCAGGGGAACGGTATTGCGGTTTCTGGCAATCTGAAGGGCAAGGGGATTAGCTTAAAGATCAAAGATCCGGAGGCTATTAAAGGATTTGAGAAAACATCTGGCCGGAAATTCAAGGCGGCTTTCACCTTTCCCAATGCCAACCAGGATTTCTGGATTCGTTATTGGTTAGCCGCTAATGGCATTGATCCAGGTAAGGATATTGACCTGCTGGCCATTCCCCCGGCTGAAACCGTGCAAGGGCTAAGAACAGGTACTGTTGATGCTTTTAGTACTGGTGACCCCTGGCCATACCGGATTGTGGCCGATGACATTGGCTTTATTGGAGCGTTGACAGAGCAATTGTGGCAGTATCATCCGGAGGAGTTCTTTGCGCTGCGGGCCGATTGGGTGGACAAGAATCCCAAGGCGACCAAGGCGATTTTGAAAGCGCTGATGGAAGCTCAGCAATGGTGCGATAAGCCGGAGAACCGGAAGGAGTTAGTTGCCATCGTCTCTGGGCGTAACTACTTCAACGTTCCGGAAAAAGTGCTGACTCCTCCCTATGAGGGCAAGTATGCCATGGGAGATGGACAGCCTGAGATCAACAACTTCCAATCCAGCGTTCTGTACTGGAAAGATGGCCGGGGCAGTGTTTCCTATCCTTACAAGAGTCATGACCTGTGGTTCCTGACCGAGACGATGCGCTGGAACTTCCACGATGGAGCGATCAAAGACTTTGCCATGGCCAAGGCCATGATTGACAAGGTGAATCGGTCAGACCTGTGGCGTGAGGCGGCTAAGGAAGCGGGTGTGGCCGCAGCCGATATTCCCACCAGCAGTTCCCGTGGAGAAGAGAAGTTTTTCGATGGGGTCGTGTTTAACCCGGAGAATCCGGAAGCTTACCTCAAGAGCCTCAAGATTAAGGCGGCCTAAGCTGCCTGGAGGTAAATGCTAGAGTGCGCGGCAACGCACCCTAGCACACATCGGCTCAGCGCGGATCGCCCTGGCTTTGCGGGCAGAGGGAGATCGCAGGCCGATACCGAATATGACAATTCTTGCACTTTTTTAACTTTTCAGAGGACGTTTCATGGTTACAAATGCAGGAACCCGGAACACCGGGACAAACTTTTCGGAGTCGCTGCGATCGTTCTGGAAAAAGAATGGCCAGAACATTTTGTTGCCCGCGATCGGCATTATTGGCTTTCTGGCCATCTGGCAGTTCATCTCAATGGTCGGGTTAACAAAACTGCCACCCCCTAGTTCCCTTTGGACCGATAAGCAGACTCGCACTTTGTTGATGTATCCCTTTATGGATCGGGGAGGATTGGATAAAGGGCTGTTCTGGCAGACCTGGGCTAGTTTGCAACGGGTGGCGATCGGCTATACCGCTGCAGCCATTGTGGGAATTGGCATGGGTATCCTGGTGGGCACCCAACCCAAGGTTAATAAAGCGTTGGATCCGATCTTTCAATTCCTGCGTATGATCGCCCCCCTGGCATGGGTACCCATCGCCCTGATTGCCTTTCCCAATGTACAAATTGCCGCTCTGTTCGTTATCTTCATCACGGCAGTTTGGCCGATTCTGATCAATACCACGGTGGGTGTGCAGCAAATTCCCCAGGATTACAAGAATGTGGCCCGTGTGTTGCAAATTGCGCCGCGTAATTACTTCTTCAAAATTCTGATTCCGTCTGCCTTGCCCTATATTTTCACGGGATTACGAATTGCCATTGGTCTGGCCTGGCTGGCGATCATTGCAGCAGAAATCGTGATGTCCGGTGTGGTTGGCATTGGCTTCTTTATCTGGAGTGCTTACCAGAATAACTATGTCAGTGAGGTGATTCTGGCGGTGATCTATATCGGGGCGGTGGGTTTGCTGTTAGACCGGTTGATGGCCTTCCTGCAGAACAAGATCTTGCCACCGGAAACCCGCTCTTAGGCAATGGCTACAGGCATAGCTCCAACAGGCATAGCTCCAACAGGCATAGCTCCAAAGGATGAAACGTCATGACAACATTTGTATCCGTTGATCAGGTCGATAAGGTCTTTCCCCTGGCAGGCGGCAATGAGTACGTTGCCTTGAAAGGCATTAATTTAGACATCAAAAAGGGTGAATTTATCTCGCT
>CAZBTL010000401.1:0-2772 GCA_964494755.1 uncultured bacterium | reverse complement strand
TTTGATCACCTCATGGGACGAGTTAAACATGCACAACTTTCCAGTCAGAATGTTGCTGGCCCCCAGCAACAAAATCGGGGGTTTCGTTTGAGGTCCCCAGGAGGCGATTTCCTGAAAGTTAATATGAGTCTCCAACAATTCCTGAAAATTAGTAAAGCGGCTCCGCAGACCCAGGGTGGCAAAGGACATCCAGTTCTTGAGCAGAGGAGAGGTGGGCGCAATGTTGAACTGGGGTAACAGTCCCTTGCTGGTATATTCCAGGGTTTTAATTGCAAAGTCGTTAAAGAACTGCTCCTGGGGGGATTGAGCCATGTTGTCCTGCCAGAAATCGCTCAACCGTTTCCAGACGGGCTGCTCTCCTTTCTGCAAGGCATACCAGGCTAGGGTTGCCCCCAGCGCGCCGCCAGAGGTGCCACTTAAACTGACAATGTCAAATTTCTCATGAACGCCGTCTTCAAACAGGGCTTGTAGTGCCCCAGCGGTAAAGGCTGCATGGGAACCGCCACCCTGACAAGCGATCGCGATTTTGGTTTTCATTTTAGTTGTCACTTTAGCAGTCACTTTAGCAGTCATTTTTGTGTTACCTCAGCCATTTTACGAGTGACTTGAAAAATCTATCCCACAATTTCTCAAGTTTTTCGCTCAGGTTCAGGTAGATAGGAAAAGTTTAGTCATTGGAGAAACCATCTATCTGCATGAAACCTATCCAAAAGAAATCACAAACGCAGCTATAAGTCCAATCAGTCCCGCAACCGCTAAATAAATCAAATTAACAGATAGAACTTTGCGCAGAACGATGCCCTCACGACCTATTAGACCCACCGTTGAAACCGCCGCCACAATATTGGAAACGGCAACCATATTTCCGGCTGCAGCTCCAGAAATCTGGAGCGCCAGAATCAGGGATGAAGACACCTCAATTTGCTGAGCGACGCCAAATTGGAATAACCCAAACATCATATTGCTGACGGTGGTGCTTCCAGCCACAAACGATCCTGTCATCGCAATAAAGGGCGCAAAGAAAGGCCACGCTACACCGGCCAGACTGGACACTCCATCTGCCAGGGTAAGGGGCATACTGGCTAATCCTGAGCCATTCACGTCCGAGTTAATGAATACCGTCGCCATCGGCACCGAAGCTCCGATCGCCAGGACCGTTCCTACCAGTTTTTGCATCGCTCCAGCGATCGCCCGTTGCATCTGGGCGGCCTCCATCCGGTAAAGGAAGTAGGCAACGAGAACGACAACAATAAAAAAGGTGCCCGGCAGAAACAGGGGTTGGGTGGAAATGCTGACTGAGGTGCCAAAAACATTGTTGAAATCAATTTGAAACGATTGTAACCATCGCCGCAGGGGGAGAAAGCGGACACGGGATAGGATTAACAAGAGAGTCAATAGGATATAGGGAATCCACGCCTGGAATGCCGACATTTTTGCGGGAGTATGGTTAGCAGTATCTGGAGTTGGAGGGAGGCTGGCTCCAGACCAGGAGGCAGGCCACTCATGGGGGTCGGGGAAATCCCATTTCTGTTTGGGAGTTAAAAAGCCACGCTTAGCAGCGGGAACCACGATCGCCAGCCCGATCAGTCCGCCCAATAAGGTCGGAAATTCTGGGCCAATCAAAACGGCAGTGAGAGTGAAGGGAATGACAAAGGCCAGTCCGGCAAATAGGGCAAATTGAGTGGCTGGCAGGGCATCTTTCCAGGATCGTCGCTGACCAAAGTAGGCGGTAATGGCCATGATAATGAGCAATGGCATGAAGATCCCGATCGCGCCCTGGATTAAACTTGTCTTTGCAACCACTTCCGCCAGGTAGTCGGAAAATTCCACTCCCGCTTTTGCAACTTCCTGCTGAACAGCAGTGTCTCCCTCTAACCCACTTTTTAGACCAATCAGAATAGGCACCCCGATCGCTCCAAAGGCCGATGCCGTGGATTGAATCAACAACATAGCAGTGACTCCAGCCATTGCCGGAAATCCAAGCGAGACAAACAACGGTACACAAATAACCGCCGGAGTGCCAAACCCGGAGGCACCTTCAATAAACCCACCAAACAACCAGGCAATGACAATCACCTGCACCCGGCGATCTTGGGAAATACTCAACAATCCCCGACGGATTTTGCTAATTGCGCCAGACTCTTGCAGGACATTCAGCAGAAGAATGGCCCCAAACACAATGTAGAGAATTTCGAGGGTGACAATCAACCCTTCTACAGTGGAAGCTGCGACTTGTAGGAAGGGAACTTGCCAGACCAGTAATGCTAGCAGTACGGTCACGACATAGGTAGCGGACATGGCCTGAGTCGCAGGAAGGTGAGCAACAACCAGCAGTACAAAGGCCACCAGGATCGGTGTAATCGCCAGGAGTGAGTAAAGGACAAGTTGCATAATGTGACCATGCAATTGTGGGTATCTCGAAAAATAGGTTTGTCGATGACTAAAACCCTTGAAATCCCGTGAAGGCTTCTCAATATAGCGGTTTTCGCTAGTGTGAGGTACATGGCGATGCCTGCAACGCTTGCTCAGCAAGGTTTCTGACGTATCTCGCTCGATCAAGAACCGCTATAATACGGCTTTATTCTCAATAAAATCGAATTAATCGAGGTGCCTTACAGGAATTCTTTCTATTTTTCGAAATACCCATAAGATGATAAGCCGAAAAGATAGGAAACTGATAGGAAGTTGGTTCTGCTGATCACGATTTAATTCAAAATGACTTTATTGGTGACCTGTCCATTGTCGTCAATGTCATACACAATTGGAATTGCC
>CAZBTL010000400.1:0-2803 GCA_964494755.1 uncultured bacterium | reverse complement strand
TTGGGGTGTATTTGGAGCTGTCTGACAATGCTTTCACTGTTGGCAAAGGGGCTTTTAAAGTGCAATTCGAACCATCAACGAATGAGAATTAGAAACTGTTAGTCAAGACAAAAATATGTCGCATTTATTGTCGGATTACAGATCTGAGCCGATTCAAAGACGAAGCTGGAAAGACGATGGGGATTCTCTGAACAGGGACAATGAAGGAAATGAAGGTAGCATTTAACACTTTGATCAGCCCTTCAAATTCCCCCATTCTGATTGGTTGACTCAATCAAGTAAAAAACGAAGCAGAATTAATTGCACTATAACAACTGGCCAATAGGCTGTTGTGTAATGCAGTTAACTAGTTTTTTTGGTAGGTCACTTCTACTACCGTATGGACATTGCCCCGGGGGTTAAAGTCCCCTTTGATCTTGACTTCAAGCGGATCGCAGGCCGCCACAAAGTCATCCAGGATCTGATTCACAGATTCTTCGTGAGAGATGTAGCGATCGCGATAGCTGTTGATATAGAGCTTGATGGCCTTTAACTCCACCACCCGCTGATTGGGGATGTAAGAGAGATAGATAGTCGCGAAGTCTGGATAGCCAGAGAACGGACATTTACAGGTAAATTCCGGCAAGGTGATGTGAATGTCGTAACGCCGACCAGGGCGGGGATTTGGGAAGGTAATCAGAGACCCCTCGGCAATCAGTCGCTCACCATATTTGGGTTCGGCACCCAGAGACGACGAATTGTCAGATGGAGCCGCGAACGCTTCCTGGCTATTCGGTAGGTGCATAAGGGAAAGGTAGGGTTATAGAAATGAACAATGACAAAAACGATGCTCAAGGTGTCACAGGCCAAAGCCCTAGGGAACACAGGGTTCCATTTTCAGCTAACCGATGGCGGCTAACAGTCAGCCCGACCCCCCTGTCCGTCAGATCGACTGCAACAATCGTGCTCTGCCGCAGGAGAGGACACCCGATCTGCAATATTTCTAGTGTAGTTTGCCCCCCGACCAATCTGGCAACATTTGTCCGACTGCTTTTTCGAACCCCAACCCGCCTGACGCCAGTTCTGTCAATCATCTAACCTCCGATCCTGCAACTGCGTATCTAGCTGATCGATACCCCTAGCGAATCTTCTGTAAACTGCTTGACGAATTTTGATTCGGTTGCTCTAATTGCAGCAGCAAATTTCGGGCAATCGTTTTGACACCTCAAATACTCGGTGTTTCCCTATGAAATCCAAACTACCAAGTAAATCCCCTGCTCATGCCCCCAAGGCTACGGTGGGAATCCCTACACCTGTCAGCGAAACCACAGCGAGTGTCTATGCACCCTCTGTGCCTATCTCGCTTTACCGGGAAGTGGTCGGTGAGCTACAAACCGCCAAGTCCTCTGTGGCCTTTCTGCACACTCAGAACCAACAGTTACTGGAACAAAATCAGAAACTGCGGGTTGAAATCGAGCGGGTGGTTCAATCTGCACTACACCTGCGTCAATTGGCTGATCATCACCCCTTTTCCGCTGGTTCAGAAGCGGAAAAGGAGATCGACCTGGAACTCCATCTAGACGTTCCTGCCAGCAAACCGGCTCCGCCCCGTCCCACGGTCAAATCCGGCGGGGTGGAGCGGTTGTTCACAGAACAGGAAGCCCAACCTCGGCGAACTCCTCAGTCGGAGACCAGCACTGAACTGAATGGCGGCTGGCTCATTCTGGTCATTTGCCTGATTGTTTTTTCTGCTTTTGGGGTTGGGTTCTTTGTGGTGCGCCCATTCCTGCCGAGTCGCTAACTCACTCACCTCTGTCGGCTCATCAGATATTCGCTGCCATCTGGCGAAAGGAAACAGCAAGCAGCGCAGTCTTTTGAGGCGTTTGTTGTTGCTGACGGCTGACTCTGCTTCTTCCCTACCTGTCGGATGATTGACTGCCAGGTAGGTTTTTCCCCTGATTAAAGAGTGGAAAGAATGCTTACAGAAACCAATCAGGTCAAGTCATCAGATGATAATGTTAGCGGAAGGTTTGGTGTAGAAGGAGGAGGATCATCTGGCGATGGTATCTCTAGCTACAAAAAGCTCGCTTTTGTGAGTGATAGAAAGTGACAGACAAATCTTTAGACGAACCGTTAGAAAGTTAGGTAAGGAGTGTCGGACTTGAAAAAAGTTGAAGCAATCATCCGCCCGTTCAAATTGGATGAAGTCAAAATTGCACTGGTGAATGCCGGCATTGTCGGGATGACAGTTTCCGAAGTGCGGGGTTTTGGACGCCAAAAGGGACAAACTGAGCGCTATCGTGGCTCGGAATACACGGTTGAATTTTTACAAAAGCTCAAGGTTGAGATTGTGGTCGAAGATAGTCAGGTGGACATGGTAGTTGACAAGATTATTACGGCGGCTCGAACCGGTGAAATTGGCGATGGCAAAATCTTTGTGCATCCGGTGGAGGGCATTATTCGGATCCGGACTGGCGAGAAAAACATGGAAGCTATCTAGCCAGTTGTCAGATAGCTGCCGCCTGAACTTGCGTCCGTCTATCTCTTGCTCACTTCTTGGAAGCGATCGCTTTTGAGGCGGCGATCGCTTTTCTGGTGTTTGTCACGGAATCGTTACTCCTTGAGCTTCACCAAGGACTGGCGACCAGGGTAAAGGCAGCCCAGTGGTAAGGACTCCTCAGGGCCGGTTGCTTGAATTTTTCCAGATCTTCTGTCAACCGCAGCATACCGGCCGAGGGAAGCAATTTGCCATTCTGAATGTATACCTTCCCGGTTAGCAAGGCGAGTTGAGCTTGTCGCAACGCCTCCGCCTTGGTGGTGACTG
>CAZBTL010000399.1:0-2878 GCA_964494755.1 uncultured bacterium | reverse complement strand
CACTAGCAGGAGACCCAGCTTACCATTTGGCCCAATCCTTCCAATTTTCGTTAAAGATAGACGTGCCAGGAAACTGAGTCGGGTTGCCGTTTTGCTCCAACCGGGCCCGCAGCTTATCCAGCAGTCGATTGCTGCTAGGCATTTGATCCACCAATTGATAGGGCAGAACTCCATGCTCCAGCACAAAATCGGCGGTTGTCCCGGCTGCCGCCCCCGACGACCACTCAAAGGAATGGACCCGATAGGCCGCCGCCGCACTGTAACTGGTGGCAATGCTCTTTCCCGCTACCAGCAGATTGTCAATCTTCTGGGGAATCATGGCCCGTAAGGGAATCTGGCCTGGATAGGAAGGCCCGTGGATTTGACGCACTCCTGCCCGCTCCGTGTTACCGGGTGCCTCCGGTGGAGCAAGGGTCATGCAGGGATGGAAATCGATGGCGTAATGGGAAATTCCCACCGAGTCTGGATACATGGTGGAGCGAGATCTCCGGTTGATCTGATCCACTGGGATCACCCCCTGAATAGCTGGAATCGTTTGCAAACCAGCCAGATTCAGCCACATCTGACGGTACATGGGAGCCGGCAGGTTGGTTTGATAAAACTCCGCCCGATAGTCGGCGCTGGAAATGTCCAGTTCATTCATGGTGAAGCCTTCCGGTCGGCCATAGGCAGGACGACCCACAATTCGCCGCACCTCCCGCATATAGGGATATTTCGATAGCCCGTGGATCGTGCCCATCGGCGAGTCCAACCCAGTCAACAAGCGATGGTTGGGATAGGGCTGCTTCACCCCTGCCCCCAGTTGAGAATCGGTTGTTCCTTCCACCAGCCAGTAATAGAAGCCCAGCGCGCTTTCTTCCCCTTTACGCAGGGTTTCAGTCCGTAGGCCGCCCATCCAGCCGCCAGGTTCTAGTTGACCGCTCTGCAGCAGTTGATTGCGGCTGTAGATCAGGTTGTCCTGAGAGGTGCCCGGTCGGTAGTCGTTGCCCCAGGTCCAGTTCTGCATGGAAATGTGGCCGGGTTGGGGCGCATTAACCGTAATATTTCCGGCTCGGATGCGGGGGCCCGTGGTGGGAGCCCAGATCCGCCGATAGGTAAAGACATAGTTGAAATCGGCTTTATTGGAATCAGGATCATAACCATAATAAGGCTGGTACTGGTCATAGAAGGGTGGCTTCACCTGGGGCTGGGGCGTGGCGGTTTGCTCCATGGCAAAGGTGTAGGTGAAACCCTGGGTGCAGTAGGGATCATTGGTCTGTACCGGCGAGGAGGGATTGACCGCCGATTGGGGATCAAGTCCCAACCGGTAAGGAACATCAGCCAGGGCAATGATTTCCCCGGTTTCAGTGGCCTCAATCACTATCCACTTTTGGGGGTCAGCGGTCTGAAGACCCTCGGCTGTTTTTTGGGGGCGAGGAACAAATCGGATCAGGGTTTTGCTGAACTGAGGCGAGTTTTCGTAGCGATAGGCTGCTTCAATCGTCTGGGACAGGGGAAAGGTGTTGAGGGGGGGCGCGCCTGTCGCCGGTTGATGCTGAATGGCAATGGCCGCTGCAATCAGGTTGCCCGTGGAATTTAACTCCAACTCCTTAATCACCGTGTTGGAAAACCACTTAAGTTTCCCTTTACCCGTATCCTGAGCCTCTCGCAGCATATCCCACAGAATGGCCTGGGCGTCTTTGGGAATATAGCAGGACACGCTCACCCAACAATCGCCGGGGTTGAGTTTGCCATACTTTTGCTCGATGCGGGTCCGTAGTTCCTTGTAGCCTCGGGAATAGAACAGCAGCGATCGCTGCTTGCTGGTCTCATCCAGGGCCGACGTTCCCTGGGAAGTGATTTGCCCCCCAATCCAATCGGTGATGTCGGTCAGACAAATGGTCCGTCCCGCCAGAAGCCCTTCGTAAGCTGCTGCCACACCGGCTAGACCACCCCCAACCACCAACATCTCGCAGTCTACAGTCTGGTCTGGCACACGAGGCGGCGCCGCTACTCCAGGTGGCAAAACCGTTCCCAAACACAGAAAACCAATAGGCAACGCCGCCCATCGACGGCAAGACATGAATTTTCTCAGCACCATAGATGATGTGTTTCCTGAATGCACCATGAGGAAAGCAATAGGCTGTCAGCGGTCAGCTATCAGCCGTCAGCCATCAGTAGCCAGCTTAATAGCAGGCTGAGGGATTGGCCATAACCCGCACGGGTTACAAATTGATCGTTCTTACAACTGAGAATGGGACTACTGGACAAGCAACCAGCCATGAGTCATTCGTCACCCTGTCAGGACCTCAGCCAGATTCCTTAAGACATTAGTCGAAATTTCCAACTGGGTAGTCATTGTTAAGGGAGACTCAAGGTTTAGAAATGGCAGGAAACTACCACCAGTGGCCCGCCGGTCCACACGGATAACCGGGTGATCAGTTGCCGCAACCTGTCGCCATGTATGAGATCGCTTGGTCAAAGGGGCGATCGCACCAGCATTTGGGAACAGGGCAGAGATCGCAGCCAATTCCCCGTCGGTCAATCCCATGATCCACATTCGTCCGATGGCAGGGCGTTGGTTGTCCCTCATAATAGAGAGAAGCAGCATGCAGGCAGTTAAAATGTCTCCCCTGGAAGTCCAACCGGTTGATCCCTTTGTCTGGTTAGAGCCAGAGAGGATTCGTCGTTGGACAGTGACGGAATACCACCGGATGGCGGCAATGGGTGTACTGGATGCCGATGAACGAACTGAACTAATTAGCGGACAAATTTTTCTGATGGCAGCCAAAGGAGCCCCCCATGTAGTCACGTTAGAGTTACTGGCGGAGCGCTTGCGCAATTGTTTAGGCGATCGGGCTCTGGTTCGCACGCAGGATCCGATCCAACTGGATGATTA
>CAZBTL010000398.1:0-2887 GCA_964494755.1 uncultured bacterium | reverse complement strand
CACCCAACCAGGAGAATTGTACTCAATTAATCGGCAATCAGGCGGGCTTGCAAAGCCTCGCGAGCTTGCTCCCGGTCGTCGAAGTGGATCTTCTCAGTTCCTAAAATCTGATAGTCTTCATGGCCCTTGCCAGCCAGCAGGATGCCATCTCCTGGCTGGGCGGCCAGGATGGCCTGACGGATAGCTTCCGCCCGATCGCAAATGACGATGGGGGTCACCGAAGGAGGAATGCCGGCCAGAATGTCCTGCAGAATCCGCTGGGGGTCTTCGGTGCGGGGGTTGTCTGAGGTGACATAGACCACATCCGCCAACTCAGCCGCGATTTGGCCCATCTGGGGACGTTTGGTGCGATCGCGATCGCCGCCGCAACCAAACACGCAGATCATTTTGCCTTGGATGAAGGGTCGAGACGCCTTCAGCAAATTTTTCAAACTGTCTGGCGTGTGGGCATAGTCCACAATCACACTGACATCTTGGGTGGGGGCAATCTGAACCTGCTCCATGCGGCCCGGCACCCCGACAAAGTGCGGTAAAGCCGCCACAATCGTCTGCAAATCCAGACCCAGATGGAGAACCGCCCCAACTGCAGCCAGTAAATTGGACAGGTTGTACTGCCCTACCAGGGGAGACTGGAAAGGAACCTCACCGGCTGGAGTATGCAGCAGGCCACTGACACTGGCGGGACCGTATGCCAAATTGCCGGTCCACAGGTCAGCCCGGTCGTCATAGGTACTGTAGGTCCAAACCCGATTACGGTCCAGGCTGTGGGTCAGCTTGGCCCCATAGGGATCGTCCAGATTAATAATGGCCCGACCCTTTAGATAGTCAGGCGTGAACAACAGGGCTTTAGCCTGGAAGTAATCTTCCATATCGCGATGGAAGTCCAGATGATCCTGAGTCAGATTGGTAAACACCGCCACTTCAAAGGTACAGCCCAAAACCCGCCCCTGGGCCAGAGCATGGGAGCTGACCTCCATCACCCCACAGTCACACCCAGCATCAACCGCTGCTGCCAATTGTTGTTGTAACTCAACGGCAAAAGGGGTGGTGTGAACCGCCGTCTGCTGAAAACCCGGCCAACGGGTGTAGAGGGTGCCTAACAACGCCGGATGTTTGCCAGCCTGTTGCAGCAGAAATTCACACAGATGGGTGGTAGTGGTTTTGCCATTGGTGCCGGTCACTCCAATCAGGGTGAGTCGCTGGGTGGGATGGTGATAAAAGGCGGTTGCCAAGTGGGCACAGGCCCAGGGCATATCACTGACTGGAACCAAACAGGGAGAGTCAACAGGTAGGGTGGCTTTACCGTCTCCCAGCACCTTCGCCGCAGCCTGGGGGGAAATCACCGCTGCCACTGCACCGGCCGCGATCGCACTGAGACAGAACTCTCCCCCATCGACGCGGGTTCCTGGCATGCCAATGAACAGGTCTCCTGGCTTACAGGCAAGGGAGTTAGTTGTCAGTCCTTTGATCTCGCTATCCAGGGCTGGATGATCGGATAGCTCAGGTAGATCGGGAAGGGCTGTCAGTAATTCACGCAGCTTCATGTCAACGGCTCCACACAATTGCACGTCTCTATTTTGGGGGATCAGGTGCGTCATATTTCTGTAACATCTGCTCCAACTGTTTTACACTGGCTCTGGGAGAGAGCCTGGGCAATGGAATGAGCCCAGCAGAGAGGGACAAAGAATCAGAACGGACCGCAGAGTCTGGTGAGTTGGGGGTGGGTTCCACCTCCCTGGACAGAAACAGGACAGGAATCTCATACTGATAAGCCTGAAACCAATCATCACGGGTGGTAATATCGCGAACCTCCAGTTCCAGCGGAAATTGGCGGATCTGCTCCAACTTTTCCTGCAACCCCTCACAGAGATGGCAACCGGGCTTGCTATAGAGAATTAACCGCATCGTCCACACCATGATGTAAATGGTCTGCGCTTCATTGTGAGCCGTTTCCAGCCTGGAATGGCGGCAATCGATTCAGCCGTGTCATAACGTGAAAAAACTTCATAACTCGCAACAGGATGAGCATAGTTCTTAAATCAGATGACAACGCCCGATCCACAGGGACTTAGCCATTGCTTTCCGGTAGAACGCCCCTTAACTGCCACGTTCCCGGACGAAATGAGGCAGTTAAGTGTGATACAAAATGAAATTAAAGCCGTTGATACAAAACATGACTCAATCGCTTGAATTGCCGCCACAACCAGCCAAATTGGATCTGAAAAAGCTCAACCGCAAGTTTGACAAGCTCCATCCCAAAGACGTTCTGGCTTGGTGTGTGGTGAATATTCCAGCCAGACTGGTGCAGGTCAGTGATTTCAATGTGGATGATCTGTTGATTACAGATCTGCTATATCGCCAGTTGAGGTCTGCCCGGCCAGTGCCAGTCCTGTTTTTGGATACATTGCATCATTTCCCTGAGACCCTGAATCTGGTAGCCAAAGCTCAGGCTCTCTACAATCTGGATCTCAGGGTCTATCAAACGCTGGAAGCTCAGACTCGGCAACAATTTGCCAGTCGCCATGGGGAAGCTTTATGGAACCGGGATCCCCATACCTTTCAGACTCTGACGAAGGAAGAACCTTTGCAGCGGGGGCTAACAGAACTAAAGGCGATCGCCTGGATCACGGCACGACGGCGAGATCAATCCAAGCAACTGGCTAACTTGCCCATCTTCGAACTAGATGAACAGCAACGGCTGCGGGTCAATCCTCTAGCCAACTGGACCGGTCGAGAAACCTGGGCCTATGCCTTCGAGCACGATTTGATTTATAACCCGCTTCACGATCAGGGTTATCCCATCATTGGCGACGAACCCCTAACCGTTCCAGCCACCGATTTGGAGCAGGCTGGATATCAGGTCCGGTCTGAATGTGGGCTGATCGGC
>CAZBTL010000397.1:0-2918 GCA_964494755.1 uncultured bacterium | reverse complement strand
CCCACTGCCAGGACTTCATCCACCACTAATATTTCCGGTTCCAGGTGGGCGGCAACGGCAAAGGCCAAACGCACATACATGCCAGAGGAGTAGTGTTTAACCGGGGTATCTAAAAACTTCTCCACTTCGGCGAAGGCAACAATTTCATCAAACTTCCGCTGAATTTCGACCCGGCTCATGCCCAAGATAGCCCCATTCAGGAAAATATTTTCTCGGCCGGTAAGCTCGGGATGAAAGCCTGTGCCTACTTCCAGCAAACTAGCCACCCGCCCCTTCAAGGTAATGCGACCCGTGGTGGGTTCCGTAATCCGACTCAGAAGTTTCAGCAGGGTCGATTTGCCAGCTCCGTTACGGCCAATGATGCCGACGCGATCGCCCCGGTTGACTTCAAACGACACATCTTTTAAGGCCCAGAACTCTTCCCGACTGGGGTTGCTCTCCTGCTTTACGAATGGATTGACCATTCGGCTGGCCCAGGATCGAACGCCACCGGCAATCACATCGCGTAAAGCAACATACCGATGGGACTGCTGATGTCTGAGAATGTACTTCTTACCTAAGTTTTCAACCCGGATGATGGCCTCAGACATAATCCTGGCTAGAAAAAGGAGTAATTCTAAGCATGCCCCAGGTTCGTATCCCAGCGATCGCTCAATTTTAGGATTGTAGCAAAACCAATCACACCCTTGGTTGTCAGGGAACCGGAGGACACAATCAATTCAATGGCGCTACAACCACCCGCAACTCCTGGCTCAGCAGCAGTTGCACCAACTGGTCAGCCTTTGCCCGATCGCTAAAAGCCCCCATCGGCATCATCGTTTGACCCTGAAACCAGGTCGGACATGCATCGGGAACCAGCGATCGCACCTTCCATTGTCTATCATCACTGTCCAACGCCACAACCAGCCGATAGCGGAGGGGAGCAAAGGATGGTTGAAGGGTGGTGCTGAATAGCAGTATGAATTGGGACACAGTTTCAATTCATACAACTGTTGATTCATACCCAGAATCAGCGACGCCGCATGGGTTGGGGAGCCCTGGCGGCCGCAACCCACTGAGCCGGATAAAAATCACGGGATAATGCCGTTTCAAATCTGGAAGTGGGAATAAATCGGGTGTTTCAGAATAAATAAGGGCAGTAGCCTCATCTCCCGACGCTACTGATGGCTACGCGAGAGTTCCTCGGAGAAACGCTGTGATGAAACAGATACGACACTTCTGGCGACGTTGCTGGTCAATTTTAGGGCTGGTTCTGCTAATGCTGGGGTTAATCAGCCCACCCGTCCTCGCCCAGTCCATTCAGGATTTACCCAATCCGCGCCAACAGAACGGCAGTTGGATTCAAGATCGGGCCGAAATTCTCAGTCCTGCGGTAGAACGCCAGATCAACCATCGAATTGATCAGTTGACCGCCAAAACCTCTGCCGAGCTGGCGATCGCCACCCTGCCCCAACTTCCAGCCGGTCAGGATCCGCACACCTTTGCCCTGGAAGTCTTCAACACCTGGAAGATTGGCCAGCGGCGCAGCAATAATGGGGTGCTGCTGTTCGTCGCCCAGGAAAATCGTCGGGTCGAAGTCATCACCGGCCAGGGCTTGCAGGAGACCTTGCCCGATGCCGAAGTAGCCAGCCTGATCCGGCAAGAGATTGTGCCCGCCTTTCAACAGGGAGGATACGAAGCCGGATTGGTTCAGGGAACCACCGCGATCGCCCAACGCCTGGAAGAGCGGTTGCCCAGTAGCGTCTTGGCCCCGGCCGTTTCTCTGACTTTGATCATTCTGGGGGGACTCCTAGGGGCGATCGGGTATGGTTGGTTAGCCATTTTCACCCTCAAACCCGTGCAGGTGCCTGTTCCCGTTGCAGGATTGGATCAATCTTCCCTGAGAAGCTCCTCTACCTCCTTAGCCGACTATTCTTTAACCAACTTGCTGGCCCAGCTCTTCAATCCGGATGCCTGGAAAGGACAAATTCCCTGGAAATCCCTCCTGTGTCTCTGGGTCGGTGGAATCCTGCTGGGTCTGGGAATGGCCATTACCTTCTGGCGAACCATTCTGACCAGCCCATACCGCGACACCTGGCCCCTGATTATCCTGAGCTGGTTGATCTATACCCTGGCCTCTAGTTTGGGCGTGCTCTTAGCCAATGGATTGTTGCTGACCCAGGGATTGTACGACCTGCGGGGCCGGTTCCTTGTGCCGCTGCTGATCACTGGATTGATTGCTGGGTTTGGGGGCTTGATCCTGGCCTCTCGGATTCCTTCCAGAGAGGAATTACTGATGTTCATTCCGTTGTTCAGTCTGGTGAGTGCCTGGATCTGGAGTGCCGTAGCCTCTACTGATCTCAAGGTTCAACGACGGTGGCATTATGTCAGCGATCGCTCTGGCAAACCGCCGACCGAACTGGATGAGACTGACCTGGAGACTGTCCTGACGACCGCTGAAAAGCTAGCCATTTCCATGCAACATTTGGATGTTCGTGGTTGGCGAGACCCGGACCTCAGCCCTTCCCTGACCCGCGAACAAGTGTATCTAGTGCAGCGAGTGGCGCCGCAAGCCTATGCCTGTTCCAACTGCCAGGGCTATACCGTGGAAAAGTCCACCCGCCAGATTGAAAAAACGCTTCAATCCACGCAGAAAGTCAAGGGCCAAAAAAAGAAACAAATCATTACTTCTGTCGTTCCGGTGACTCAAACGGTTTACACTTGCCGTTCCTGCGGTCATGTTGATATTTATGAACCGACTTCCGGCTACAGCGAAAACAGCTACAGCGACAGTAGTAGCGACTACAGCCCCACTTTCAGTAGTGACAGTTCCAACAACGACTACGACTATAACCGTTACAACACCTACGACAATATCCCCAGCAGTGATTTTGGTGGCGGTAGCAGTGATGGCGGCGGTGCTGGAAGTGATTGGTAAG
>CAZBTL010000396.1:0-2927 GCA_964494755.1 uncultured bacterium | reverse complement strand
ATCATCAAAACTGAAAACACAATACCGGCGATCGCAGCAGCTTTCGGAGCCCTCAAACGAGCCTGAATCAGAGACTTGTGGGAATTCATGCCTGGACCTCTCTGGAGTTCAATCTATGATTAGTCAAAGCTAAATATCCGCTGCCAGTCTGTCTTCATATCCACCACCACCCAACCCTGCTGGTTGGCCTCTGCCAGAGCCTGTTGGAGACTGCTCATCCCTCCTTTTTCGTAGGCAAATTCGCGATCGCCATCGGTGTGGTGCACAATCAGTCCCAGGCGTTTTCCCGCCCCCGCACTGGTCCACTGTAGCATTTCCAGATCACCATCGGAGTTGCCAAAGGCCGCAATCGGTCGTCGGCCAATGTAGTGCTGGATAGCAGCCGGTTTACCCGCTTTGTTTACCCGCTTTATCGTTGAAAAAATAGAGTTCGGGTAATCGCAGAATGACCGGTTGGCCATCGCGCAGTTCATACTGAGTCTTACCGCTGCTGCCAATCACCTGATCGGGCGGAACCCCATAGATCTGCTCGGTACAGGCCCGCATGAACTCGACCCCACCCCCGGAGACGATAAAGGTCTTGAACCCATTGACCCGCAGGTAGGCCAGCAGCTCCACCATGGGCTGATACACCATCTCGGTGAACAGCCGTTGCGTCTGAGGATGCTTCGCCGTGGCTAGCCAGTCCTTGACGATCGTCGTGAACTCATCACTGGTCATGCCAGCATGGGTAGCCATCACCAGGTTCACTAGAGCCTGCTCTCCCCCACTCAAAGCCGTTTTGAGATCGCCCCGCAGATTATCAAATCGAATGGAATTAGTGACAGACATTGAGCTGCTATGGATTAAGAGGGAAAGGTGAACTGTGCGCGATTTTAAGCATAAACTTGAGTATTGTACTTTTACGGGAGTGATATAGCGATCCGATCAGGATTGTGAAAGGTTTCCGCAGGAAATCCTTCTCACAAAGCCCTTTCACCATCCAGTCGTTCACAAGACATTTAGGATTGCTATAGGTAACAAGTTAAGCGGAGCGCTATATTTGTCAAGAGGAGTTGAAGAGGATGCCCAAGTAGGGACTGAAGTCGAGTGTTTTGGGTGACTATCCAGGCTGCCCAAAAGCAATCTAGCCCAGTCACATCAATATCCAAGTCACACCAATATCCGTCATGATTTCCGCATGCAAGACAAACCGCTGCACAGCCCTTAAAAATTAGCCAGCCTAATCGCACCACTATTCAGTCCATTGTCAACTACTATGGTTTCTGGCGTATGGGGCATTTTTCTAGCGATGATACGCAGATAGCTGGCGAGTCACCCTCGGAAACATTGAAAAAATCGGCATTGCTGATTCCGAATCTGAATCAGCAACGCCAAAACAGCAAGATGAAAATTAGTCGGGCAGTTTACACTTGCTTGATTGCAGGCGGTACCCAGCGACCATCCAGGACTTGAGCCTTGGGCGCGTACAGGCGCATGGTTAGCCCCAAAGTCCCCTGCGCAGGCGAGGGCAGCCAGTTGGACACTTTATCAGTACTGGGGGATTCATGCTGGATGTAAATATCCAGGGAGCCATCACTGTTGTAGGTCAGTGCATCGCGATCGCCAATCGCAAAGCGATTCAATGAGTTAGCCACCTGGAAGCCATCGGCGTCATACATCGTGACTGACCAGAAGGCATCCACCGGCGGCAGTTCATCCTGGTTAAAGTGCAGTACATACTGGTGCGCCCCATCCAGGGGATAGCCATCGGCATCCCCTACGTTTAAGGGGTAAACCGCATCCTCAGGTTGGTTAGCACCCAGTCCCACCATCGCCACGATCGCCCGCTTGAGATAGAAGTTGCCATAGACTCCCATCGAGTCGGTATTCATCTGCCAGCCGTTCACCACCCGCGCCAAGGTCGGCAACTTGTTATACATCAGCTTCAGGCCATTCACTGCAGCTCGCTCCAGCCCTGCCTGCACTTGGGATGCAGCTTGGTCAAAGTTAAAACTTTGACCCGGAACCAACCCAATGCGCTTGAGGCGGGCAATGATCGACCAATCGGTCAGATGGGGTGGGTTGTGCTTCATCAGTTCTGCCCCATAGCTAAAGTACTGGGCGGCAGGCATGGTGTTGACCTGGGTCAGTGGCGGTGTTTTCATGTCCACGGTGGGGTCAATGGCCGCCGCTAGTGGCTGAACAGTTTGACCCCACTGAGACAGCGGCGTAATCCGGTAGCCATCCTGCACTTGATGAACCGCCTCATAGTCGCTGACCCCATTGGTTTGGGTGCGTCCAACCATCCAGACGTAAGGCGTTGGGGACTCAATCCGTTGCACACCATCAGGCAGAGCGCTGCTCCATCCCTTCGGCACCACCCCAAAGTGGCCAGCTTCCGTGCCACTGGTGCGCTTCCCTGGCACGGCAAACACGTCCGTCCACATATCCAGCATGGGCAACAGATAATAGCGATCGCTGGTATCTGGGGCAGACACGATCATGGGTTCCTGGGTGAGGTCAAGCCAGGCCGAAGAGTAAAGCGTGTCAAAATTGGGCCGCACCACCTCGCGAAAATCAGCGGGGGGAAAGGCCCGCAGATGGTGGAAGGCATTCATTGGCCCCATACCAGGTTTCGCTCCGGGCGCATAATTGGTCATGATCCGCCGGGAAATCTCCATCGTGATCAGCGGGTACAGGTAGTGATAAGCTTCAATGCCAATTTCGTAAGCTGTTTGCTCGCTGGGAATTTGGTCGGTCATGGTTGGCTCCTGTTAAAGGTCATTTTGTCGCGGTGATTGAGGGATCTTCCCTCGCAATAACTAACTCATGTGGATATCCTGTTGGTCAAAAGCCAGTTTTAAGCGGTGTCGAAACTCAGCTTCCACCTTCCACTGGACTTTGGACTAACGAGGTAGAGAAAGGCAGTCAGTAAGACACCAACT
>CAZBTL010000395.1:0-2974 GCA_964494755.1 uncultured bacterium | reverse complement strand
CTAGCTGGGACTGCCTGATAGGATGGGAGCAAAGGTAGTCCCAAGCGTCTAGCCCACCTCTTTCTCTGGAAGCCCCTGATATGGATCAGAGACAACAGCCTAAATTATCCGAACCGGCACAGTCGGAAGCAGCGCCAGCCCAACGGTCAGAAATTCCAGCGGGTACGGTCATCGGTGGTCGGTATAAAGTGCAGCGGTTGTTGGGACAGGGAGGCTTTGGCCGCTCGTATTTGGCTACGGATGCCCAACGGTTTGATGAACCCTGTGTGTTGAAGGAATTTGTGCCAGCCAACCAGGCTGGTAGAACCTTACAAAAAGCAGTTGAACTGTTTAAGAAAGAGGCGAAAGTTCTCTATCAGGTGGAACATCCCCAAATCCCCAAGTTTTTGGCGGGTTTCACCCAGGCCCAGCGGCTCTTTATTGTGCAGCAGTACATCAATGGCGTCACCTATGCCCAGCTCTTACGGCAGCGTAAGCAGCAAGGGCAGGTGTTTTCCGAAGGAGAGGTCATTCAGTGGTTATACAATTTGCTGCCAGTTTTGGACTACCTGCATGGCTTGAACCTGATTCATCGGGATATTTCTCCCGATAATGTCATGTTTTCCCGCGATCGCGGTTTGCCGGTGCTGATTGACTTTGGCTTGGTGAAGGACTGTGTTGGCTGGGATCCCGACACTGATACGACGGATTTTTCCTCCCGAACGTCGATGGTTGGCAAGTTTGGCTATTCCCCCCCGGAGCAACTGCGGATGGGTCGGTGCTATCCCAGTAGTGATCTCTACTCCCTGGGCGTAACCGCGATCGTGCTACTGACGGGTAAAAGCCCCAACTCCTTGATCGATTCCGATTCCTTGCAATGGATCTGGCCGTCCTTTGTGGAGCTAAAGACACCCCTGAAGCAGGTGCTGGATCGCCTGGTGAAGCCTCAGCCCAAAGAGCGCTATCAGACAGCGCGGGAGGTGTTGACGGCAATGCAACGGCTCTCTCTGGCGAACGTTGCGGTTAATCTCCCAGCGGCTAATATTCCCCTCCGTCCGCCAGCAGTTGGGGCCGGAGAGAACCCTGGCCTGAAGCCAGCCGTTAGTGCAGGAGAAGGGAGCCCGTTCTCTGCACCCTCTGGCCCCGCGTTAACCACCTCCGCCTTTGTTGAGCAGTGCCGTCAGGAACTAGCCCGCTTGATTGGGCCGATCGCCCATGTTCTGGTGGATGATATCCTGACCCAATACCCTTACATCACACCGGTTGGGTTTGTCGAAACCTTGACCTCCCATCTGACCGATCCGGAGCAGGCGATCGCCTTCAAACGGCGGATCAAGATCCCTAAAAAGCTGGTTTCAGACAGTCAGTCCTTGATCAATCCGCGATCGCACGGTGGAGGTTCTGGGGAATCAGCCGGGACGTCGGCTACGTCTGCTTCGACCAGCCAGCCTGGGTTGCCCATTCCTTCCAGTCTGGATGCGGCTTTTGTGGAGGACTGCCGACAAAAATTAATTGATGCCATTGGACCGCTGGCCAATTTGTTGCTGAAAAAGGCGCTGACTAATAACCCACAGATTGACCGTGTCAGTTTGGTGGAAACGCTGGCGGCTCAGATTCCTGATGCCAAACGGGCCGAAAAATTTCGGCAACAGTTGCAGTCAGTGAACTAATGGGGTGCTGTCCAGCGCGCAGTCTAACTGGCATAAATTGGCATCACCCATGGGCCGGACGACATTCCTGGCGGTGCTGGCGATTCTCCGGCTCTGATCCAGCACTTGTGGGAGGGTTGCCCACTATGATCGAGATAGGTTCGCTTACTGGGACGGTCGCCATGCTACTGCACTCAGACAGGGATAGTAGCATGGATGCTCAGCGGTACGGGCAATTCACTCGCAACAGTCAAACTCATGCAATTCATTGATCAGGCGGAAATTCAAGTGCAAGCAGGCAACGGGGGAGACGGCATGGTCGCCTTCCGCCGGGAGAAGTATGTCCCGGCGGGTGGCCCGGCGGGTGGCAATGGCGGTCGGGGTGGGTCGGTCATCCTGCAGGCCAGTGAGCACCTGCAGACGCTACTGGACTTTCGCTACAACCACCTGTTTAAGGCTGAGGATGGGCAAAAGGGAGGGCCCAAAAACATGACCGGCGCTTCTGGGCGCGATCGCATCATTGAAGTTCCCTGTGGCACGATGGCCTATGATGGGGAGACCGATGAACTGTTGGGGGATCTGGTGGCGCCCGGTCAGACGCTGTGCGTGGCGGTGGGCGGCAAAGGCGGACTGGGCAATGCCCACTTCCTGAGTAACCACAACCGGGCCCCGGAGCGGGCCCTACCTGGCTTACCCGGAGAGGCGCGGCTGCTACGCCTGGAACTGAAACTGCTAGCGGAAGTGGGGATTATTGGCCTGCCCAATGCCGGAAAGTCCACCCTGATTGCCTCCCTCTCCGCAGCTCGTCCCAAGATTGCCGACTATCCCTTCACTACTCTGATCCCCAACCTGGGGGTAGTCCGCAAACCGTCAGGCGATGGCACTGTCTTTGCCGATATCCCCGGATTAATTGAAGGCGCCCACCAGGGCGTCGGGCTGGGCCACGATTTTTTGCGCCATGTGGAGCGGACCCGTTTGCTGTTGCACCTGATTGATGTCACCAGCGAAGATCCGATCGCCGACTATCGCACGATTCAGCATGAACTGGAAGCCTACGGTCGAGGATTGACCGATCGACCGCAAATTCTGGCGTTAAATAAGATCGATGCGATGGATCCAGATCTGGATATCCAGGCGATTGCGACGAATCTGCACACCCTCAGTCAGGCTCCCGTGTTCCAAATTTCTGCGGCTACTCAGTCTGGTCTGGATGTCCTGATGAACCAAGTTTGGCAAACCCTAGATCAGATGCAGATGGAGGCCGCCCAAAAGGAACAGCTCAGTCAGTTGGTGGTGGACTGAACTGCTTGGTCTCGACAGGGATGAACCGTTATTCGTCGAAACCA
>CAZBTL010000394.1:0-2982 GCA_964494755.1 uncultured bacterium | reverse complement strand
AGGAAAATGGGGTCGTGCCTCTGTTGGCATTGGAGTTTGTCTCGAAAACCTACGGCCAGGAATATGACGAAAAGATGGCCGATTATGCCCAACTGGGGGTGAAGTATTACGTCCTTTACAACCCGGAATACAGCAAAAGGGACAGACACGAACCCTGGGAAGTGTACCAATTGGAGCGGGGCCGTTATCAGCTTCAATCAGGGGAACCGTTCTGGATACCAGAAATTGGTCTGGGCATTGGCCGGGCGCAAGGAACGTTGGGAGGAATCTGGCGGGAGTGGTTGGCCTGGTACGATGCAGCGGGTAACCCCTATCCCCTGCCTCAAGAACTGATTCGGCACCTACAAGGACAATTACGGCAAGAACAACTGCGGGCGGAGCAAGAACGGCTGCGGGCGGAGCAAGAACGGCTGCGGGCGGAGCAAATGGAACAGGCCCTTGAGCAAGAACGGTTGGAAAAGTTGCGATTACTGGAACAATTGCGCCGATTAGGGGTAGATGTGGAAGAGCCTTAGATTCCCCGATCGCGCTGCCGCCTGCTTTCTCTGATGGGCGATCGCTAGACCATCCGCGATCGCTAATCGGGCGATCACCACTTCATCCGCCGTGTCATCTACTGATGGAGCAGATGGGGCCGGTTTGGCGGGGATTGGGGTTAATCACAGCCCATCCGATTAGCCAGCGATACCCCGAGTCCGAGAACAGGAGCGTCTGATCGATGTGGAAAGTCCGCGATGATTGGCCAGTTGGAGGCAGCACTTCGGGGGGAGAGGGCTTCGGCTGGGCGGACTTGGGAATCGGTGGTTGGATTGGCTGAGTGGGCCGTCCTTGATCGGACAAGGTACACCAGCCACTCCCAAAGCAACTCTGGGGTTGCACCCAGGAATTGGGGGACTTATGACTATGCTTGGGACTATGCTTGGGACTCAATTACCCCGCCACCCAGCAGCATCTCTCCCTCATACCAGACGGCGGCCTGACCAGGGGTAATGCTAGCTTGAGGTTCATCAAATAGAATGCGGGCCCGGCCCTTTTCCAAAGGGATAATGGTGGCTGGAACGGCGGCTGATCGGTAGCGAATCTGCACTGTGGCAGTAATCGGGGCAGTTGGTTCAGCCATTGAAACCCAATTGACTCGTTGGACAGTGCAGTCCGAGGCCAGGGTGGCGGCGCGATCGCCCACAATCACCCGGTTACGAGCCGCATCCAGAGCCACCACATAAAGGGGTTCACTATGGGCAATTCCTAGTCCCTTGCGCTGACCAATGGTGTAGTGATGCACGCCCTCGTGATAACCCAGCACCTTACCGCGCTGGTCCACAATTTCGCCTTTCTGGGGAGTAATGTATTTGTCCAAAAAGGCCCGCATCGATCCATTGGCTTCCACCAGGCAGAGATCCTGACTTTCCGGTTTGTCGGCAGTGTGCAGGCCAAATTCCGCCGCAATCCGTCGGGTTTCCGTCTTGGGTTGTTCTCCCAATGGAAACAGGACATGGGCCAGGACCGATTGCGGTAGGTCATATAGGAAATAAGACTGATCCTTGCTGCGATCCACTGCTCGCAAAAGCTGATAGCGGCCACTGACCACATCGAAGCGAGTTCGAGCATAGTGTCCGGTGGCAATCTGGTCCACCCCCAGTTCTTCCAGGGAATAGCGCAGCATGGGACCGAACTTCACCGCCCGATTGCACTGGGAACAGGGCAGGGGTGTGATGCCATCGCTATACCCCGCCACCAGATAGTCCACTATGTGTTCCTGAAAGACATCACGGCTATCCACAATATGGTGGGCGACGCCGAGTTGCTCACACAGTTTGGCCGCATCCACCATGCCTTCTGAGCAGCATTGTCCTTTGCCCTTCATTAACCATAGGGTTAGGCCCACCACCTCATATCCTTGATGGTGCAGGATGGCAGCGGCGGTTGAACTGTCGACTCCGCCGGAAAGTCCCACTACAACTTTGCTCATGGGCGATCGCATCAGGAAACGAGAAATTAGCTCAAGAATGTTGTTTTTCTAGGCTAACATCGGACCCATCAATCCAACCATCAAGACTTTGGTGCTCGGCCAGGTCGCGGTCATTCCCGTACCGATAGCTTTTGCCGATAGCTGTATTGGCCATAGACATTCACCAGATAGGGCATGCCGTAGGTTAGTAGCGCCGCCAACCATCGTTCTCGACTCATCTCGCCCCGGAGCAGCGCCGCACCGTGATTAATGGCAAACAAGGTTGTGCCAACCAGGAGGGCGGTTTTAACCCCAGTCGGGATAAATTCTGGATCCAACAAACTGCGTAGATAGCCTCTGAGATCTTTCATCAAGTGTGTCTCTATTTTTTGCCCTTATTCAGACTGCTCTCAGCTTTTTAGAGCAGATTAGCAGTAGTTGGTGTGCGAAAGGGTTTGCCTAACCACACATCGAGCCCAAAATATTAGAATATGAAGAAACGTTACTTTCTGTCCGCGATCGCGGTGCTTGGGGGTGCCGCCTGGCTATCCCGCAATTCATTCCAGAGGTCCAACCCTATGACAACCAATCGTCAAGAGCAATTTGAGATTACCCGCACCGACGAAGAATGGCGCCAGACCTTGACGCCGGAGCAATTTCGAGTGCTGCGCCAACATGGCACCGAACGGGCTGGCACCAGTCCGCTAGACAAGAATTATGAACCGGGAACCTATGTGTGTGCTGGCTGTGACCTCCCCCTGTTTACCTCTGAAACGAAATTCAACAGTGGCACGGGTTGGCCCAGCTTCTATGCCCCCATCGACGGGGCGATCGCAACCTCGGTAGACCGCTCCCTGTTTATGACCCGCACTGAGGTTCACTGCCGTCGCTGTGGCGGCCACCTAGGCCATGTCTTCAAAGACGGGCCCCAACCGACGGGGCTGCGTTACTGTATGAACGGTGTGGCCCTCAAGTTTATTCCCAGCTAGAGTTGGCTAGATAGGCGCCCTTGGTCTGGCTGCGACAAAGCCATC
>CAZBTL010000393.1:0-2992 GCA_964494755.1 uncultured bacterium | reverse complement strand
GTGCCCCTTCTCCTATTTTGGGAGAAGGGGTTGGGGGATGAGGGCAAATTTGCAACACTGGGATGCACTCGATCCGATCAGAATTGTGAAAGGTTTCCGCAGGCAATCCTTCTCACAAAGCCATTTCACCATCCAGTCGTTCATAAATCATTCAGGATTGCTATACCAGGTCAATTCATGCGTGTCTGGATCAGGCTGTGGGATCAAGGGTTTGGAGACTAATCTTCTAGCAAATGGATGACTGGCTATCTATCCCACGATCGCCGGAAAGTTCTCAGCCAAATTGCTCAAAATTAATGCTTCAACTACACAAGAGTGGAGTACATTGAAACCGAGCTTTCTAGTCCTGCGATCGCCAACTCAAGTGCCAAAGATGCAGTTGAGGTAGTAGTTTTCGTGTGGCTATTTCCCTGACATCGTCATCGCTGCAATCATCGTTTTGCAATTTTTAATTGAGTGCCGTGTCAAAGTTTCTGTTTGCTCGTTGCAAGCTTTTGCCTCACCCTCATTTGACCCACTGGCAACTGGCAATTGGCTGCATGGGAGTTGGGCTCCTGTCACCACTTGCGGCGTTTCATGGCAGTGCGATCGCTGAACCTGCGTCCTCAGGGATCGATACTTCCGTTTTGCTAGCTCAGGCCAGTTCGACTGAAACGGTACTGTTCGTAGATCCGACAGCAGGCAATGATGTTGGGGCCGACGGTAGTGAGCAAGCGCCCTTCAAGACCATTACCCGCGCTCTGCAGTTAGCCCAAGCCAATACCGTTATTCAACTAAAAGAAGGCACCTACAGCGCCGAGACGGGTGAAACCTTTCCTATTCAACTAAAGCCCGGCGTCACCCTCTACGGCAATCCACAAACCAGGGGCGAGAGCATTGTGATCCGTGGCAGCGGCTTTTTCTTGAGCCCAACCTATGCCCGCCAGAAAGTAGCCGTTTTGGCTGTACAGCAGTCTCGCATTACGGGTGTAACGATCACCAATCCAGAGGAACAAGGCTACGGGGTATGGATTGAATCAACCAATCCAATTGTGACGGACAACACCTTTACCGGCAGCGGTCATGACGGGGTTGCCGTCAACGGCAAAGGAGCCCCCATTATCCAAAATAACTACTTCACCCGTAATGGCGCCAATGGCATTACGATTTATGGCACCTCCCAGCCGGAAGTGCGAGACAACATCTTTGAAAATACGGGGTTTGCCATCAATATTAGCCAGAAAGCCCGGCCCTTGATTGTGGGGAATCGCATTACCCAAAACAAAGATGGAATTGTGGTGCAGCTCAGTGCCATGCCAGTTTTGCGCAACAATTCAGTGGAAGGCAATGCGCGAGATGGGTTAGTGGCGATCTCCCATTCCCAACCGGACTTAGGTACTTCGACTGAGCCAGGAGGTAATTTCTTCCGCAACAATGGCCGCTTTGATGTGAATGCCCAGTTAACCAGTCAGGAAATTCCGGCGATCGGCAATGAGATTGACCGCAGTGCAGGACGCCTGATTCTGGTTGCGGACACTGCTTCGACCACCAGCGGCTCTGCAGACAACTCCAGCACCCCAACACAAGTCGAAGCGTCATCCACCAGCCAAGCTGTGGTGGCAGCGCCCAAGTCTGTGTCAGATCTGCCCTTGCCACCGGAAAAGGCCAAATCCCAGCCCCCCGTTGCGGCAATTTCGTTTGGCCAAAGCCTTGCCAACTCTGATTCACAGGAACAGTCCAGGGTTACTGCCGCCCCAGTTGTTGTCGTAAGCTCTGCGCCCACATCGGCTGCAGCCTCCCCGGTTGCAGGCCCGCTCAAGAAACCCTCCGGCAGTATTTCGGCTGAATCCTTCCCCGTGCCGGCCGCACTGACGCCTTCAAAGGCTAAACCATCTACCAGTTCTAAGCGACCGCAAACCCCGATCATTAATCGGTTTCAGATGGTTATGGGGACTCAAAGTCCGCCCTCTGTTCAGACTGTGGTGGCCAAGCCCAGGCCGATATCATCAGTCAATATGACGCCTCCGCCTATGGATGCAGTGTCGGTTTCTCGACAGGCGCCGGTTAGTTCTCGGCCGTTGAGCAGTCCACCAACTGCCAATTCAGGCATGGCTATGTCCAGGTCGGTTACTGTGGTCCGGCCGGTATCGCTAACAGCGACTGCCCCAACGGCGGCTGTGGCTGGCTCATCGGCTGTACCAGCGGGAGCGCTGTCTGTTTCCTCGAATCAGGCTCTGAGAATTAATCCCAGCTTTGCACCAATTGAAATTCCGGTGCCTCTGCCGGAGTCTCGCAGTGTCGTTCCGGTTTCCAGAGGGGTGCCTGCTAAGATACAGCCACCGGCTCCAATCAATCTGAGTCGAACCAGTGCTCCCTCAATGGGTCTGCTGCCGGTTCCGGGTCCCAATATTCCATTGGGTAACATTGGTTCTAACCCATCGGTTAAGATTTATCGGCCGACGGCTCAGCGGGTTGCAGCCTCCGGGGCTCCCCAACCCATGCTTCAACAATCCTTTGCTCCCCTCCGCTATCGGGTGGTTGTGGCGTTGGACAGTGATGATAGCCAATGGAAGGTGCGATCGCTGGTTCCCGATGCATTTCCGACCTGGTTTCAGGGCCAAACGATGATGCAGGTGGGGGCTTTTAGCGATCGGGCAAAGGCTGACCAGTTGGTGCAACTACTGCTGAGCCAGGGGTTGCGGGTGGTTGTAGCGCCATTGAATTGATTGTGTCTGGCTCTCAAAGGGGTCTTGTTTGCCTTTGATGCCATCAATCCGCCAAAAAACTTGCCAGTTGATTGTCGATAGTGGCAACCACTATCTGGCCACCCTCAAGGCTTCCGCCGTGAGCGTCAGCCAAACGGGGAATCAGCCCACGCGCTTGAAGAGCGTCCAAGCCCACTTACATCGGTAGACAAAACAGGTGCTTTCAGACGGGAGCGTCGCTAATCTAGCATTTTCATCTTTAACGAGCATGGAGGGATTCGAACCCCCGACCCTCAGAACCGGAATCT
>CAZBTL010000392.1:0-3003 GCA_964494755.1 uncultured bacterium | reverse complement strand
ATATAAGCAAATATCGATATCACTTATAGCGGTTTTCGCTGGCGTGAGGTACATGACGATGCCTATAAAGCTTGTCTAGCAAAGCTTCTGTTGCACCTTGTCCGATCAGGAACCGCTATAAATAAGGAGATTTTTAGGAATGAATCTAGCCTTTGATCCGGGCTTCGACTTCGCTCAGCCCCCAAATTCCGAGCGTTGAGCGAAGTCGAAACGCGAAAATTCAGGTATTCTCTTGAATGACGCACTCATTCACGACTCTAAGGTGCCCTCATCTGACGAAGTCTGGGCTTTGCGCCTGTGCCATACCCCCAGTCCCATGCCAATAAATCATCAAGGATTTCGTTTAAATCATCAAGGATTTGCTTGAAGTGACCCAGCGTTTGATTCAAGTGATCCAGGAATCGATCGCAGTCAAGGTTAATTTCACTTGAATTTTCAAGCCATGCATTCATCCTGATTCCATCAACCCTCGAACCGAACTGGATGGAACCGCGATCGCAAAGCATGGGGCAACAGTCCAGAGGCATCCCACCCAAGCAAGATAACTGGTTGCCAGGTTGCAGTCCCTCCTTCACCTGGGTTTTATAGATTTTGTATAAACCTGCTCCAGTCGCGATCGCTCACCAGTGCCATCTGGGTAAGATGAACCTAAACCCAACCTGTAATTGTGACTCCGATCACCCTCAGATGCCTGATTCTTTGCCTAAGCTAAACGTGAGGTAGTGTTTCCCGACTCGTAGATTCCCGGTTGATCTCTGGCTAACTGAGTTGTTAAGACAGGTAGCAGTCAGGTTCATAGCCCCAAAAGCTTGCTGATAGCTGACCACTGACTGCTGACTGCTGACCACTGACCGTTAACCCCCTCTATGCATCCTACCCGGTAACTGATAGCTCCAGGCGAGTCGTTCCTTCCAGAAAAACTCGTCCATAATTCAGCTATTGACAGAAAATAGTCATGCGGCAAAGCCCGCTGCCCATTTTCTGTTTGGCTGTCGCAATCCGGTGAATTTCGACCTAGACCCTCTCGCCGTATTCCCAGGAAATCGTTATGTCAGACCGTAAAATCGCCCGCGCCACGCAAACCCTCCTGAAACAAGTTCAGAAAATTGCCAGGAAGATGACCAGAGGGCTGATCGCCTGGCTGCTGCGAGCCAACCTCTTGGCCTATCGGCGATCGTCGCGCGTGTCCATTGCTGGGTTTGTGTTACCGACGACGGTTCTCCTGTTATTGGTAGTGGCTCTGACTGTCGGAGCCCTGGTGATTCGGGCCGGTTTTCGCACCAATCAGGTGATTGGTCAAAACCAGCAACGGGTGATCTACAACGCCGCCACCCCAGCCATTGACCGGGCCAGAAGCAAGTTGGAAAACCTCTTCAACCCCAACAGCGATCCCCGATATCCCGGTGGGGTGCCTTCCGAAAGTTTTTTGCTGGGTATGCTGCGCAATGACAACAGTTGTGGCGTGCCCCAGCTGGGGACTGCCGGCAATGATCCCTACACCCTGCCAGGAGAGACCCGCGTCAATCTGGATGGCGCCACCAGACGCTGCAGTGAAGACCCCGCCAGCACCCTTTACAACCAATTTGAGGCCTCTGGCGCCGACAACGCCTGGACCTACCGCGCCGACACCGATGGCGATGGCACCCTGGATGCCACGGTGATTTACTCCATTTTGATGCAAACACCCTTGCAGCCTTCCCAACTGCTGACCAACACCGATCAAACGAAAGTCAATAATCTTTGGGTACGGCACGGCCCGCTCAGTAACGAACAGCGCACCGCCTGTAACGTCAAGGTGTCTCCTGAAGGGGGCTGGTTCCAGGATTCCAATAGCACTGGAATTTTGCGCAAGAACTTCCAGGTCAATGCCCTGGTCATTCCTGACAGCGCCCGCACATCGGGCAACTTCACCACCCTGGAGTTCCATCAGGATCGCCAGTTAGATCGGGGTAACAAGTGGGGAGCCTGGTTCCGCTATGACCTGGAACTGCACCCCGGCCCCCAATTCAACTGGAATGGGGCCATGCACACCGAAGGCAACCTGATGATCACCTCAGGCAATGGCTTCAATGCTTACCTGGTCAGCGCCCCGGCATCCTGTTTAATGCAGAGCGCCTCCAACTCGGAAATTTCCGTGACCTCCATTCCCACCCCTGCAACCGCTACGGATCCACCCCGGTTTGAGGGGCTGACGGTGCCCGGATCGATGCGGGATAATAATCTCAGCCCCGGTGCGGGGGTGAACATTCACCTCTGGGATAACACAACGGCCGCAGGACCCGGTGACATTGTACAGTTGACCAATGAAAATGACTCGGCGGTGGCCGCCCTGGGCAATCCAGCCACCATTGCCCTCGATCCCGTCAAGTTGCTAACTGAGGGTGTCAGCCAGGCCCGCGGAGCAGACCCCACCAATGTGGCTAATTTCCTGCCCAATATTCCTGGTCCTCCACCTACCTATAGCTTCCCGCCGACGGATACCAGACCCCGAATCTCGAACAAACGAGAACCTGCCCCCTATGTCGATGACTTGTATCGGGCTGATAATCGCTGGGGCCCCAAACCCCGCTATGGCCAGAGTGGCGAGATTGTCCTGACCGGGGCCGCTCAGTCCTACGGCAATCTGATTGATGCTGGCAATGTCACAGCTCCTGAGCATTTAGGCCAGTTAACTAACACGCCAGACGATCCGGCAGAACAGATTGGTTTGGATGGCTACTGGGAGCGCCGCGCCCGCGCCGAAGGCCTGCGCGTGATTGTGGGCCAACGGCTAGAGTTAGGCAATACCTTCGGGTGGACCAATAACGATCCGCTATATCCACCCGACACTGCGCCAGCCGCCCGCGCCCACGAAGCTCGCCAACGCCGAACCCTGCGGGATAATCTGGCGGCCGTCCAGGCCACGGCGATTTATCACCATGCCAGTACCGGCGGTCGGGATTTCCCGGTCGCCTGTCTGGCCAGCACCGCCCATCCGGGCACCGCTCAAACCCTGCAAAATAG
>CAZBTL010000391.1:0-3003 GCA_964494755.1 uncultured bacterium | reverse complement strand
CCGTTGGGCTGCTTCATATTTTGGTTGGGACGGTACAGCAAGATTATCTGTTGGCATCGGAGATTAATCTGACGTAAGGCTTGCCGATGAGGCATCGCAAGCCGCCAATTACGGCATAAAATTAAGTCTGGATAAAATATGTTAAGAACGCTTTGGATTACGGTTCGGCAAGGAAAAATTGAGCTATTGGAGTCAGCAAAACTCCCGGAAGGGGTAAGGGTACTGGTGACAGTCTTACCTGACGATGAGGCTGAATTTTGGCTCCAGGTAAGCCAAGCCTCACTCGATGTAGTTTGGGACAACGCTGAGGATGATGTATATGCCCAGCTACTCCAAACATGATGTTATCTTAGTGCGCTATCCCTTCTCAGATTTGTCGAGTTCAAAGGTAAGACCTGCTGTTGTGGTCAGTGCAGCACACCCCTCTCAAGACATTCTCATTACCTCAGACTTGCACCATTCCTCATAATCCTTGTCAGGCAATGATTTGAGAACACAGAATCAGCTAGCAATACACCCCTAACTTTGTGCCTTGACCAAAGCAATACAACCCAAACTGGTGCTTGGCGGTTTTGAAAAAGCCCACCCTGCGGGAAGCAAGCTTGTATCTTGAAATTGTCCAGGCCCAAGCGCACCAGATAGGCCCCAGAGTAAGGATGGGTAGAAACCACAAGTGGACCAACGATAGCGGTTGAGAAATCGACTCAACGAACTGGGTGATTTCACCTGCGTGTGTCCTGGTAAAACATGACCTTGGGCTTCTAGAAACAGCGCCAGTAGTGCATTGAGACTGGCTTTCTGATACCCACTAGGCATCAGGCATAAGAGACTATACACTAGCCCTTGGGCGTGTTGAAGGATGGTTTCCATCCCTGTCTTCTGATTTTTGGACTACGCCCTTTTTTCCAATTTTGGCCCTTTTGGCAACCCTTATTGAGACTGCTGCAAGATCTCAGTTGCTCCAATAATAATTTCAGCGGTTGTCGGATGGCTTAGCCATCACACGGATTTCCCTCATCATCTGGCCAATGACATTTGTAATAGTGGGAGAGAGTAAGGATCTCTAGATCGGTTCCCACGAGAGAACCAAACCTATAACTTTCGTTCCGCTACAGGGGTTTGCAGGTAGACGGTTAATACTTCCATGTAGAGTCAGAATCTGAACTATCCTTCACAGTTCTCTCGGCAAATTCTCAGCCGACTATCTGCTGCCCATCAGATCGGTTGACCATAATCACAATTATTCAATCCTGGCGCATGATTCTCTGCCGCATGGAGCAACTGCAATGGTTAGCAATCACCATTATGACCTGATTATTATTGGCACGGGAGCAGGAGGTGGAACCCTGACCTACCGGCTGGCCCAGAGTGGCAAACAGATTCTGGTGTTGGAGCGAGGTCCCTTTCTGCCGAGAGAGAAGGACAACTGGAACACCAAGGTAGTGTTCAATAGCGATCGCTACCACAATGCTGAAGTCTGGTATGACCGGGATGGCAATGAGTTGCATCCAGGCATGAGTTATTTTGTAGGCGGCAACACCAAGGTCTATGGTGCGGCCCTATTCCGGTTACGGGAGAGGGATTTTGAGCAGTACATTCACAAAGATGGAATTTCCCCAGAATGGCCGTTGAAATATAAAGATTTTGAACCCTACTATGTCCAGGCGGAAAAGCTTTATCAGGTGCATGGCCAAAGTGGCGAAGACCCAACCGAGCCCTTTCGCAGTCAGGAATTTCCCTATCCTGCGGTCAGCCATGAACCACGCATTCAAGAAATTGCCGATATCCTGCGAAGCAAAGGACTGAACCCCTATCACACGCCAGTTGGCATCCGCTTAAACGAAGCTCAACGCTATCTAAGTCAGTGTATTCGCTGCAATACTTGCGATGGTTACCCCTGTCTGGTGCAAGCCAAATCGGATGCGGAGGTGAGTGCGGTGCGGCCCGTCATGGGGCAGGACAATGTCACGCTGTTGACGGAAGCGAAGGTGTTGAAATTGCATACCAGTGCTTCAGGTCGGGAAATTACCCAGGTAGAAGTGGAGATCCGCGATCCAGAATCAGGGCAGAGACAGGTTCAACACTTTTCCGGTGATATTGTGGCGATCGCCTGTGGGGCAGTCAACTCCACAGTCCTGATGTTGCGATCGGCGAATGAGAAACACCCCAATGGTCTGGGCAACCGTTCGGGCCTGCTGGGTCGTAACTTTATGAAGCATGTGCTGGGTTCTATTATTGGGGTGTCCAGAAAGCCAAACCCCACGGCCTTCCAGAAAACCCTGTCGATTAACGATTTCTATTGGGGGGAAACAGGCTACGACTATCCCCTGGGACAGATTCAAACCCTGGGTAAGGTCAGCAAAGAAGCCCTGGAAGGAAATGCGGCGGCCTATGCCCCCCTCAGCCCAGAAGAAGTCGCTACCCATTCCATCGACTGGTGGTTGACGGTCGAAGACCTGCCCGATCCCAACAACCGCATCCGAGTCAATGGTGACAACATCATTCTGGACTATAGCGAAAACAACTCGGAACCCTACGATCGCCTAGAACAGCGCTGGATTGAAATTCTCAAGTCAATTGAATGTGGCCAGTCCATTCTGCCGAACTGTTCCTACTTCGTGGGTGCTGGCAAAACCTATACCGGCAAATTACCGCTGGATGGGGTGGGCCACCAGGTCGGCACCTGTCGTTTTGGTGAAGATCCAACGACTTCAGTGTTGGATCTCAACTGTCGGACCCATGACATTGACAACCTCTATGTCGTGGATGGCAGTTTCTTCTGTTCCAGTGGCGCCGTCAATCCAACCCTGACAATTATCGCCAATGCCCTACGAGTGGGTGATCACCTGACTGAACGATTGAAATAGGAATGGCTAAAAATGATGAACACCTGGCATGCGATCGGCGCCATTAGCCCGCAAGACCTGACGGAAAGCAGAGTGCAACTGCATTATGCCATCCAATTCATTGCCGCTACTGGCGCGGCCCTAGCAGAAGCCCTAC
>CAZBTL010000390.1:0-3032 GCA_964494755.1 uncultured bacterium | reverse complement strand
GACTACGAGCCAATGGGTTCACCTTAAAATTAGGGTTTGACAGAACACTAGCCCGATTACAGGCAACCTAACGACTCGCGAGTATCCACACCGGTTACCGAATTCACACCACTGGCCGACTGACACAGGTGCTCAACCTGCTCCTTTTCCAGGACTGCCAGACTAAAGTCGGTGCCGGTGACCTTTGCCCCTTCAAAGGTCGATTTGAGCAACATGGTGGAGGTAAAAATGGCATCGCTCAGGTCGGCCCCAGCAAAATCAGTCAGATAGGCGATGCCATTACTGAAGTTGGCGCCGTGGAAATTGGCCTGGGTCAAGGTCACACCATTGAATACGGCTCCTTGTAAATTGGCATTGGCGAAGTTTGCCGCATCTAATTGGGCGCTGCTAAATTCTGCCCGCACCAAATCCTGACCAGCATAGTTTTTTCCCTGCACCTGAACGTCGTCGAAAGCCCGAATCAGGGAGGAACTACCAGCATGGACGGGAACTGACCAAAGGCCCAGCCAGCAGACAAGGGCCAAACAAAGGGTAAACAGAGGCCGAAGAAAACGCATCATCAGTCCGGTGACTCAGTTGCTGAAGGTAAAAGTTAATATTTTTTAATCTTATCTCTGATCAGTCCCCACCCAGTCACCCTCTGCACAGAAAGCTGACAGCCAATCGCTGATCGCCAGGAACCGCCACCACTTCACAGAACAAGGCCATAGAGTTGGCCGTACTTTTGCCGCAGATACTGGATCAGCGGCGCGGTCTGCAGCGGTTTTCCAGTGACCCGTTCGATCAGTTCCGAGGCTGTATATTTGCGGCCCTGCCGATAAATATTTGTCGTCAGCCAGTCATGCAAGGGCCGGAAGTTACCCTGGCTAATTTGCTCGGGAATCTGGGGATTTGCCGCCAGGGCTATGGCAAAAAACTGGGCGCTCATCAAGTTGCCCAGGGTATAGCCCTGGAACATTCCCCCGATATGGCCGGAATACCAGTGAACGTCCTGCAACACCCCATTGCGATCGCTGTCTGGAACCACCCCCAGGTCTTGCCGATAGCGCTCGTTCCAGGCTTCTGGCAGATCCCGCACCGCCAGCTTGCCCGCCAGCAAGTCCAACTCCAGATCAAACCGGATCATCACATGCAGGTTGTAGGTTACCTCATCGGCATCGGTGCGAATCAGCGATCGCGCCACCTTGTTAATTGCCCGGTAAAAGGTCTCGACGGATACCTCACCCAATTGGGCCGGAAAGATCGCCTGCAAACGTGGATAGAAGTAGGTCCAGAAGGAAAGAGAACGACCGACCAGGTTTTCCCACAGACGCGACTGGCTCTCATGCACCCCGGAGGACACTCCTCCAGCCAGCGGCGTCCCTTCAAATTCCGGTGGGTTGCCCTGTTCGTAGAGGGCATGGCCCATCTCATGAATGGTGCTGAACAGTCCCTGGCTCAGGTCATGCTCATAAATTCGGGTGGTAATCCGCACATCCCCAATCGAAAACGGCGTCATAAACGGATGCAGGGTTTTGTCCTGGCGACCCCGCTGCAGGTCGTAGCCCATCTGCTCAATTACCTGTAAGCTGAAAGCGATCTGCGCCGGTTCTGGATAGTGCCCCTGCAGACAGGTATGGTCGATGGGGGGCTGGGCTGTGATGGCCTGCACCAGCGGCACCAACTGGGCCCGCAACTCGGCAAAAATGCTCCGGATGTCAGCCGCCTTCATGCCATAGTCCGACAGATTGATCAGGGGATCGGCAATGTGGTCATAGCCAGGGAAGAAGCTGGCCCATTCCCGGCTGAGGTCCAACATCTTTTCCAGATCAGCCTGCACCAGGGCAAAATTATTCTCTGGCCGCGCCTTGGCCCAGACTTGATAGCAATGGGCCTGGTGCTGGGAAAAGCGAGCCATGAAACTGGCGGGCACTTGCGCCGCCTGGTCATAGGTCCGGCGAGCCAGGCGATAAAGGCTGGCTGCGTCAGAGTCGTAGGGCAGCTCGGACACGTAGGGTTCCAACTGGTCCAGCAACTGGGCGATCGCCCCATCGGTCAGCTTTTCATGGGCAATCTGTCGCAAGGTGGCCATTTGTCGTCCGCGGGCGACGGCTCCACCAGGCGGCATGTAGGTGGCCTGGTCCCAATACAGCAGCGAAGCGGTCGCATGAATATCCTCAATCTCAGCCAGGCGGGTCTGCAACTGCTCAAATTGGGCCGGTGACGTTTCCAGGGTTTGCAGGTTCATGGTCAATGGATCATCACAAGGGCAAGCCAGCATTATCTCAACTCTTGGCCGCCTTGCAATCCGCATTCACTGACAAATCCAGGGGCGACCAATTGGAGTTTTAGAAATCCACAATAGACGCCGGTCAATGATTAAACGTCTATCCATTCGTCGCTTTCACCGCGCCGTCTCTGTCGGCTGGTAATGCACCCAACCCTGCAGACCCCGATTCAGTAGGCACCCGGCCCAGCACCCCGGACAACTGTTTGCAAGCAAACTTTAATCTGCTATATTGTTTGTATGCAAACAATCCTTCAAGTAGAGGTCAAATTCCATGACTGAGCCAGTGATTTTCGACAAGAAGCCAGCCGTACTGGAACTGGAAGCCGGAACCTATTTCTGGTGCAGTTGCGGGCGATCGCAGAATCAGCCTTTTTGTGATGGCTCCCACAAAGGAACCGGCCTGGCTCCATTGAAATTCGAACTCGCCGAGCCGAAAACCGTTGCCCTTTGTAACTGCAAACACAGCCAGAACCAACCGTTCTGCGACGGTAGCCACAGCCATCTATAAGGACATTTCACCCCCCCTACCCCCTGGAAGTCATCATGATTATCATTCGTAAATCGGGCGATCGCGGTCACGCCAACCACGGTTGGTTGGACTCCTACCACACTTTTTCCTTTGCCAACTACTATGACCCTGCCCACATGGGCTTTCGTAGCCTGCGGGTGATCAATGAAGATCGGATTGCCCCTGGCACGGGCTTTCCCACCCATCCCCACCGGGACATGGAAATCATTTCCTATGTGGCCGCTGGTTCCCTAG
>CAZBTL010000389.1:0-3043 GCA_964494755.1 uncultured bacterium | reverse complement strand
ATGACACGGGCCAGGGTGGGCAGGCTATTTTGTTCCGCTTCCAGGTAAAGCGGTTCGACATACAGTAGGGACTTCTCAATCGGAATGATCAGCAAATTGCCTTGCTGAGCCCGCGAACCCTGTCGATTCCAGAGCGAGATGCGTTCGGAAATGGCTGGTTCCTGATTAATCCGGGCTTCAACCTGGGCCGGACCAAAAATCAATCGCTCTTTAGGAAAAACATACAGCAGCGACTTGCCATAATTGCGGCCATCGGAGCGGGCGGCTAACCAGGCAATCAGGTTGTTGCGTTGGTTGGGAGTAAACGGCAGGAGTTGGATGAATTCTTCTCCGGCCTGAAGGGTTGGCAACTTGGTGATGAGATAGTACGGTTCCACCAGTTTTTGCTCTCCGCCATAGGTTTCGGTGGGAATTTGCCACAAATCTTCCCGGTTATAGAACACCTGCGGATCAGTCATGTGATAGGCCAGCAGGCGTTCCGTCTGGATCACAAACAGGTCAATTGGGTAGCGAATATGGCTTTTGAGCGCCAGAGGCATGGCGCTGAGAGGTTTGAACAAGTTGGGAAAGACGGCCGTCCAGGTTTGGATCATTGGATCGGTCGGGTCTGCTACATAGAAGGCCATGGAGCCGTTATAAGCATCCACCACCACCTTCACTGAGTTGCGAATGTAGTTCCAGGCCCGTTGGTTGTCGGTGTTCGATAGTGCCGGTGTTGGTGCGGAATAGGGATAGAGATCGCTGGTGGTGTAGGCGTCAATGATCCAATAAAGATAATTGGGTGGGTTCGCAGCCGAGTTTTGAGGATTATTGGGATCGGCATTGGCGACTACCAGATAGGGGTCTCGGTCGTACTGCAGAAAGGGGGCAATGCGGCGGATGCGATCGTTAATGTTGCGGCGAAACAGTAACCGGGTTTGGGGCAGGAAGTTGCGGGTAAACACCATTTGCCAGTCTTTCAGATAGGCTGAAAACAGCCAGCGTCGCCAGTAAGCCCCTATGCTAATCCCGCCCGTGCCGTCATAGGTGTTGTAAACGTTCTCGTTGCCTCTGGGGAAGTCCAACTCTCGCACCCGGGTATTGGTCATCACATAATTATTGGTCAGTTCCCCAAAGTAAATGCGGGGAAAGCCAATGGGTATGCTGTTGCGGATACTGGCACTGGAAACCGTCAGTCCACCACTGGAAATGGTGGTATCACTGCCAATGTTTTTAACGAAGTAGTAAGGTAACCCCCCCTCTGCCACCTTGTTAACCGGACTGAGGGTGAAGCCATAGCCGTGGGTGTAAACCAAATGTTGATTCACCCACGTTTGGGCTTCCTGAGGAATAGCAGTGTAGTCCAGTTCCCGTGCCGCAATTAGCACCTGTTGCTTTTCTGTCTTGGCCTGGGCGGGAGCAGATTGAGCCGAAGTGAAGTCAGGTTCAACAAACAGGGTATAGCGATCGATATCGGCATCAAAAAAGCGGTAGTAGGTGCGGATTTGCTGCAACTGCCGGTTCGTTTCTAACAGAGGGCGCGTATCCCACAGGCGAATATTGCGAATGGTTAGATCGTTATTTTGAATGTCCTGATAGGTGAGGTTACTGGTGGGACTAAAGGGTTCTACTTCCATCTGGTCCAGGCTAAATGCCTGGCGGGTGAAGGCAATGTTCTGCGTCAGGTAAGGCTTTTCCCGCGCCAGTTCGTTGGGCTGGACGCTTAGGCGTTGTACTGCGTCTGGCAACACATAATTACCGAGAATGGCCAGCGTCACGTAGCCTGCCAGCAGGATGAGGGGCATCATGACCGAGTTCTTAAAACCACTGGCTAGCCAATGATTTCCGGCTACCGCTATAGTAGGCTGGGAACGCCGTTGCAGCGTCACTGCACTCCAGAAACAAATTAGGGCGATCGCAGCGGCCAGGATACTGAGGATGGTGTAGACGGGTAGGCGGACGTGAATATCGGTGTAACCAGCCCCATAAACCACACCCAATCTCGAGTAAAGTAATTCAAACCGATTGAGGCCGAAGACAAAACTGCCGACCAGCATTAAACTACCCAGGAGCCCCAGCAAGTGTCGTTGCTGACAGTGAGAAAAGCCAATAAAGCGCCCCTGACTGAGACTGCCACCGGACAGCAGATAAACCAGACAGACAGCCGCACAGGCAAACACTATCAGTCCAGCTAGCCAGGTTTCCAGCAGTTGCAGAATGGGTAAAGTGAAGATGTAAAAACCAATATCTAGTGAAAAGAGGGGATCACTTCGGTGAAAGGGGCGGCTAAATAGAAATTGCAACACATTCCCCCAATGGGAGGCCATGATCAGACCCAGACTGACGCTCAGGGCCAGGGCGATGGCACGAACGGTTGATCGGGGATAAACGAGTAGAGCTAGTAAAATCAGCAACAAAGAACAGCCAACCAGAACTGGAATCCCAATAGGTGTTTGCGGCGAAAACAGGGTAAGAGCTTCCTGCCACAGGGTTCCCGGTCGAAATTTGGCTGGCACTGGCAAAAGGCTACCAGAGTGATGAGCGGTTTGCACCACATCCCAAACCAGGTATCCATAATGTAGACAAAGAATGCCAATTAACAGGCTCAATCCCAGGACAATCGGCAACAGCCAGCGCAGGGACAGGGTGGGGAAAGGTTGATGTTTGTCGGCCGCTGGGGGCGGACTGCGGCGTCTTGTTTGGGCGATCGGGTTTTTTCTGGAGTAATGTCCTGTGGCTGAATCCATGGGATGCTGCAAGCGGTTTGCCAGCTTCAGATTGCCCAACAGAAAGATCGCATTAATGGCTGTCACGAGCACTGCGATCGGTACCTGGGTTTTCAAAACAGTCCAAAAGACTGGCAGGTAGCCAACTTCTTGAAACCACAAATAGTCAACGGTCAAATATCCAAGTCCAATCAACAGCCCTAGCAGGCCAACCAGTCCTACCAATCCTTTCAGGATGAAGGACTGCCGAATGAATTGAGGCCTATTTTTTTCCCACTGCATGGCCGCTGCGGATTCTTTGCCAACTAACTGCTTATAGGGTAAGCCAGTTTAACCTA
>CAZBTL010000388.1:0-3060 GCA_964494755.1 uncultured bacterium | reverse complement strand
TAATTAAAGGCCAATACATCTGTCTACTCCGGTGATGACGACACTACCTTAATTGTCTCCTGATAACCTTCCAAGTCGTGCCTGGCACCTTTTCTTCCCCATCTTCCCTACCTCCCCCATCCGCCATCTCCCGCACTTGCCTTAGCGCGATCGCTGTTTGCCGAATTTAGCTTGTAGGTCTGCCAGGGTAGCTGGTTGGCTCTGCTTTTCCTGGGCTGGTCGGCGTTGTTTTTCGGCTGGTTTTTCTGGAGAACGCATGGAGAGGCTGATCCGTTTCAGTGCCTGGTTGACCTCCAGCACGCGAACCTTCACCACCTGGCCAACTTTAACCACTTGTTTGGGATCGCTAACAAAGCGATCGGCCAGTTGGGAGACATGCACCAAGCCATCCTGATGCACCCCAATATCGACGAAGGCCCCAAAGTTGGCAACATTGGTGACCACGCCTTCCAGTTCCATGCCCACGGTCAGATCGGAAAGTTCTTTTACCCCTTCCTTAAAGGTGGCGTATTTGAATTCGGCCCGAGGGTCGCGGCCGGGTTTTTCCAGTTCCGTCAGGATATCCCGCAGGGTGGGTTCGCCCACGGTATCAGTTACATAGCGCTTCAGGTCGCTGGGTTTCAGTTTGGTGGCAATCTGGGTCACCTGGGTTAGGGGCAGGTTCAGGTCAGCCGCGATCGCCTCCACCACGCTGTAACTCTCTGGATGCACGGCGGTATTGTCCAGAGGATTGGCGCCATCGCGAATGCGGAGGAAACCCGCTGCTTGTTCAAAGGCTTTGGGCCCCAGTTTGGGCACCTTCAACAACTGGCGGCGATCGCGGAAGGCGCCATTTTCGTTGCGGTAGGCCACGATATTGTTGGCGATCGCGGGCGTAATGCCAGAGACGAAGGTGAGCAATTCCTTAGAAGCGGTATTCAGGTCCACCCCAACGTAGTTGACGCAACTTTCCACCGTTTCATCCAGCTTTTTCTTCAGCAGCTTTTGGTCCACGTCATGCTGATACTGACCGACGCCGATCGACTTGGGGTCAATTTTGACCAACTCCGCCAGGGGATCTTGTAACCGGCGACCAATGCTGATGGCGCCTCGCACCGTAATGTCCTGATCAGGAAATTCGGCGATCGCCACTGGGCTAGCGGAGTAAACCGAAGCCCCCGCTTCACTCACCATCACCACAACCGGCTGCCGTTCGATCTGGGGCAGAACCGACCGAACAAATTCTTCCGTTTCCCGCCCAGCGGTGCCATTGCCGACAGCAACTAACTCGATTGAATATTGGGTCAGCAGCCGGATCAGGGTACGGACCGCCTGTTCCCGCTGGCCTGCCGACTGGTGAGGGAAGATAGTCTGATATTCCAAGAACTGACCTGTCTGATCCAACACTGACACCTTACAGCCAGTCCGAAATCCCGGGTCGATGCCCAAGGTTGGTTTCATGCCAGCGGGGGCAGCCAGTAATAGTTCCCGCAGGTTGGTCTCAAAGGTGTGGATTGATTCAATGTCTGCTTCTTGCTTTTTGGCTGCCCGCACTTCGGTAATCAAGGAGTTTTTCATCAAGCGGTTGAAGGCATCCTGAATCATCACCCGATAAAAGTCCCGCAGGGAGAGGTTTCTGGTGCGAATCTCCTGCTCTTCCAGATAAGCCAGCACAGCCTCTTCGGAAAAGTCCAGGCTGACATCCAGAATGCCCTCCGTTTCACCCCGGTACAGCGCCAGCAGATTATGGGCCGGAATACCGCTGACCTTTACCTGGTAGCTACGGTACATCTCAAACTTGGTGCTGCCTTCCGGGTAATCTTCCTTGATCCGGCAGGTCCAGACCCCGGACTCCAGCAGGTAGTCCCGCAGATAAGCCCGATAAGCCGCTGTGTCGGCCACGGCTTCGGCCAGGATATCCGAGGCTCCCTGCAGGGCTTCTGAAACAGTTTTCACGCCTTTTTCCGGCGACACATAGGGTGTGGCGGCAGCCTCCAGGTCAATGCTTCCCGTTTGGGAAGTATTGCAGGACTTGATCCAGTCTGCCAGTGGGCCCAGCCCTTTCTCACGGGCGATCGCGGCTCGCGTGCGGCGTTTAGGCCGAAAGGGTAAATACAGATCCTCCAGGACATTTTTTTGCCGGCAGGCCTCAATTTGGGCTCGCAGATCCTCAGTCAGCTTGCCCTGATCCGCGATCGCCTGCAAAATGGCTTGTTTGCGTTCTTCCAACTCGGTCAGGTAGATGTAACGATCCTGCAACTCCCGTAATTGGGTTTCGCTCATTTCACCCGTTCGCTCTTTACGGTAGCGGGCAATGAAGGGAACCGTTGCCCCTTCAGCAAACAGTTCCAGGGCTTGACTAACCTGAAACGGCCGCAGGGAAAGTTCTTCAGCCAAAAGGTGGGGAATATTCAGCATAGATCTGGAATATTAATTCAGAGCAGAAACTTGAAGAGGATTAGACTCATCAGCCTACGACATTTTTGCTGATCTGTGTTCAACACCGACAGACCTATCAGCAAACGACCTTCAAGGTTAGATCTAGGTTAGGCGATCGTGCAAGCAACAGTGCTTACAGGCTGGAGTCGCATCCTTCAAGCTCAAAAAGCTCTACAACAGATTGTAATAACACAGCGGAGCCATCGATCGTCTACAACCAACTCTCCTGATGGGCAGGCGGGCAGGCAATACCGCAACTCTATTTGGCTTTGACTAACTGTGCCACCCAAGTACCAGAGGGATTCGCGTAATAGTCAATCTGTTCAACTTGATAGATCTCCAAACAGGAGTTTCGCTTCAGGATCAGGCGATCGCCCTTTTTCACCCCCCTTCCCAGCCCCGTCATATAGCCAGTGGTCCCAGAATCAAGTAAATCAATGACATAATCCTGCCCTTCCTGAGAGCAGGTAAAATCATGGGTTCTGGGTCTAGACAGGGCCATTTAACCGAGTTTTCTGATCACTCCCATTTCCTACAATACCCCATATCTGAAGGTGCAAAGTCTTTCCTCAAATTTCATAAAGCTTCTAATACCAATTCAATCTGATGCTGCATAGAACTTACCCCACCGCCTGCGGCACC
>CAZBTL010000387.1:0-3064 GCA_964494755.1 uncultured bacterium | reverse complement strand
GCTTGTTTGACCTGACACCATAATTTTATAATTCAGGACAAATCAGTCGAGGGTGGTTTTTTGGGTAAACCAGGTTCCTATTTCCGTACCTTGTAAAGGGGAGAGGCTTTACCAAGCCTTTCTGGCTTCTCGGATGCATGGCAAACCTTTTCAACCAAAGATTCCACCACCGCATCAGGCACATGGGAAGCGGGCACCCGCTGTTCACAGTAATCCTTGAAAAAGCTGGTTTCCCTGGTCGCTTTCATCGCTTCAGCTTTGGGTGTGACGCGCACCGCCTGGCCTATTTTTTTATCTATTAATGTCAACCCCCATTTACAGCTAGAAAAGCTGGCTCACCAGGCAGCGAAAACCAGGCAAAACCGGGCTGGTCAATTCATCCTGCGGATACAGCGTTGCCACCAGCTTCAGCACCGCATTCTCCCGGCGATACACTTGAACACTTTGGGACTGAGCATTCACAATCCAGTATTCCAGCACTCCCCGCACCGAATACAGCTTCAGCTTCGCTTCCCTGTCGCGTTGTTCATTTGTCTTCCCTGGCGACAGCACCTCAACCACCAGTTCGGGAGACGCTGTGAGATGTCCTGCCTCATCTAGCAATTGCTCCAATCGCCCATGACTAGCCCACACCACATCAGGAATCACAGCATCTGATTCCGAAAACACAATACCAGGGTTGATTGCTGCTTGCCCCAATCCACTCTGGTCAGACCAGAGCTTGAGCACCGTTCCAACATTGATACAAACGGCTTGGTGTTTCCAATCGGGCGCTCTGGTCACAAACAGTTCTCCCTCAATAATTTCATAGCGATTGGCGCGATCGCCGTCAAAGATCGCCAGATCAGCCGTTGTCCAACGGACTGGATTGGTGGTGGTGGACTGCATAAAACCCTCGCCATGCGTACATTGATCATAGGTCATCTGACTTCCAACCAGGTGAAGCCTCGATTCTCAATCAGCGCCAGAACGATTCCCAAAAGTGCTACTCCTGTCGCCCACTCAGATAATCGCGAACGTTTTTCAGACAGCAACTCCCCTGGGGGTTATTGACCTCGCAACCACAGCGTCCGGCTTGGATGTGGGTCGTAATGGCAGCGATCGCTAAAGTTTGCTCCTGCTGTTCCAGATCTTGTTGAAGCCGCTGGCGCGTCCAGCCAAAACAGTAGCAAACCGGCACCTCCTTAGCGGGATCTTTTTGAAACACAGGTACTTTCAGATCGCTGGTGGTGAACGTGTCTCCCTCTGCTGAAAAGTAGACAATGGGACAATTGGCGCTGCTACAAAATTGATAGTCTGCCTGAGAATTGAGTCGTTCGAGCGCCTGGGGTACTAGGAGGCTTTTCAATGTCAGCACTTTGACAGGTTTTCCCTGGCTGCGATCGTGGGGACAATTCATCAACATTCCTCCTGATAATTTTCCAACTTCGGCTTGCGGCAACAGCGGCGATAGCGCCAGTACGACCAAAGGGTTAGCCCGACTAATGCTCCTAGCGCAGGCAATAGCACGTAATCCAGATCACCCATCCAAGCCCCTAAACCGATTGCTCCCAGCATCAAAACCAGTAATGGCGTCAAGCAGCGCTTGCCAAAACCCTTTGGGTTTAGAAGAATGCCCCATACACCATTCCCGCAATGGTTGCCATGACCACCACCAACGACACAAACACCACCGTCTTTTTCGTCCCCATAATGCTGCGAATCACCAGCATATTGGGTAATGACAGCGCGGGGCCTGCTAGCAACAGGGCTAAGGCGGGTCCCTGGCCCATGCCACTGCCAATTAAGCCTTGCAGAATCGGAACTTCGGTCAGCGTAGCAAAGTACATAAACGCGCCCGCAAACGCCGCCACAAAGTTTGATAGCAAGGAATTGCCGCCGACTGCCCGTGTTACCCACTCTGACGGGATTAAGCCTTCATGTCCCGGACGACCGAGCAACGCACCCGCCACGATCACCCCCAGCAACAACAGCGGCAGAATTTGTTTGGCAAAGTCCCAGGAGGAAGCAAACCATTCCCCCGCTTCATCCTTATTGGTGCTGGTCAGCCAGGATAGCCCGATGACGCCTGCCCCAAAGGCCACCATTGGCTGTTCCGGAACTCGGAAGGCCAAAACAGCCGTCACGGCAGCAATTAAAACCACTTTGCCCGTATTGAGGCCAAACCAGGTGATGAGAATGGCTGCCAGGGCGATCGCCAATCCGCCCGTAATCCACCACTTCGCGGCATAAATCGCGGCCCAAGTGCCTACCATTTCCGTCGGTTTTGCCCAGTTGGCAAAGACCAGAATCCCCACCATCACGGCAAAAAACAGAGTATTTTGCCACAGAGGACGGGCCACTTCCGGTTCGGGAAATCCTGCTTGAGCTTCGATTTTCTCCAGTTCTTCTTTGCGAAAAATGAACGCCATCAGCAACCCAATAATGACGCTGAAGGCAATCGCCCCCACTGCCCTTGCAATGCCCAACTGTAGACCCAGAATGCGGGCCGTCATGATAATCGCTAAAACGTTAATGGCCGGTCCCGAATAGAGAAAGGCTGTGGCAGGGCCTAAACCAGCCCCCATACGATAAATTCCGGCAAATAGCGGTAAAACAGTACAGGAACAGACAGCCAGAATGGTGCCGGATACCGAGGCCACACTGTAGGCCAGCACTTTATTCGCATTAGCCCCCAGGTATTTCATCACCGAGTCCTGGGAAATGAACACGGCGATCGCGCCGGCAATAAAGAAGGCGGGAATCAGACACAGTAGAACATGTTCTTGCGCATACCAACGCACCAGGTACAACGATTCAAAAACAGCATTTCTCAGCCGTTCTGAATTTTGAATCAGTTCCACAGGGAGGTAAAAACACAGGAGGAAACCCACCAAAATCCACAATAGGGGTTTCCATTCCGATTTCCAAAAATGCATAAACGACCCTCCTATCCGAACCATCGGGGAGCCATGGAGTCAATGAAGATAAAATGTCGCTCCGTTGTGGACTTGCAATCGTTACGCAGGCAAAAGCGGCTCAATATCCTTTGCTTCTAGCACTTTGCCCTGGCTCAACACTTTGC
>CAZBTL010000386.1:0-3091 GCA_964494755.1 uncultured bacterium | reverse complement strand
CCGACTACGAGCCAATGGGTTCACCTTAAAATTAGGGTTTGACAGAACACTAGCGTTAAATTGCAATCAACCGCAAGAATCGCGCCAGGTATTTCCCAAAAATCTGGTTCAGATGTTAGAATGGTGATTGAGAATTAAGAGTCGGTGTAGCGTTTGTTTCTAGTATTGACGAGTTTTTCACGTTTTTCCTTGGCAGGCTTCTCTCCGAAATCTCAGTCTCTACATACCTCTGAATTTTGGAGATAATTTATGTCGATTTATGTAGGTAACCTGTCCTATGAGGTTACGGAATCAGCCCTGTCATCTGTCTTTGCAGAATATGGCTCAGTGAAGCGGGTTCAGCTTCCTACTGACCGTGAAACAGGTCGCGTGCGCGGCTTTGGTTTTGTTGAAATGGGTACGGATGCTGAGGAACAGTCCGCCATTGATGCACTGGATGGTGCAGAGTGGATGGGTCGCGATCTGAAAGTGAATAAGGCCAAGCCCCGTGAAGATCGCAGTTCATTTGGTGGTGGACGTCGAAGTGGTAGTTTCTCCCGTAGCTACTAATTTTGGATGAAGCTGGTTAAGAACTTCTTGATCGGTTTCGTTTCGTCCATTTAATTTGGTTGAAATCGGCTCAGGCAGCAATGCTTGAGCCTTTCTTGTAACTTGCCATTCATTCTAGATGGCCCGACTCGTCTACAAGGCAGTTCGTTCGACTCAATCAACCTGACTAGGAATGGGCGAACAACATTCAGACTATCTGCGGCCTCCTGAGTCGTGAGTTCTGCAGGGATAGGGATCAATGTAAATCTCCCATGAAGCTGCGTTGAGTTGTTCCCGTTTCTGGCTTGAGTTGTCTATTGTTCCATCCTTGAGGCTGTCTTTACCAAAGGCGATGCTTTTGATCAACACAAAAAAGGCTTCCCTAACGGGAAGCCCAGCTCAATCAAACGAAGACAATGGTCTCAGAATTAACCCAGCAGTTCCTTGGCTTTGGCAACCACATTGTCCAGGGTGTAGCCGAATTTCTCCAGACACACACTTCCGGGGGCAGAGGCACCAAATTGATCGATGCTGATCATGGCTCCTTCCGAACCGATATATTTACACCAGCCGAAGCTAGACGCCGCTTCTACCACCAATCGCTTGGTTGCAGCCGGTGGCAGAACCGCATTGCGGTAGTTGACATCCTGCTCTTCAAACAATTCCCAGCAGGGCATCGACACAACCCGTACCTTATGGCCTTCTGCCCGCAGTTTTTCGGCTGCCTGCACACACAGGGACACTTCGCTGCCGGTACCAATCAAAATCAGGTCGGGCAGATCGAGGCTATCCGAAAGAATGTAGGCACCTCGAGCCACGCCTTCAATCGACGAACCATCCAGTTGGGGTAGGGCCTGACGGGACATTGCCAACAGAGACGGCTGATGACGACGCTCCATTGCAATCTTGTAGGCTCCGGAGGTCTCGTTGCCGTCGGCCGGACGGAACACCAGCAGGTTAGGAATCACCCGCAGAGAAGCTAGGGTTTCGACTGGTTGGTGGGTCGGACCGTCTTCACCCAGAGCAACGGAATCGTGGGTCATGACGTAGATGACCTGAGCCTCAGACAGCGCCGAGAGCCGGATCGCCGCCCGCATGTAGTCGGCAAACACCAGGAAGGTGGCACAGTAAGGAATCAGGCCAGTGCCATGCAGGGCAATTCCGTTACAGATGGCGCCCATGCCGTGTTCCCGCACCCCAAAGCGCAGGTTACGATTGGCATAACTACCTTTCTGGAAATCGCCATATCCCTTCAGCAGGGTCAAGTTGGAGTGGGTCAGGTCAGCCGAACCACCAATCAACTCCGGCACCACTGGAGCGATCGCATTCAGGGTCTTTTCTGAAGTTTGACGGGTGGCCAGGGGCTTGTCTTCCGGCTTGTAGCTAGGTAAACAGGTTTCCCAACCATCAGGCAGCTTGTAACTGGTCATTCGCTCGAATTGGGCTGCTTCGGCTGGATACTTGCTCTTGTAAGCAGCGTAGGTGGCATTCCACTGGGCTTCGGCATCCGCGCCTCGGCTAATGGCCTTGCGGAAGTGATTCAGGGCATCTTCCGGCACGACGAACGGCTCGTAGTTCCAGCCCAGGTTTTCCCGCGTTAGGGTTACTTCTTCGCCACCTAGAGCTGCGCCATGGACGCCAGCCGTATTGGCTTTATTGGGTGATCCATAGCCAATGGTGGTGCGAACTTTGATCAGCGAGGGCCGATCGGTCACGCTCTTGGCAACTTCGATCGCCTTGGCGATCGCGTCCAGGTTGTCATTACCATCCGGCACTGCTTGAACATGCCAGCCATAGGCTTCAAACCGCTTGCCCACATCCTCAGTAAAGGAAACAGCAGTATCCCCGTCAATTGAAATATGGTTGTCGTCGTAAAGGGCAATCAGCTTACCCAGCCCCAGGTGTCCAGCCAGAGAGCAGGCTTCGCCGGAAACCCCCTCCATGTTGCAGCCATCACCCAGAATGACGTAAGTGTAGTGATCGATCAGAGTGCAATCTGGCTTATTGAAGGTGGCGGCCAGATGGGCTTCCGCTATGGCCAGACCAACCCCATTGGCAATTCCCTGACCCAGGGGGCCCGTCGTCACTTCCACACCGGCAGTCTCAAAGTTTTCCGGGTGTCCCGGAGTGCGAGAACCCCATTGACGAAACTGCTTGATGTCCTCAATCGTGACACTGTCGTAGCCAGTGAGATATAGCAGCGCATACTGCAACATGCAACCATGACCAGCGGATAGAACGAAGCGATCGCGATTGATCCACTTGGGGTTCTTGGGATTGAATTTCATAAACCGATCCCACAAAACAAAGGCCATGGGAGCAGCCCCCATCGGCAGTCCAGGGTGACCAGACTTGGCCTTTTCTACCGCATCGATAGCCAGGAAACGGATGGAATTAATACAAAGCTCTTCGAGTGATTGAGTTGCAACAACCATGACTTCTTGTGAATGACGGGTTAGCGCTGGATTTTTACGAAACAAACAACCAGGAAAACTGAGTTGACCTGAACATAACTTTACTTATCATCCCATCAAGTGAGGCACTAGGCAATAATTCCTATTGG
>CAZBTL010000385.1:0-3092 GCA_964494755.1 uncultured bacterium | reverse complement strand
ACTGATCTAGGCAGTTAATTTGGAAGGGAAATGACTTTACGCCAGCCGAGCTAGAGGAAGGTTATACCGATTTAATCTGATGCTGCATAGAATTTACCCCACCGCCTGCGGCGCCTCCCGCGCTACGCGCCGCTAACGCTAGAACCAAGGGGAGGTTAGGAGGGGTCAGATAGTGCTCATCATTAAAGAGAATTGGTATTAGTTCTTGTAAAGGTCGGGGAACTGCTTTTGTAATTGATTGAGCTTGGGCAAGTCATGGACTACGACATAGGGATAGTAGGGATTGCGAGCAATAAAGTTCTGATGGTAGGACTCTGCGGCATAAAATCCTGTGAGCGGTTCCACCTGGGTGGAGATTGGCTGGTTGAAAACCTGTGATTGTTTGAGTTGATTGAGATAGGCCTGCGCCACTTTTTGTTGGGCTGGATTGGCGAAAAAGATGGCTGAGCGGTATTGCCTGCCAGCATCCGGCCCTTGCCGATTCACCTGCGTCGGATCATGGGCCACCGAGAAGAAGATCTGTAGCAATTGGCCATAGGAAATTTTCGACGGGTCGTAGGTGATTTTCACAGACTCGGCATGGTCAGTTAGTCCAGCGCTGACCTCTCCATAGTGGGCGGTTGCCGCAGTGCCGCCGGAAAAACCTGAGACCACATCCACCACCCCTTTTACATGCTCAAACACTGCTTCCATGCCCCAGAAACAGCCTCCGGCAAAAACCGCCGTTTGGGTTCCAGTTGCAGCAGCTAGAGGCAGATCGATTGTGGGATTGGGGGCAGTGGAACGGGGGGCGCTCCGGGCCAGAACAACCGCTACTAACAAAGCAACGGGAATGCTGAACAGAATATAGCGAAAGACCTTGGAACGCTTACTGAACATAGGATGAGAATTTATCATCACGATTGCAGAAATCAATGTCACTAATCAAATAATTCCCTAAGCAGTCGAATCAAGTGAGGCCGCTCTTCAAGGTCATAGGAAATAGGTTTCTGCTTATGACTAAATGTAAGCACTGTAACAATTAAAGCAGCATTACCTCTGATTCTAAATTGGGAATTCACTTTTCGATCAACCGCAGGGAATGACCATCGGGATCACGGATCAGGATACCTTTTCGGAATCCTAGGGCTGGTTCAGGAAGGGTAACCACCGTTGGGGAAACAAAGGTTGTGTGATTCAGGCGTAATTGTTGGGCGATCGCGACGACATCGTTGACGACCAGTGTAGTTTGCCAGTGAAGTAAATCATTCGCCCGGGCATCAGTCGGCAGCGATCGCCCATCCCGTGGCTCCAGATATTCCAGAAATTCAATGCCGGGACCGACTGGAGCCCGCAACCCACTGATCAGCAGGCGTGCCCCTTCCACGTTATTCAGATGGGCCTGTTCGGTGCCGTAGTTGGTGCTGTTTCCAGCTAACTTCAGACCCAGGATATCCCGATAAAAGGTGAGGCTGGCGGTGGTGTTAGCCACCACAATGGCCGTGTGGTCAATGCCTAAAAAGAGCCGCTTGCTGGGTTTCTGCCATTTGGGATTGCCCTTGCCCGCTGGAAAATAAATAATTTCCAGGTTATGACCGTCCGGATCTTTGAAATAAAAGGCTCGAATGCCTGCTGCTGCTTTATTCCAGTCCGGAATGCGTTGAGGAGCTGTGGAGGCATGCTGTACTTTGAATTGGCGTAGATGCTGATAGGCTTGGTCCATATCACTGACTACGATGGCGATATGCTGAAACCAGCGATCGTTGCTGCGCGAGTCCACCGGGATGGGTCTACCTTTCGGGGTGAGGTATTCGGTCAGTTCAATGACCTCCTCACCCAGTCGCAGTTTTACCACCCGCAACCGCACCCCGAAGAGTCCCTGCAATTGCTCGTACTCGCTGCCCAGTACTTCCACATCCGAGATTTTTTGAAATGACAGGACGGTGGTGTAGAAGTCAAGGGCTTGGTCCATATTCGAAACGGTCATGCCAACCGATTCGACAGCCCTAACCGTGTTTAGGACAGTTTGCTGTTGGGCCAGTTGGGTCGGGATGCGGGAATCGGGCGATCGCCCAACCTGGGAGTCAGCTTGCAGTTGAGGTGAAACGACAATTGCGGCAAAGACAAAGACCGATAGCAGCGATCGCCGCATGGTTTGGGTGAATTGGATAGCCATAGCAGTGAATCCGCAGAGTTCAAAACCGGAACTTCTTGATAACAACGTCGACACAACCAGTAAATAGACCCAGCGCGAATATGACGCAAAACGACATGGGCGCAAAGGGGGCAAATCTGAGGAACGGTCATGGCTTAACTGGAGCTGAAGTGTTGGCCAGAAGCAGGGCGATCGCGGCCTTGACTGCAAATGGCAGAAATACTTCCAACTGTTGGGCTTGGGTGTTGCTAGATTGGGGCAATTGGGAAGCCGTCAGCACCGCTCCCACCCAATGTTGAGTATGCCAGAATCCCTGTCCTTCCAGGTTTGGAAGTTGTTCTACAGCCGGATAGGGATAGGGAGACACATACCAGTACGGTTCGCCATAGCTGGCATCTCCGGGGGACAGACCAACCCCAACCGTTAGGGAATTGCCATTTTTCATGCCTGGTAGCGTAATCAGGGTGGCCATATCAAAGTGGTGGGGCCAGATGTGAATGGCCGATGCATCTTCTGTCGTAGCGATAATGGCCTGAAGCAGGGGATAGGTGTTGGCGTAGTAGGTGGCCACTTCCCGCAAGGCTGTTGCCTGACTGGCATCAAAGCGGGCGCCATGGGCCAGAGCGTGATCGGGAAAGTCATCCGGTGGATAGGAGAGAAATTCCACCCGACTGGCATCCGCCCCCAGGTGAGAAATCTCCTGTTTCAGCCAATGCAGCCCTTCAGTCATGCTTTTCCCGGACAGGGGCAGGGCAGCTACAGGCCCATCCTGGTGATCCAAAAGGATCAGCGTCAGAGCACCAGCATCGAGGGCAACCCGAAACGGCTGTTCGGTGCGGATGAGGGGCCCGACGAACAATTCTAAACCGGGGTGCCAACTCAGACTGGTGTGGCTGTAATCCGGTAGGGCTTCTGCTAGGGCCGCGCCAGTAGCGGCAATGAATTGGATGGCATAATG
>CAZBTL010000384.1:0-3093 GCA_964494755.1 uncultured bacterium | reverse complement strand
ATCCGGGCGCAGACGAAGCCACATTGCTGGCAACCTTAAAAGAAAAAGAAAAGAAAAAGGACACGCTGACAACAGTTGTGTCCTTTATTCGGTGTGGGGAGTCACAACGGGTTATCCCACATCGTCGTGGGCAAAGCGGTTGTAAAGGAAGTCCAGAGCATAGTTGCGCAGATCGTAGTACTCTGGGTCTTCCATAATGCGGGCCCGATCTCGGGGACGGGGGAAGTGAATTGTCATCACCTCACCAACCTTAGCCGCCGGACCATTGGTCATCATCACCAGTTTGTCTGCCAGGAACAATGCTTCATCGATATCGTGGGTAATCATCAATACCGTACAGCGGTGATCATTCCAGATTTTCAGCAGTTCTTCCTGCAACTCTTCCTTGGTAATGGCATCCAGCGCCCCGAAGGGTTCATCTAGAATCAGCAGCGAGGGCCGGATGGAAAGGGCGCGGGCAATGGAAACCCGCTGCTTCATGCCGCCGGAAATCTGGGTGATTTTCTTGTCGGCGGCTTCCGACAGACCCACCATGGCCAGGTGTTCCCGGACAATTTCCCGCTTTTCATTTTCCGGCTTATTGGGAAACACCGAATCAACTGCCAGATAGACATTATCGGTAACCGTCATCCAGGGCAGCAGGGCGTAGTTTTGAAACACCACCATGCGATCGGGACCAGGTTTGGTAATCGGTTTGCCCTGCAACCGAACTTCACCCGTACTCGCTGTATTAAACCCAGACACCATATTAAGTAGAGTGGTTTTGCCACAACCAGAGTGGCCAATCAGACAAATGAATTCGCCTTCATTAATGGTCAGATTAATGCCATCCAGAACTACAAAGGGGCCTTTGGAGGTCTGATAGGTTTTGGTCACATTATCAATCACCAGGAAGCCATTGGGATCGACCTGGGTGGGACCCGGCTCACTGATCGGTCGGGTCTGCTGTATGTCTTGTATCGCTTGCGTCATGCCTGTCATTCCATTGTGCTTAAGTCTTAGTTGGGTGCGGTCCAATCCGGTATCCAGCCGGAGGGACAGATTCGCCAGGGTGGGTTGTTCCATGGTGGTTGCCTGTGATCGCGGAGGAGGTCAGAACTATCACTGCGAGCAATCAAAAGGAGTGAGCTACCATGCCTGAGTCAGGAGTTAGCACCTGACCCAGGCAAACCATTTCCCGAACTAGGGGGGCATCAGGCAACCCGTGGGGTTGGCCGAGAATCCAGCACCACTTCTGCCACACTGAAGTCGCGTTTGATCTCCAGGTTATTGAGGTAGGCAATGGGATCGGTATCGGACCGGAACACGGTGCCATCAAACAACTGAATTGGCCCCCGACTGAAGGTGGAAATATCCAGGAAGCCCAGTTCCCGGGCGGCCGTACTGAAAGCACTGACCCGACAAACCCGTTCAATGATTTCCATCCAGTTTCTGGGCAGCGGCGTGTCGCCCCAACGGGCCAGTTGGGTCATGGTCCAGAGTGTTTCGGTTCGGCTGGGACGGTTGACCCCTTCGCCAAAGAACTGGTGATGGGCATAACCACTCAAGGGATGCTCCGGGTCATGGCGGAAGTCCACCGGATCGGTTAAGTGAATATAGTCGGGGCTGGTGCTGACATAGTCTGGTCCGGCCAGGATGCGGCGGATTTCCGACGCATTGTTGGGGTCGTTGCAATAGTGGCAGGCTTCCAGCAATGCCTTGACTAGGGCAATGTGGGTATTGGGATAAGCATTGGCCCAATCTTCCCGTACTCCCAGGACTTTGCCGGGGTGGCCGACCCAGATATCCAGGTCGGTGGCAACGGTGAAGCCAATCTCTTCCATCGCCGCCCGCACGTTCCAGGGTTCCCCAACGCAGAAACCATCAATGGTCCCAGCTTTCAGGTCGGCCACCATCTGGGCCGGTGGAATGGTTTTCAACTGCACGTCGCGATCAGGGTCAATGCCGCCAGCGGCCAACCAGTAGCGCAAAAGGATGTTGTGCATGGAGGATGGATGCACCATGCCCAAGGTGTGGCGCATGTCCGGTGTTTCTCGCAGATACCGCTTGAAGTCCGCAGCGGTGCGAATCCCCTGGTCATAGAACTTGCGGGCCAGGGTGATAGCATTGCCATTGCGGGTCATGGTCAAACTGCTGACCACCGGCAGGGGTTTGTTTTGATGGCCCCCTGTTGTCAGCCAGACCGGCATACCAGAAGGCATTTGGGCCGCATCCAGATAGCCAGCGGCAATGCCATCGACGATGCCGCGCCAACTGGTTTCCCGCACCAGGGTGACTTCATCCAGGCCATGTTTCTGGAAGAAGCCCTTCTCCTTGGCGATCGCCATCGGGGCGCAGGCGGTTAGCGGCACAAAACCAATGTCCAGGTTGACTTTTTCCAGTCCGTGGCGGGCCACCACCGCTACTTTGCGAGCCTTGATTTTCTTCACCCGCTTCTGCTGGTTCAGGAAGTAGATGATTTCGCTGCGCAGACTGTAGTAGCTGGGGTGCTTCACTACGTCCATGCGTTTGCGGGGTCGGGGAATATCCACCTCCAGAATGCCGCCAATGTTGGAGCCGGGGCCGTTGGTCAGCATGACGATGCGATCGCTCAGCAGCACTGCCTCATCCACATCATGGGTCACCATCACAGCGGTAACCTGATTTTCCTCGCAAATCTGCATCAACTGTTCCTGCAGGTTACCGCGAGTCAGGGCATCCAGCGCCCCAAATGGTTCATCCAATAGGAGCAGCTTGGGTCGGATAGCCAGGGCCCGAGCGATCGCCACCCGTTGCTTCTGACCACCAGACAGCATCCCCGGTGGCTTTTCAGCATGGGGCTGTAGCCCAACCATCTCAATATGATGTTGCACAATCTGGTCCCGTTCAGCCTTGGGCAGCCCACCCATCACTTCATTCACTGCCAGGGCGATATTTTCCCGCACCGTCATCCAGGGCAACAGGGAATAGTTTTGAAACACCACCATCTTGTCCGGGCCGGGCCGTTTGATGCTGTCGCCATCCAGCAGCACCAGACCGTCGGAGGGCAAATCCAGACCAGCAATCATATTCAGCAACGTTGACTTACCACAGCCGGAGTGCCCAATCAGCGAG
>CAZBTL010000383.1:0-3106 GCA_964494755.1 uncultured bacterium | reverse complement strand
ATCGATAACGATCGCCCTATGCCCCATAGTCTTGTATTCAACCTGCTACCCCAATCGTCCATTCCTAGCAGTCACCTCAGTGGCCAGCATCTGCATGCCTTATTTCTTGACCTGGTGCGATCGGTAGATGCAGATCTGGCCGCCAACCTGCACCAGCAAACCGCAGAGAAAGCATTTACCCTGAGTCCATTACAAGTGCTTGGGAGTGCGAAGTGCGAGATGCCAACTGCGAAGTTTACCGCAGAAAACAAAGACCTCACATCCAAAATCTCCTACCCAAAACCCCACACCCAAGCCCTGCAATTCCAACACAACCGTTCTATCCCTGCCGGAACCCCCTGCTGGTGGCGCATTTCATTACTGGATGAAAGCCTGTTCAGCCAATTAACCTACCTGTGGCTAAGCCTGAATGCCAACCAGTCATGGCATTTAGGTCCTGCTGAACTACAGGTCGTCAGCATTTTAGGCACCCCCCAGTCAAGCCAACCCTGGGCTAACTTCGCCACCTATACTCAACTCTACGAGCAAGCATCCGAGAGCGATCGCCAAATTCACCTGCAATTCTGCACCCCCACCACCTTTCGACAGAACCGATATGATTGCGCCATGCCAACCCAGAATCTGGTGTTTCATAGCTTACTCAAGCGCTGGAACCATTACAGCAACCTCCCTTTTCCAAAAACTCTGATCGACTGCATTTATCCCAGCTACTTTGAGATTCGTACAGAAATAGTGAGGGATAGTCGCAGCAAATTCATTGGTTGCATGGGCACCGTTACCTTTCAAATTTTGGGAGACATAGATTGCCAAACCATTCGACAAATTAATGTCTTAGCCGACTTTGCCCTGTATAGCGGAGTTGGGCGAAAAACACCCATGGGAATGGGAATGGTAAGGCGGATCTCAACAACTAGCCCCCATTGCAAGTCATTGGAAAGCTAACAGAGCAACAGCTCATGCTATTAATTCACCAACAGAAACGCTAAATCCCGGTAATACAGTTTGAGTCGCAGCAGTTTCATAAACGCCCAATAGCCGTTGAGAATCAACTGTGATAATCATCAGCCATCGACTCTCTGGAAAAATCAACCAGATTTCCTGGCCATTGGCATCTAAATATTCCCGCACCTTCGTAAAGACTTCTTCCGCTGCATCCGTGGGAGAAATCACCTCAGCAATCAAGGGAAAACTATGCGGCAACACCTTAAAATCACCCAATTGAGTGACCAGATCAGCTGGCAAATAGGCAACATCAGGACAGCGCACTGGCCCAACCGTGCGACAAGCCGTTTCGGTATAGACCTCCCCCCCTTGACCGCTGGAGTCCTTGTAGTTACCCCAATAACGAGCGAGTTTGGCTTGAATTCGTCCTGTTTTTGCCGTCGTTTCCGATTTAGTCACAATTTGATTATCAATCCACTCAGCTCGGTCTGGTGGATTATCGAGAAATGCCTCCAGCGACATTGCACCAGGATCAGCAGTTATCACCATAGGGATGCCCCCCTCAATGATGGATGCTCTTACCATAAATGATTGGCTGCTGCTGAAATAGCCCCTTACCTCTCCCTAGCTCCGCCTTTCCCCCACCTTCCCCTCCTAACCTATGGACGACTACCTCCCCCTCGCCTACCTCAACGCCTGGGAATACTGTCCCCGTCGCTTTTATCTGGAATACGTGCTAGGTGAATGGGCCGACAACGAACACACCATCCTGGGCAACCATTTACATCGCAACATCAATCAGGAAAGCATCCTTCAAGAAGGAGAAACACGAATTCATCAACAACAGTGGGTCTGGAGCGATCGCCTACTGGTATCCGGCATCATTGACGCTGTGGAAGAACGAGCCGGACAACTGATTCCAGTGGAATACAAAAAGGGTCGCATGGCCCAGTACCTCAACGACCACTTCCAATTATGCGCCGCCGCCCTTTGTCTGGAAGAACGCACTGGCCATACCATTGCCAACGGAGAGATTTTCTACCACGCCAATCGCCGTCGCCAAACCGTTCCGTTTACCCCCCAACTACGGCAAGCCACCGAAGCCGCGATCGCGGCGGCCCGCCAGTCCGTTCACCTTCCCATGCCTGAACCAATCAGCCATGCCAAGAAATGTCGGGCCTGTAGCCTGATTGGAATTTGTTTGCCCAATGAGGTCAAGGTGTTAAAGCGGCATAGCGAAGCAAAGGAGGGGGAGGAGATTAGGGCCCAATGATTCCGAATCCTCCCCATCTTCCTCAGCCCTATCAATCACCCATCATCTAAAAAATTCCCCACTCCCCACTCCCCCTCTTCCCCATCTCCCCCACTATCCCCACCATCCCACTCCCACCATGTCTACCCTCTACATCACCCAACCAGATGCTGTCCTCAACAAAACCTATGAGGCGTTTACAGTTTCTTTGAAGCAACCCAATGGCTCCTGGCAGAAGCAAACTGTTCCGGCCCAAACACTGGAACAGGTGGTGCTGATGGGTAATCCGCAAGTGACAGGCGATGCCCTCATGTATGCCCTGGAGTTAGGTCTGCCAGTGCATTATCTGACCAGTTTTGGTAAGTATCTGGGTTCAGCCCTGCCCGGCTATTCCCGCAATGGACAATTACGACTCGCCCAGTACCAGGTTTATGCCGATGGGGAGCGACGGTTGGCCCTGGTGCGGGCGATCGTCACAACAAAAATTCACAACCAGTACACCGTCCTATATCGCCATAATCAGCGGCAAAATCCTCTGAAGCAGCACAAACACCTGGTGAAGACTCAATCGACCATTGACCAGATACGGGGGATCGAGGGTATGGCAGCCCGGGAGTATTTTGCCTGCTGGGCCGAATTCCTGGATCAGCAGTGGGGCTTTCAAGGGCGAAATCGGCGTCCACCGACTGATCCGGTCAATGCTTTGTTGAGTTTTGCCTATGGATTATTGCGGGTTCAGGTAACGGCGGCGGTGCATCTGGCAGGTCTTGATCCTTATATTGGCTATCTCCACGAGGTAACTCGCGGTCAACCGGCGATGGTGCTGGATTTGATGGAGGAGTTTCGTCCATTGATAGCCGATAACCTGGTATTGGGAGTGATCAATAACCGGGAAATTCAACCGAAGGACTT
>CAZBTL010000382.1:0-3124 GCA_964494755.1 uncultured bacterium | reverse complement strand
CTAGAGTTGACGCTGCACTAGGAATTGAACTGTAAGTCTGGATGGGTGACTAGCGCAACGGTAGCGCATCGGACTCTTAATCCGCTGGTTCTGGGTTCGAATCCCAGGTCACCCATTGAGTTAAACAGTTAAAAAGACTGATCTGGAGATGGGCTGCCTGAAGTGTGCCCTGCATTTGTATTGCCAGGGCTCCTGCTAGGCTGAAAAGCGTCAGCGAGTTAAGAAAGCTTTGAGAATTAGAGTTTTGCCTTTTTGGTGTGGTACGCTACACAAGCTTAATGCTGGGAAAATCCGGTGCGATTCCGGTACTGTGCCGCAACTGTAATGCGATTTTAGATTGGCGATTTTAGATTGAAACCAGGGCATTCAATCCAAAATCTAAAATCCAAAATCGATCCAGTCAGAATGCCAGCTTTAAGTACGTTCTAATGAGCGTTATCTAATCAACTCTCTGCGTCGCACGGAGGAGGATGCTGTGACTTGGCTGCTTGAACCGAATGTTTGTCCAGGATTGTTTTACGGCACCCCAGCTCAAGACGGTTTTTTGATTCGCATTCGTACTCCGGGTGGGCTGCTGAAGGAACAGCAAGCCTGGGCGATCGCAACCCTGGTGGAACAGTGGGGGTGTGAATTGATTCAAGTGACCAATCGAGCCAACTTGCAAATTCGTGCCATTCACGATTCCCCATCATCTTGGCGATGTGATTGCCCCTGAATTGCCATCACAAATATAGCGATCCGATCAGGATGGTGAAAGGTTTCCACAGGAAACCCTTCTCACAAAGCCCTTTCACCATCCAGGCATTCACAAATCAAATAGGATTGCTATAGAAAAATTGCTGGCTCTTTATAACCAGCATTGAGAAACGCTAGATGAATCTTTTGGAGAATTTACAAATCGGTTTTCAATTCTAATTCTTAAACAATTGATGACTTGCCAAAAACTTTAAAGCCTGATGATATTAGAAATTATATGATTGATTATATTCGCAACGGTGATGACATCTATCGTAAATCTTTTGCCATCATTCGTGCAGAAGTTAATTTAGAACATTTATCCGATGATTTGGCACAGGTAGCAGTGCGACTGATTCATGCCTGCGGCATGACGGATATCGTGCAGGATCTCTCGGCTTCACCCAATGCGGTCACAGCAGGACGAACGGCCCTGGCAACTGGCGCACCTATTTTATGCGATTCACAAATGGTCGCCAATGGCATTACTCGCAAGCGCCTGCCAGCAAACAACGAAATTATTTGCACCCTCAATCATCCTGAAATTGCGGAGATGGCCCAGCGTGTTAATAATACGCGATCGGCTGCTGCTGTAGACCTTTGGCAGCCTCGCCTCTCCGGAGCCGTTGTTGCGATTGGCAATGCCCCTACGGCTTTGTATCGGCTGCTGGAACTCCTGGATGAGGGATTTCCCAAACCTGCGTTGATTTTGGGCTTCCCGGTTGGATTTGTCGGTGCGGCTGAGTCGAAAGCAGAGTTAGCAAACAACAATCGCGGTGTTCCTTTCATCACACTCCACGGTCGGCGAGGGGGGAGTGCGATCGCCGCTGCTGCCGTTAATGCTCTAGCCAAGGAGAACGAGCTATGACGCAACATAATACAGGGAAGAGGGAAGAGGGGAGAGGAGAGAGAGAAGAGGGAAAATGTTGCAATCTCCCACTCTCCACTCCCCACTCCCCCGGTAAACTCTATGGGTTAGGGATTGGCCCTGGCGATCCGGAACTGCTGACGCTGAAGGCCCATCGAATTTTGACTTCTGTTCCCGTGATTGCCTATCCAACCTTAGAGAATGGCAAAGTGTTGGCGCGGGCGATCGTGGCCGATTTCATTCGTCCCGACCAGATTGAGGTTCCAATGCTGTTGCCCTTTAGTGTGGAGCGATCGTCTCAACCCTATTACGACATTGCTGCCGAGAAAATTGCTGAACATCTGAGCGTGGGGCGCGACGTGGCGGTGCTATGCGAGGGGGAACCAATGCTGTATGGCACCTTTATGTATCTATTTCAGCGACTAGCGCCACGATTTCCCACCGAAGTGGTGCCGGGCATTTCTTCTACTATGGCGAGTGCCGCGATGTTGGGTGTGCCCATTACCTTTCGTAATGATGTGTTGAGCATTATGCCAGCAACCCTGGATGCAGAGACGTTGCGCGATCGCCTCGCTGGAGTGGATGCAGCAGTCATTATCAAGCTGGGGAGGCACTTTGCCAAAGTTCGCACCATTCTGGATGAACTGGGACTCCTTGATCGCGCCCTCTACATTGAGCGAGCCACCCAACCCAATCAGCGCATTGTCGCCATTACCGAGATTGACCCAGCCGAAGTGCCCTACTGGTCGCTGATCTTGATTCCTAGCCAAAGCCAGCCCCAATAGAACTGTTGATCAACGATTTTGCAAGTGTCTGCGGCAATTACCACCACAGGTGAACTGCGCTTTCAGACGGCACTCTTATCATCCCCCGCAGGATATCAATCATTGTTCAGCACAGGTCTGACAAAAAATGCGTATACACGCCGGAGCACTACTGAAACTGGAACGGTTCTAAATTCAAGAACGGAGCAAGGCCGCCATTTGACAGGGGAGGTAGCGCCGTTTCCCCTGCCAAAATTCTGGCCAGATCAAGAACTCATGCCAGATCGAACAATAGGATTTCCGCATCTGTGGCAGCTTTCAGGTGCAGGTCGGTTTCATTGCTGACCGCCGCCCCATCGCCTGCCTGCAGCGGGTGACCATTCAAGGTCAGATCTCCCTGAACAACCTGGATCCAGGCATGACGACCTAATTGCAACTCATAGGTGCGTTCCTCATTGGCTGCCAGCAGGGTGGCATAGAGTTCGGCGTCTTGATGGATCAGGACCGACCCCAGGGAGGCATCCCGACTGGCCAACTTGCGCCACTGACCCCGTTTGGTTGCAGCCGGAAACTCTTTCTGCTCATAGCCGGGAGTCAGACCCTGACGTTCTGGCAGGATCCAGATCTGCAACAGATGGGTCGGCTCCGTTTGGGATGGGTTGAACTCGCTGTGGGTAATGCCGGTTCCGGCCGAAAATCGCTGGATCCCGCTAGCCCCAATCACTTCTGTATTGCCCAAACTGTCCTTGTGGGCTAG
>CAZBTL010000381.1:0-3126 GCA_964494755.1 uncultured bacterium | reverse complement strand
TTCCCACAATTGTTGCCCTCATCCCTGCCCGAGCGGGTTCCAAACGAGTTCAGGGCAAAAATATTCGACGGTTAGGAGAGCACCCCGCGATCGCTTACACGATTGCCGCTGCACTGCAAAGCGGCATCTTTTCAGCCGTCATTGTCTCAACGGATTCGGAAGCCATTGCCCAAATTGCCAGACACTACGGAGCAGACGTTCCCTTTTTGAGACCGGCCCAGTATGCGGCCGACCAATCACCGGATATTGAATGGATTGACTACACCCTACGGCGATTACAACAGGAAGGACGGAACTTCGACTGTTTCAGTATTTTACGGCCCACCAGTCCCTTTCGCCGGCCTGAAACCATCCAGCGGGCCTGGTCAGCTTTTCTGGCTCAGGAAGGAGTCGATTCCCTGCGGGCGGTGGAAAAGTGTAGCCAGCATCCCGGCAAAATGTGGCGCATCCAGGGCGATCGCATGAAACCGCTTTTAGCTGGTTTGGAGCCTATTTTTACGGATACTCCGCCGGAAACGCCCTGGCATAGCACTCCTTACCAAGCTTTACCGCTCGTTTATGTTCAGAATGCCAGCCTGGAGATTGCCTGGTCTCGAGTGGTCCTCGAACAGGGTACGATTGCAGGAGAGACTTTGATGCCCTTCCTAACTCAGGGATATGAGGGGTTTGATATCAATGATCTGAAAGACTGGTGGTATGCCGAATACCTGCTGGCTCAGGGAGAGGCCCAACTACCGACTGTGCCTCAAGTTCCATTTCAGGATGACGAAACACGCGAACCATGACCGACCTGTACTTTGTCCCTCTGACCGAATTTCAACGCCTGAAGGAATTGACGATCTCTCCAGAGGCCAAAACCAACCTCTTTGCCACCTTTTGCCGGATCAATGCCCTTTACATGATTACCCGCGCTGGGTCAGGGCATATTGGCAGTAGCTTCAGTAGTTTAGACATCGTCTCCTGGCTGTTCCTCAATGAACTGCGTCTGGAGGAAACAGATGCCCAGGCACCGCAAGACATCTACTTTTCCTCGAAAGGGCACGATGTGCCGGGTCTCTACGCCGTTTTATTGGGGCTGGGCATTCTAGAGTTCGATAAAATTCATACCCTCCGCAGATTGGGCGGCCTTCCAGGTCATCCGGATGTCTCAACGCCTGGAATTGTCACCAATACGGGGCCTTTGGGGATGGGAATTTCTAAAGCCAAGGGGATGGTATTTGCTAATCGCCTCCAGGGTCGGCAGGGTAATGTCTATGTCCTGACCGGAGATGGCGAGTTGCAGGAAGGTCAGTTCTGGGAATCGCTGCAGCAGGCTGCCAACCTGGGACTGCACGAAATTATTACGATTATTGACCATAATAAGATTCAGTCTGACACCTGGGTCAGTCAGGTCAGCGATCTGGGGAATCTGGAGCAAAAGCTGGCTGCCTATGGCTGGTTTGTCCGCCGCTGTGATGGCCACAATGTCGCAGCCTTGAAAGCGGTGCTGGAAGAGTTTAAGACGGTTCAGGATCGGCCCAAAATTTTGATCGCCGACACCATTAAGGGGAATGGCGTATCTTTCATGGCTCACACCAGCATGAAGCCAGAGGATAAACTCTACCGCTTCCATAGTGGTGCCCCCGATGATGAAACCTATACCCGAGCAGCAGAAGAGCTGATTGCCACAGCCAATGCCCAACTACGGCAGATTGGCGCCTCGGAACTGGCGGTCAAGGTAGAGCAACGCCCGGAACGTCCCCCTCTGGATGGCGCCCAACGGTTGGTCGCAGCCTATTCCCGAGCATTGGTGGATCAGGCCCAGCAAAATTCTAAGCTGGTGGTCTTAGACGCAGATTTGGTTCTGGATTGTGGGCTGATTCCCTTCCAGGAAAAGTTCCCCGATCGCTTCTTCGAATGTGGCATTGCCGAACAGGATATGGTCTCGCAGGCGGGCGCTATGGCCCTGCAGGGTCTGTTGCCGATTGTCCACTCCTTTGCCTGCTTCCTGTCTACTCGGCCCAACGAGCAAATTTACAACAACGCCACCGAACACTCCAAGGTCATTTACGTGGGTTCGTTAGCGGGATTACTGCCCAGCGGTCCCGGTCATTCTCACCAGTCGGTGCGGGACATTTCAACTTTAGGAGCCATTCCTAATTTGGTCATGATTGAACCTTCCTGTGAGGCGGAGGTGGCGCTGGCGCTGGATTATTGTGTTAATCGGACCCAGCAAAGCAGCTATATTCGCCTGGTGTCGATTCCCTGCCAGATTCCTTACACGCTGCCGACTGGCTATCAACTGGAGGTAGGCAAAGGAATTGCCCTGACTGAGGGGAATGATGCCCTCCTATTCAGTTACGGGCCAGTTCTGCTGCCGCAGGCCTGGCAAGCGGCTCAAACCCTGGCCAAGGAGCATCATGTCCAGGTGAAGGTGATTAATCTCCCCTGGCTCAATACCGTTGATCTGGGCTGGCTGCAGCAGGTTGCGCAGGGCTACCATTGGGTCTTTACCCTAGATAATCACTACATTGTGGGTGGTCAGGGCGATCGCATCGCCAGTGGTCTGGCTCAGTTGGGACTGTCGAGTTCCATGCAAGTCAAGCAATTGGGCCTGACTCGAATTCCCGACTGTGGTCAGAATTCCGAAGTCTTGCAGTCCCACGGGTTAGATGCTGATAGCCTGACCCACCTGATTGCCCAGACTGTGACCGGGAGGGCTGCATGAAAACCGTTGTGTTTTGGGATATCGATGGCACCTTGTTGACCACCGGCCGGGCCGGGGTGTTTGCCCTGGAGGATGCTGCTAGTGACGTGGTAGGCCGACCGGTTCAGTTGCAATCTATGCCCACCGCCGGACTGACCGATCGGGAAATTGCCATCGAAATCCTGCAAAATCTCCAGGTGGAGCCACATCCTGACAAGGTAGACCGGCTGCTGGAACTGTACGCTGACTATCTGCCGGCCAGTCTTTACCGAAAGCAAGGGGCTGTCTTGCAGGGTGTTCGAGAACTTCTGGAGCATCTCCATAGTCGCGAGGATGTCCTGTCCCTGTTGCTGACAGGTAACATTCGAGCTGGAGCCGCCGCGAAGTTAACCCACTATGGCCTGAACCATTTTTTCCAAGATGGCGCCTTCTGCGATCGC
>CAZBTL010000380.1:0-3133 GCA_964494755.1 uncultured bacterium | reverse complement strand
ACCCGTTTTGCAGCCGATCGCACGCTGCTGGCCTGGATTCGTACCGCGCTTTCCCTGATTAGCTTTGGGTTTGGGATTCCCACCATTGTCAGAGCGATCGAGGAAAGTCGCCTTGGCGGTCACATTAACCCCCACCGCTTTTCGACGCTGGTTGGCTTAGCCTTTATTAGCGTGGGTGTGTTTGCCATGGCTGTCAGCCTGATCGAACACCGGCGCCTGTTGAAAAACATCCAGAGAGATCGATTGACCTATGAAACTTCCAATACATCTGAAATCGTTGCCATTGCGTTGATCTTGATTGGTGTTGTCAGCTTTATCGGTGTGCTGCTTCGCTCGATCAGTCTCTAACCGGACAGCGTGTTTGAGTCCAACGTTGGATTTTAACGGTTGGGCTAATCCTGCTGGCTTAGTGCTCAGCCAACTTGACACCAAATGACAAGAAAACAGGAGTGCTTTTGCTGATAATGAGAAACATTTCACTGACGGCCTAAGGGAAGTTCCGCATGTTTATTCGATGGCGATCCGCTCCTGTAACCTCCTGTAACCTTCCCAGATCTGGCCTGACATTCTTGCGATCGGTGCAGGCGGATGTGCAGCGCACGTCGTCCTGGTCACTGCTGGCCCACCTGCCTCGATTACTCAGGCGGTTGCAGTGGAGTTCTTTCTTCGTAGGGGCAGCCTCCGCCCTGCTGACAGCCTTGCCCACCCAGGCCGCCCAACAAATTGTTTTTCCCTATGGGCAACTGGAGTTTTACCTGCCAGTTGCTTCGCTGGAAACCTTTGCCAGAGACGGCAAGGTGGACAAGGATTTAGCCTACTATTTCCGACTGCTCAAGCCAGCCATGTAGGCCAAAGTTCGTCAGACCCTGCAAAAGACCCATAAACAACAACCCTGGCCAGTGTCGCAAGTGCTCTATTCGCCGATGGGGGAATCTGCCCTGCGCAATCTGGGTGATTTAATTCAAACTGGCCCCGATCAGAATGGCTTCTATGCCTTACGATCCGCGATTATCCAGGCGGCTGCCGATCCGCAAGGTCTTTCCTTGCTGGGGGTGATGAATCACTTTCCCAGCCACAATTTACGCATCAATGTGCCGCTAGCACTCCATCTGGCCAATCGGGTGGCTAAGTTTTCCCAACTCTCTGCCGAGGTGGTGCAGGCAATCCAGACCCAGTCCCAGGCCGCCGCCGCGGCGGAAGGCCCCCTTGATCTTGAAAAACTACCACCGCTAGCCAGTCCTGGTCCCTACCCGGTTACCAAACAGACCTTGATGCTGCAGGACAGTCGTCGCGATCGCCCAGTTCCGACAGACCTGTATGTGCCGGATTTTCAGGGGAATCTGCCTGCATCCATTCCGGTGGTGGTGTTTTCCCACGGCTTGGGGGAAACCCGCAAATTCTCTGCCCCCTTCATGGAAAACCTGGCGAGTAACGGTTTTGTGGTGGCAGCCCCGGAGCACATTGGCAGTGATAAGGGGCAGCAGGAACGTCTCCTGTCTGGAGCCGCTCGGGAGATTTTCCAGGTCAGCGAGTTTTACAATCGCCCCCTGGACGTTAGTTTTGTGCTGGACACCCTGGAACAGAAGAACCAGGGCGAATTTGGCGGTCGGCTCAATCTCAAAAATGTGGGAGCGTATGGTCACTCCTTTGGCGGCTATACAGTTCTGGTTTTGGCTGGGGCAACGGTTGACTTTCAGGGACTACGCCAAGCCTGCCAACAGGATGATCTACTGAAATCTTTAAATACCTCCCTATTGTTACAATGTCGGGCCCTGGAGTTGGAATCATCCCCCCAGTCCGAGCGGTTAACCAACAGTCAGTTACGTGATCCCCGGATCAAATCTGTCATGGCGATTAGTCCAGTCACCAGTCCCATGTTGGGTCAAGCGGGGATCAGCCGGATTCAGGTGCCCGTTGCGCTGTTCGGCGGCGGCGACGACCCAGCCGCGCCACTGGTCCTCGAACAATTACAGGCCTTTAGCTGGCTGACGACGCCGGATAGATATCTAATTGTTTCGGATGCCGCCTCTCACACCCCTGAAATTACCGAACTGATCAATCGAGTTGTGTTGCCTGGGATGACTACAGACGAATTCAATCAAAAAATGGCGATCTTTCTGAAAAATCTACGGGGGGTGGGGTTGGCCTTCATGCAGGTGTATGTAGCGGGCAAACCTGAATACCAGCCCTATTTGCAGTCATCCTATGCCCAGACATTGAGTGATCCGCCCTTCAGTTTCAATTTAATTCGATCGTTTCCGCTCGAACAATTGAATCAGTTTATGCGTAAGGCAGGCATACCGTGAAGTCGCGAGGCACCCTTCGTCTATTATCAATGGCAAGCCGGATATAGCAATCCTAAATGACTTGTGAACGACTGAAGGGTGAAAGGGCTTTGTGAGAAGGATTTCCTGCGGAAACCTTTCACAATCCTAATCGGATTGCGATAGTTCCAGCTCAGACCGCAACTATTTATTTAATTTAGGTGTGATGAGGAGAAGACGAATCATGATAGCTCGTTGTTGTAAGGCGATCCTGGCAACTCCTTCTATCCTGGGGATGACCGTCGCTGTTAGTCTTGTAGCCAATCTGGCCGAGGCCAGCACAGCGACTGAACCGCCAGTACAACCGACATCTGGGGCGGCGGCCCTGCTGGACACACAGCCAGTTGACAGTTCTGTTGTGGATTCGGTTGGGGTGATCGAGTCAGGTGAACCTGCATCCCATGCAAAAGCGACAGTCCCCATCTTTCGCTTGCCTGTCGCCTCCCCAGATGGGATGGCAGCCGTCTCTTCCTCGACTCCAGGAACTATCCCTCAGTTAGGCACGGTTGAAGTGGAACCGTCACTGGAAGCCAGTTTCGCAACAGTTCGCACAAACAAAACCTGGCCAACTCCGACTTTGGATGTGGCTCAAGCACCGGCTAGCTCCCCTGGGGAACTGGCCCCGCCCCCGCCCAGTGAGGCTGGTGACGCCGCGCCGAGTACGGCCTCCCCAACCGAATCCGCCAGTCCTGCTCCCGAGTCTCCCACTCCTACGGAATCCCCAGCTAACCAGGAGCCTGCGGCCAATGCTTCCCAGTCGAATCGCTGGCACTTTCTGTTGCAGCCCTATATGTATTTGCCCCTCAGTA
>CAZBTL010000379.1:0-3138 GCA_964494755.1 uncultured bacterium | reverse complement strand
CTAGGTTGGAGACGCATTTTTCTGAGGATACGTTAATATTAGTTAACATAGGTAAAACACAAGTGGTCTCCGCACTCTGATATAGGAGGACTGATCCCGGTGAATAAGCGGTGGAGAAATGTAGGGCTGTACACGTTATTGGCGATCGTGGTGGTTTCTTTGGCCACGGCCTTTTTTGACAGGCAACCCCAAAATCGAGAAACCTGGCGTTACAGCCAATTTATTGAAGAAGTTCAAGCAAAGAAAATTGAGAAAGTTCAGATCAGTGCCGACCGCAGCATGGCTCGCTTCCGGCATGATAACAACTATGTATTGGTCAATTTGCCGAACGATCCGGACCTGATCAATCTCCTGACCAAAAATGGCGTGGACATTGCGGTTCTGCCCCAGACCGATGACGGTTTCTGGTTTAAGGCGTTAAGCAGTCTGTTCTTCCCCATCCTGCTCCTGGTCGGTCTGTTCTTTTTGCTCCGGCGAGCCCAGAGCGGTCCTGGCAGTCAGGCGATGAACTTTGGTAAGTCCAAGGCCAGGGTTCAGATGGAGCCCCAAACCCAGGTCACCTTCGGCGATGTGGCTGGCATCGATCAGGCCAAGCTGGAACTGAGCGAAGTGGTGGACTTTCTGAAAAACGCCGATCGCTTTACTGCGGTAGGGGCCAAGATCCCCAAAGGCGTGTTGTTGGTTGGTCCTCCGGGAACCGGAAAAACCTTGCTGGCGCGGGCTGTTGCCGGTGAAGCAGGAGTACCCTTCTTCTCCATCTCGGGTTCTGAATTCGTGGAAATGTTTGTTGGGGTCGGTGCATCCCGAGTCCGCGATCTGTTCGAACAAGCTAAGTCCAACGCTCCTTGTATCGTCTTTATTGATGAAATTGACGCGGTTGGTCGTCAGCGGGGAGCTGGTTTAGGCGGCGGCAACGACGAGCGTGAACAAACCCTGAACCAGTTATTGACTGAGATGGATGGTTTTGAAGGCAATACTGGCATTATCATCATTGCCGCTACGAACCGCCCCGATGTGTTGGATGCGGCCCTCCTCCGTCCCGGTCGATTCGACCGTCAGGTGGTGGTCGATCGCCCGGATTATGCCGGTCGCCTGGAAATCCTCAGAGTCCACGCCCGTGGCAAGACCCTGGCCAAAGATGTAGATCTGGAAAAGATTGCCCGTCGCACCCCTGGCTTTACGGGTGCAGACCTGTCTAATCTGCTGAACGAAGCCGCCATTCTGGCCGCCCGTCGCAATCTGACTGAAATCTCCATGGATGAGGTCAATGATGCGATTGATCGCGTCTTGGCTGGTCCCGAGAAGAAGGACCGGGTGATGAGCGAGAAGCGCAAGCAGTTGGTGGCTTACCACGAAGCGGGTCATGCTCTGGTCGGTGCTTTGATGCCGGACTATGATCCGGTTCAGAAAATCAGTATCATTCCCCGCGGTCGGGCTGGTGGTCTGACCTGGTTCACCCCCAGTGAAGATCGGATGGATTCGGGACTTTACTCTCGCTCCTATTTGCAAAATCAGATGGCGGTGGCTTTGGGCGGCCGGATTGCCGAAGAGATCATTTTTGGTGAAGAAGAAGTGACCACGGGTGCTTCCAATGACCTGCAACAGGTGGCACGGGTGGCTCGTCAGATGGTAACTCGCTTTGGCATGAGCGATCGCCTGGGCCCGGTGGCCCTGGGCCGTCAGCAGGGCAACATGTTCCTGGGTCGGGACATTGCGGCTGAGCGGGACTTCTCCGAAGAAACCGCTGCGGCGATCGATGATGAGGTGCGCAACCTGGTTGATCAAGCCTATCGTCGGGCCAAAGCGGTGCTGGTGAATAACCGAGCCGTACTGGACAAATTGGCTGAAATGCTGGTCGAGAAGGAAACCGTTGATTCGGAAGAACTTCAGGAACTGCTGGTCAATAGCGACGTTAAAGTAGCCGCGATCGCCTAAGCCTGATTCACCATCGAATGCATCCTTAGAAGGCGGAGCCGTTTCAGGTTCTGCCTTTTTTGTTGAACGGCTTTTTTTCAGCTTGATGCCCATGAATTGCCGATCCCGACTATTCTGGAAAAAGGGATCAAGGAATTGATACATGATGGGTTGGGACAGAACCGATCACTCTCAATCAGGAGATGAGCCAGCGAACTACACCCGTGCGATCGAAACGGGCGTCCCATTGCCCTCAAGAGAAATGACCATCGCAGTTATTGGCGATGTTCATGATCACTGGGATGCAGATGATGAACCAGCGTTGCGCCATTTAGGGGTAGACCTGGTGTTGCTGGTGGGTGATTTTGGCAATGAAGCCGTAGAGGTGGTCCGGGCGATCGCTGCCCTGTCGCTGCCCAAGGCGGTGATTTTTGGCAATCATGATGCCTGGTTCAGCGCCACGGAATGGGGTTTGAAAAAATGTCCCTATGATCGCAGCCAGGAAGATCGGGTGCAGCAGCAAATTGATCTGCTGGGGGAGGCCCATGTGGGCTATGGCAAGTTAGATCTGCCCCAGTTCGGTCTCAGCGTGATTGGCAGCCGTCCCTTTAGCTGGGGTGGCCCCGACTGGAAAAGTGCCCAGTTTTATGAAGAGCGCTATGGGGTGACCAGTTTTGTGGAATCATCGGCCCTGATGCTGGAGGCGGTTCGACAGGCGGCCTATGAAACCGTCATTTTTATTGGTCATTGCGGTCCGACAGGTTTAGGCGATCGCCCGGAAGATCCCTGTGGCCGTGACTGGCAACCCCTGGGCGGTGACTTTGGTGACCCTGATCTGGCCATGGCGATCGCCCAGACCCGCCAGTTAGGAAAGCAGGTTCCTCTGGTGGCCTTTGGCCACATGCACCATCACCTGCGCCACACCCAGCAGCATGGACGAGTTCCGCTGGTGGTTGGGCCAGAAGGCACAGTCTATCTAAATGCGGCCTGTGTGCCTCGTATTGTGCGGGGAGTGGATCACTGCCGCCGCAATTACTCTCTCGTTAAGCTGCGCCAGGGTGCGGTGGTCGAAGCATCTCTCGTCTGGGTCGATCAGGACTTTCAAGTCCTGTCCCACCAGAACCTCTACCGGCAGGCTGAACCCGTGGCTTCCGCATCGTCTGCTGTAACTATGCAGTAGATAAATTGCAATAGAGGAATTATTGCAATAGAGGGGGTGGGAGT
>CAZBTL010000378.1:0-3174 GCA_964494755.1 uncultured bacterium | reverse complement strand
CTAGCATAGACAAACCTGACTGAATCCACCTGCTCCATCGCGATCGCTGAATTGCTCCATGACTGCTGACACCGCCCAACTACTGAATGGAAAAGCCCTGGCCCAGAAAATTCAAACCGAGCTGACCCAACGGGTTCAGGACCTGCAAACCCAACGGGGCCGCCCTCCAGGTCTAGCGGTTCTGATGGTCGGCGATAATCCCGCCAGTGCGGTTTATGTCCGCAACAAGGAAAAATCCTGTGCTGCCGTGGGAATTGCTTCCTATGGTCAGCATTTACCTGAATTCACCACCCAGAACGAACTGGCCGAGATTATTGCAACCCTTAACCAGGATGAACGGGTAGACGGCATCCTGATTCAGCTACCGTTGCCTGCTCACCTGGATTCGGTGGCCCTGTTAAATCAAATCCACCCCGACAAAGACGCGGACGGGTTGCATCCGGTCAATCTGGGACGGCTGGTGCGGGGGGAAGCCGGTCTGCGTAGCTGTACCCCAGCCGGAGTGATGCGGATTTTACAGGAATACGAACTCCCGCTGAAGGGTAAACATGCGGTGGTGATTGGCCGCAGCATTCTGGTCGGCAAACCTCTGGCGCTAATGTTGCTGGAGGCGGATGCCACGGTGACCATTGCCCACTCGAAAACGCCCGATCTGGCCGCGATCGCTCGTAGTGCGGATATCTTGGTGGCGGCGGTGGGTCGCCCCAACCTGATTGGGGCTAACAGCGTCAAACCAGGAGCGGTGGTTATTGACGTGGGGATTAACCGAATCACCGATGCGACCGGACAATCCCGGTTAGTGGGCGATGTGGACTTTGAGGCGGTGCTGCCAGTGGCCTCGGCCGTTACCCCCGTGCCAGGGGGCGTGGGACCAATGACGGTCGCCATGCTGCTCTACAACACGGTCCAGAGTTACCAGCAACGGACGCAAGCATCCAGTTGATCGATTTATGCCAACTTCAGGCAGAGTGCAGCCAGTCAAGGATGGCCTCAGCGGTTAGCTGGGGTTTTTCCAGGTGGGGGACATGACCACAGGCCTCAATCCAGGTGAGTTGGCTGTGGGGAATCGCCTGCTGGAAACGGGCGGCATCCTGCGTGCCTAAAATCTGATCGGAATCACCCCAGAGAATGTAAGTCGGTTGGGTCACCCGGCTGATTCGCTGCTGCAAGCGGGTATAACCCCCACTTTTGGTAAAGGTAATCATGGCCCGATGCCAGTTGGGCATCTGCAGGTGTAGGGCCGCACACAGCAAGGCATCCTCCGTAACCAGGCTGGAGTCTACATAGGCTTTCAGGCTGACCTGGCGACGGACGGCCGGTTGGCGCAGAAATTCGGCGGCCAGATAGCCCAGCGGTGGCACCAGAAATTTACCCATATCGGGACCCTGGGCAAAGCCAGCACTGTCAATCAGCACCACTTGGGTCACCGCTTCCGGATAGGTGGTAGCAAAGTCAATGGCGGCGGCACCACCCATGGAAGCGCCCACCAGGACTACTGGCCGCCCAATCAGGGTCTTCCAACTGTAATACAGATGAGTTTTGATGCGGCTAGGGTCAATCGGGACGGCCGTCGGGCGATCGGTAAAGCCGAATCCCAGCAGATCAACAGCCCAGGTTTCCTGCTGGGCGGCCAATAAGGGCAACAAACGACGAAATTCCAAGACCGAACTGTCAAAGCCGTGCAATAGCAGCAGGGGAGTTCCGCCACTGCCCTGACAGACACAGGCGGTTGCCAATGGTTCGGCAAAAAAGGGAGCGGCAACCGCCACTCGATTAATTTGTGCGGCCAGGGCGATTGAGGCAGGTTCGGTGAGACGATGGGCCTCCGGCCCCAAAAACGGTGCAACCATAGCCCCTCATGCCTGCATTTGCTGCAACACAGAACGGGTGATGTCGGCTGTCACCTGATCGGTCACAGTGGCAGCACCAATATGGGTAGGTAGGACAAAGCGAACCTGACCCGACTTCACTTTCTTATCGGTTTGCAGAGAAGCCAGAATGGCATCCAGATCCAGACCAGCCGGTATCTGGGTCGGTAGTTTGGTTTTCTGGATCAAGGCAAGTTGGCGATCGGCACTGCTCTGCTCCCAGAACTGGAGCGCTACCGCAAGTTGGGCCGCCGCCACCATGCCGATCGCCACCGCTTCTCCGTGGTTGACCAACCGATAGCCAGTCAGACTTTCAACTGCATGGCCAATGGTGTGTCCGTAGTTCAGAATGGCCCGCAGACCCGCTTCCTTTTCGTCTTTGCTAACCACATGGGCCTTGGCCTGACAGGAGTGGGTCAGGATGTCAAATAAGAGCGATTCCGGCAATAGCGAAAGCTGGTCCAGCCGTTTGGCCGCTTCCAGGTGCTCAAATAGCCCCGCATCCCAAATCACCCCATACTTGATCACTTCCGCCATACCTGCCCGAAATTCCCGACCGGGCAATGTTTTTAAGACTTGGGGGTCAATCAGAACCAGGCTGGGCTGATGAAAGGCGCCAATCAGGTTCTTGCCCCTGGGATGGTTTACTCCGGTTTTGCCGCCGATCGCCGCATCGACCATGGCCAGCAGGGTAGTGGGCACCTGCACAAAGGGAATGCCCCGCAGCCAGGTGGCCGCCGCAAACCCAGTCATATCGCCAATCACGCCACCCCCCAGGGCCACCATGGCGGAAGAGCGTTCCAGGCGGTTGTCCAGGGCCGCATCGTATATTTTTTGTACCGAAGCTGGAGTCTTGTATCGTTCGCCTGCCGGTAGGATACAGGTCGAGACGGTAAAGCCAGCCTGCTGTAAGGAGGCGATCGCCCGCTCCCCATAGTGGCGAAACACAACCGGATTGGAGACCAGCAAAATTCGATTTCCCAGCCCCAGGGGTTGGGAAAGGTCTCCTTTCAACCAGGGCCCCAGTTGATCCAGACTGCCAGGGGCGATCGCAATATCGTAGGACTGTTGCGGAAGTTGGACAGGAATGATTGCTTGCATGGTGTCGATTCTACTGCACGCAAGGGCGCCATAGTTTTGTATAGTGCTTTTAGGTCTTTCGAGGAGAGATGAGGTTGATGGGTGGAATCGTCCTGTACTTATTATGGCTTGGTGGAGCTTTCGGACTGGCAATGGGTCTGTATTTTGCCTTCCGCGCCACCAAACTAATCTAGTGTTCTGTCAAACCCTAATTTTAAGGTGAACC
>CAZBTL010000377.1:0-3175 GCA_964494755.1 uncultured bacterium | reverse complement strand
CCAACCAGAACTGAAAGCCTGCGCCGTGCAACTGATTCCTCTAGCGGCGCGATCGACCGGAACAGCATCTGTGTTGGTGAAGGCCCAGAGCTAGAGTGTAGGAGTCAGAAGTTAAGTGTTGGGTGTCAGGTGCAGGGTGCTAGGTGTCAGGTGCAGGGCAGGACTAACCACCCAAAACCTAGAGCCCAAAACCTAGAGCCCAAAACCCATATACTAAGGATGATGAACGTTCTGGCGCAATGCTGGAATTGCATAGACAATGGAAATTGTTCAGGGTAGACGTTCTTCGCTTCAATCCCCTGACGCTGACCTGGCAATCCAAGGTTGAAGGGATGGTTCGGTCGCTTCGGGTGATCTTCACCGCAAATTGTCAGAGCCACCATTGCTGGGTTCGTTCTGCGTTCCGACCCGCTTGAGGCTGTCCGCATGGCTGAACATCGTCGCTCCGTCACGCGCCATAAACCAGACCGGTCCCATTGGCTAACTCGCTATGCCCTGTGGATCCTGGGCTTGGCGCCGGTCATTCCCCAGTTGATTGGTAGCGCCTTCAACATCTGGTACGTCCTGAGTCGCATCCAACCCCTGTTGACGCCAACCCAGCATGGGGCCTTCACCCAGGCCATTACGATCTACAACCTGACGGTGTATCCGATCGCCACTTACGCCTGGATCCACATTGTCCTTTCCCTCAAGGAGCCATTTCGGGCCATGCTGCTGCACCATCAGATGGATCCCATCCACCTGATGCAGGCCCGCCGCCGGGTGATCAACTTGCCCTGGTTAGGGTCAGCGATTGCCGGTATGGGCTGGCTGTTGTGTATTCCGACTTACTTTTGGGTCCTCCACCATACCCCCGATGTACTCAACCCGTTGGTATCGGTTTACCTGTCCGTATCCTTGCTAATTTCCGCCTTAATTGCCATCACGCACAGTTTTTTTGCGATCGAAATTATCAGTCAACGGGTATTCTTTCCTACCCTGTTCCAGGGCACCAATGCTGCCGACATTGCGGGGGCCTTTGCCCTGTCCCTGCGTCAGCGGGGATTACTGCTAGCCATTTCTGCTGGTGTCTGCCCCATTATCTCCCTACTCCTGCTCAGCCTTGTGCCCCAACCGACCAGGGGTCAGGCCTTCTGGTTCGCGTTAGGGGTGGGTGGCTTGGGAATTGTATTTGGCCTGGTCAGTGCCTGGATGGTCGGTCGAATTGTGGTCGAGCCAGTGGAAGCCTTACAAAAAGCAGCGAGAGCGGTGGCAAATGGCCAGTTGAACGCCCACATTCAACTGAAACGGGCTGATGAGTTTGGCCCTTTGATTGAGGAATTCAATCACATGCTGGACGAACTGCAAGAGAAACAACGACTCCGGGAAACCTTTGGCCGTCATGTGGGTGAGAAAGCGGCCCAGCAAATTTTGCGACGGGACCCTAGCCTAGGAGGGGGCGAGCAGGAGTTGACGGTATTGTTTGCAGACCTACGCAATTTTACCGCCAGGAGTAGCCGGTCTTCTCCCCGCCAAGTAGTGGCACTGTTGAACCTGTTTCTGACAGAAATGGTGGAAATTGTGGAAGAGCGCTACGGCGGCATGGTGAATAAGTTTCTGGGGGATGGGTTTATGGCCTTGTTTGGGGTCGGTGAGGATCAGACCAACCATGCTGCGATCGCTGTAGCAGCAGCCCAGGACATGCTGACCGGCTTGCAGACGATTAATGACTACCTACAACAACAGGGCCAGGAACCTCTGGCAATGGGTATTGGCATTCATACCGGTTCAGCGGTGGTTGGCAGTATTGGGGCAACTCAACGGCTGGAATATACAGCGATTGGGGACACGGTGAACATCGCCTCCCGGGTTGAAGCCCTGACCAAACAGGTAAAGACTCCCCTGCTGATCACCGAAGCTACCCGCAATGCTCTCCCTGCTAACATTCCAACTTATCCACTACCGCCCCAGTGGGTGAAAGGAAAAGCAAAACCCATTGCAGTCTATAGCCTCAGTTGTGATTGCAGCTTGCCGTTCGATGCGATCGCCCATTAGACCAGGCAGATGCTTCGAATGCACCGGGAACAGGAATGAGCCGTCAGCTGTCAGCTATCAGTGAGCCCTGGTAAACGGCTAACTAAAGCTGAGACTGAGTGACTCGACTATAGCCCCCCTGCAAGGTCAGTTCACTGGTGGCTGGTGGCAGGACAACGGTGGGAACGGATCCACTTTTTGCGCAGTTCCTCAGCAAATAGCAGGATGGGGGGACAGGTCAGCAGCAGCAGCCATTGCCAGGGAAACAGCGGGGCGGTGGAAAAAATGTGCTGGAGAGACGGGAAATAAATGATGGAGAGGATCAGCAACCACTCAAACGCAATTCCGATCCAGATCAGACGGTTGCTGAAGAAGCCCAGGCGAAAAATGGAAGTCCGCTCCGAGCGACAGGCGAAGACGTTGCCATCCTGACAGGCCACAATCGCTGCCAGGGTCATGGTTGTGGCCTGGGCATAAATACCAATAGTAGTGGCATTAGCAGTACGGGCCAGGATTGCCGGAGTCACGGCCTGCAGTTCTGGCAAACCATAGCCATAACTCCACCAGACAATAAAAAAGGCAGCCATCCCCAAGGTGGCTTCGATCAGGCCCAGAAATCCGTAAGCCCGCAACAACAGGGACCGATCCAATAACGATTGGGACTTGGCGCGGGGTGGTTGGTGCATGGTGCCAGCTTCTGCTAGTTCTGCTCCCAGGGCCAGTGCTGGAAGCATATCGGTACCCAGGTCAATGGCCAGAATCTGCATAATCAGCAAGGCGGGTGGAATCTTCAGGGCCACCATCGCCAGGAAGGGCACCAGTTCTGCAACGTTCGACGCCAGAATATAGGTCATAAACTTGCGGATGTTTTGATACACAGCCCGTCCCTGTTCAATGGCACTGACAATGGTGGCAAAGTTATCGTCTAGCAGGACAATATCGGATGACTCGCGGGCCACATCGGTGCCATTCAGTCCCATAGAAATGCCGATGTTGGCGGACCGCAGGGCCGGTGCATCATTGACGCCATCGCCGGTGACCGCAACGACATGCCCCAAATCTTTATAAGCCTGTACCAACCGCAGTTTGTGTTCCGGTGACATGCGGGCAAACACCAGGTTGTTGCGATAGGTGAGAATTTGCCGCAGTTGGGCATCGGAGA
>CAZBTL010000376.1:0-3197 GCA_964494755.1 uncultured bacterium | reverse complement strand
ACCGTCCTGCTTCCCAGTCAGGGTGGTGGTTTCAATAACTGCCTCCGCCTGATGGGCGATCGCCCGTAGTTGTTCTAGCACCTTTCCTTCTGCTCCTTGCCACAGTCCACGCTGGTGGGCTTCCAGCAGCCGTTCGGCCATATCCCGCAAGGCCCAGGGATTTTTCTGCTGTACAAATGCTTGCACCTTGGGATCGAGCAGGTAGGCCTCTGCGATGCCCTGGTACATAAACCCTTCCACGCAACGGGCTGTAGCATCGTAGGCAAACAGATAGTCCACCGTTGCCGCCAGCTCAAAAGCGCCCTTATAACCGTGGCGCATGACACCGGCAATCCATTTGGGATTGACCACGCGGGAACGGTAGACCCGGGCGATTTCTTCCTGCAAGCGCCGAATACGGGGCTGCTCTGGTCGAGAATGATCGCCGAAGTAGGTCTGGGGATTGCGGCCTTGAACGGCCCGCACCGCCGCCGTCAGTCCTCCCTGGAACTGGTAATAGTCATCCGAGTCCAGCAGGTCATGCTCCCGGTTGTCCTGGTTGTGCAGCACAATTTGCAATTGGCTTAAGCGTTGCTGCAATGCTTCCGGGGCTGCATGTCCTGTCCCCTGGTTGGTATAGGCATAGCCGCTCCAGTTGATATAGGCTTGGGCCAGATCGGCGTCATCGGTCCAGTTCTGGGCCTCGATTAGTCCTTGCAGTCCGGCGCCATAGGCTCCTGGTTTAGATCCGAAGATGCGATAGCGCGATCGCCGTTCAGCCTGCTCCATCGTCAGACCAGCCGCCTGCCAGGTTTCGCTTTCCTGGCGCACCTGAGCCGCCAGTGGGTTTTGGTCCGGGGGTTCATCCAGGGCGGCCACTGCCGCCACCGCCTGATCAAACAGATCGATTAAGTTGGCAAAGGCATCTCGGAAAAAGCCGGAAATCCGCAGTGTCACATCGACGCGGGGACGGCCCAGAAAGGACAGGGGCAAAATTTCAAAATCAACTACCCGCCGGGCGGCGCCTTCCCAGACCGGCTGCACCCCCAACAAGGCCAGCGCCTCCGCCAGGTCATCGCCGCCGGTGCGCATGGTGGAGGTGCCCCAGATGGAGAGTCCGAGACTTTTGGGATACTCCCCTTGTTCCTGGGTGTAGCGTTCAATCAGGGCTTCGGCGGCTTTGCGGCCCACATCCCAGGCAGTTTCCGTGGGGATCGCCCGAATATCCACTGAGTAAAAGTTCCGTCCGGTTGGCAACACCTCCGGTCGGCCACGGGTTGGCGCACCGGCAGCCCCAGCTGGGACATAGCGTCCCTCCAGCCCCCGTAACAGGTTGTGCTGTTCTTGTTCCGTTTGGCGCAGGGCTGGTAGGAGGAAGGCTTGGATCCAAGTTAGTTCCTGAGTGGTTCGAGGAAGCAGCGGATCGAAGGGAACGGCGGGGTTAATCAGTAAAGGCTCCACCAGAGTAGCGGCAAATTCTTCCAGTTGGGCGATCGCATCGCCGATGGTGCGACAGTTCTGCAATCCTGGCAGCGGTCCCCACTGCGCTTTTGTGGGAGGTTGATCGTTAGCTGGGATCGGCTGGGCCGGATCGGCGATCAGGGGGTCAAAATCCAGTCCCCAATCTAGGGCCAGGGCGCGGGTCAGACCCAAACGGCCGGGACTGGGGTGGCGGGCGATCGCCAGTATCAGATCGCGCAGTTGGGTGCCGGTGGGACATTGGCCAAAGATGTGCAAGCCATCTCGAATCTGAGCTTCTTTCAATTCACACAGGTAGCCATCAATTTGGGTCAGTAGGGCGGCAAAGGGCGGCGCTGATGTTGTATCTGGAGTGGCGATGGAAGCGCCATCCAAGGCTGGGGTTGGCAGGAACGCCAGATCCCGATGCAGGTTTTCCTGCTGGATCAGAGCTGTGATGCGATCGCGAATTCGACCTAAACGGGAGGGATCCAGACTTTGGGCTTCGTAGTATTCATCCACCAATCCCTCCAGTTCTTGCAGCGGCCCGTACAGTTCGGCCCGAGTCATGGGTGGCGTCAGGTGATCCAGAATCACCGCCTGGCTGCGCCGTTTGGCCTGGGCTCCTTCCCCCGGATCGTTGACGATAAAGGGATACAGGTGGGGCAGCGGTTCCAGTGCTACTTCTGGGAAACAGCCCTCGGATAGGGCAATGCCTTTGCCGGGCAGCCATTCCAGATTGCCATGCTTGCCCACATGGACGATCGCCTGAATCCCCAACTGGTGCCGTAGCCAATAGTAGAAGGCCAGATAAGTATGGGGGGGCTCTAGATCGGGAGCATGGTAGTTCAGGGACGGATCCTGGTCATAGCCCCGGGCTGGTTGGATGCCTACAAACACTTGGCCCAGTTGCAGACCCGGCACGGGAAATGGGTTGGCTGCTGGGTCAGGTGGCTCGCCCCAGCGGGCCTGTATTTGCTGCTGGACGCTTTGCGGCAGCGCCTCAAAGTATTGGCGGTAGTCGGTTGGAGAAAGGGTTTGCTGGACAGAGCGCAACTCCCATCCCTCGGGATCATTGGTTATACCCTGGGTCAACCGCTGCATCAGTTCGTCACTGCTTTGAGGACAGGACTCAACTCGATAACCGGCTTGCTGCATGGCCTGAAGAATGGCCACACAACTGGCGGGAGTGTCCAGTCCCACCCCGTTGGCCAGTCGCCCATCCCGATTGGGGTAGTTGGCCAGGATCAGGGCCACTTTGCGATCGCCCACCGGGGTCCGCCGCAGCGCCACCCAATTAGCTGTCAGATCGGCGACAAACTGGATGCGATCGGGCACGGGTTCGTAGGTGACGACATCCGTTTCCAGGGCTGTATTCCAACTGGCGATCGCCTTAAACGACACCGCTCGCGTGATAATGCGCCCATCCACCTCCGGCAGGGCCACATTCATGGCGATATCCCGCGGTGATAACCCCTGAAAGTGGGCCTGCCACTGCTCCTGGGTGCCACCGCTGAGAATCACCTGCAACACTGGCACATCCAGTTGCTGCCATAGGCCGATGGGGGAGGAGTCAGGTGCTGGGGTTTGGGGATGGGTTGCCCCGGAGCGATGGTCGGACAGGGACGCGATCGCAAAACTGGTGGTATTCAAAACCACCTCCACTGCTGGCTGTTGCTTCGGTTGGAAGCTGTCCAACACCTCCGCCTGCACTTCTGGATCGCGCAAAGCCGCCACAAACATCGGCACCGCTTCCAGAT
>CAZBTL010000375.1:0-3201 GCA_964494755.1 uncultured bacterium | reverse complement strand
GGCGTTTACAACCAGTTGCCGATCAAGAGGAAGGGCGACCAGATAGCAGGGTGATTGTAGCCAATGCGCTCGTCTTTAATCAGGCTAATCTGGGCCTGTTGCAAAGCCTTGGCCCGACTGACATTGGGTTGTCGCAATTGCTGATAAAAGGTTTCCACCAGGGCAACCGTGGCTTCATCATTGATGGACCAAAGGGTGGCAACGGCGCTTTTGACTCCGGCCCGTACCGCAACGCCAGCAATGCCCAGGGCTGACCGATCATCGCCAGCAGCGGTTTCGCAAGCGCTCAAGGTCAACAGTTCCAGAGGTTGTTGACGACGGCGCGATCGCAAAATATCGTCCAGTTCCTGGATTTTCAGTTCCCGGTCGTAGGTCAACAAAAAGGTGCTGTCGGCATCCACCCCAAACACCCCGTGGGTGGCCATGTGGACGATGGAGTAGTCGGCTTTTTTCACCTGGGCTTGCAGGTTGGCCTCGGTGAAATCCCGGTCAACCAGTTGGGTGCCGCCCAAAATCGAGCGGATTTCGGCCAATTCCTGGGTGACACTGACCAGCGGCGCAAAGGGAGTGCGTTCCACCGTCAACCCCAGGGCCAGGACTTGCAAATTGCCGCGGTCGAAGGGCTCGCGGGTAGTCAATTGCAGACCGGGCGTGGTGGCCAGGGGATATTTTTCAATTAAATATTGCTGACCATCATACAAGGCCGCCATGGGAATCTGACGCAGGGGACCATCCTGAATGAAAATCAGCGCTTCCGGTTGGATGGCCTGCAACTCTGCTTCCAGCGGCCGGATCAGCAGGTTGTAAAGGTCCTGGGCCTGACGGCGATATTCCAGGGTAGCCCGGTCCGTCAGCGATCGCCGCCAGGTTTCGATCTGGGTTTGCAGGTCCTGGCGATTAATCGGAATGGCATATCCCCTGAGCGAAGCAGCAGTCGTAGCCACACTAGCTAATTGGTCAGAACTGGTGGGCGGCCGCAAAATCAGCTCAATCCGGTCTGTCAGAATGATCGAGTAGACAATCGCAGCCCTGGATGGGGTCGGGGTCTTGCCCTGTTCCACAATCGACTGGGCAATCTGGACACATTCATCGCCAAAAAAGTTTTGCAGCTCGGCCAGCTTCAGAGATTCCAGAATGTCCAGCACTTCTTGCAAAACTGGCCCTGCTGGCGATTGATTGGGCGGCAATTGGGCCAGTCCTGAAGCCGGTCGGAGATCTAGGTTTGCACTGTCTGCCCAGATTGAGCCCTCCGATCGCAACCGGATTTCCTGCTGAACACCTTTAGTCTTCTCCAGATCGGACTCGGGAGGGGTTACTAGGGATTGTTGATTGGCAACCGCGATCGCCCCGCCCCTTTCGGACGCAGCCACCGTTGGAGCCGTCGTCCTGGCGGGCGAAACCTGGGCTACCGCCGCTGGTTGGGTCAGCAACAGTTCAATCAGTTCCCGATAGACCGGCTCCACCGAATCCCGAAAGTCAAATTGCAGGTCTCGACTGGCGGCAACGATATCGCCCCGAATGCTTTTCAGGGTTGCCACCGCCTGTTTGTAAAAGGCGATCGCCCGTTGCGGATCGGCCTGACGCAGCAACCGTCCCATTTGCCACTGCCAGCGATACAGACTGTCACTGGCATTCACCTGTTGGGCCACCAGTTGGGCCTGTTGGGTCAGGGCAATGGCCTGTTGCGGATCCTGCAGCAACTCATACACCTGACCCAGACTGCCCAGCGCAAAGGATTTAGCCCGATCATCAGCGATCTCGGTAGCACTGGCGATCGCTTGCTGCAACAGGTCTTGGGCCATCGATAACCGGACCGGGTCTGGTGCCGCCAAGCCCTCCTGGGTCCGGCGGCTGCGGGCCGTTGTGCATAGGGCCGACTGTTGCAGCCGACCCGCCTGCAAATCCTGCTGCAGTTGTAACCCCTCCTTCAGATCAATTAAGGCGTAGGGTTCATTCTGGAATCCCGTACCTGTTTTCATCCAGGCCTGAGCCAGATTGATCAGCGCAAACACTCGATCGCGGGAATTGGGTTGACCTTGCAGCACACTAACCGCCTGTTGCCGCAGGGAGGTGATCAAGACCAGGTCGGGATAGGGAAACCGCTCCAGCAGACGGCTGTAGTTCAGCAAGGCTCGCACCTGCACCAGATTAGCCGGACTTTTGGCCACACTCTGCTGAAACACCTGCAAAGCCCTTAGCCCATCGGCTTCGACTAGCTTGAGTAACTCCGCCGCCTTGGCATCGTTCTGCTTTAAGCAGGTCGCATTGGCCTGAAACAAGAACCGTTCGGCCCGACTGACGTACACATTGCCCAGATTATTCAGCACCGTTCCGCCATACTCTGAAACCGGCAACTGATTGACCAGATCTGTCAGGTCCGGAGCAGGGGCGGAGGGCGATTGGCCGAGGCTCAACTGCAAACTCTGGAAGTGGGCCGTTTCCGCCTGGTTGTAATCGCCTAACCCCCAGTAAGCTTTTCCCTGCGCCGCCAGGGCGATCGCTTCGATGGATGGGTTCCTTAACTCACGGGCCAGGGCGATCGCCGTATCGAGGATTTGCACCGCCTGGGCCTGCTGCCCCAACTCACTGTAGGCCTGGGCTTTTTGAATCAATACCTGGGCTAGCGCCGCTTTGCTGGCTGGGTCGGACTGGACTTGATACAGTTGCGCTGCCGCTGTCCACTGGGCGATCGCCTGATCCAAGCGTCCTTGCTGACGGTAAGCCTGCCCCAGATTGGTCAGGATAGTGGCCCGTTCCTGGGGCGACTTTGCCTGTTGGAGTGCGGCCTGCCAGCGGGCGATCGCCTCACTCAGGGACTCTCCAGCAGTCCCAACCGACGTGTTCGACACCGCAGGCGCAGGCGGCTGAGCCAGAACTGGAGGCGCATACCAGCGGGTCAACCCGCCGCTGATCAGCAGAACCAGCACCAGACCGGAAAAAAACAGGAGCATGCGCCCAATCAGACGGACAAAAACGTTCATCAGAAGTCACTCAGCGTGAAAGGAGAAAACCTGCAAACCGGCTCAAGGTAGACTCGCCGAAAACTGTTAGCACCTGCCCGAACAGTAATCATTCTAAATCGAGAGCCCTGTAGGACACTGTCACTAGAGAATGAGTTTAGGAACAACTCATGCCAACTGGCAGGGCGGCATCCAAGCAACAGCGCTTGCGCTATTGTGGATGGTCTGGCGATTGCAGAAC
>CAZBTL010000374.1:0-3242 GCA_964494755.1 uncultured bacterium | reverse complement strand
CTAGTTAGAGATTGATTGTCAAACTGTGTCAGTAGCGCCAGGACCCAAATGAGAGCCTGAACGGGTTTACGGGTGATGAACCGGAAACTGGCAGTAAATGCTTCTGGTCCCTCACCGTAGGGAATTTTGCCATCGACTTGCCGCGATTTTGGGGGCTTGATCTGCCATAACCAGCGATGTAAGGCTTGGATGGGCTTCAGTAGGGAAGTTAGCGTACCGGCATGGGTTGTGTAAATCGGGGGAAAGTACCCTAGTGCAAGTAGGGCGCTCAGGCCATCGTAATGATAATTAGGTTCCAGATAAAGAATTTCCAACCCAGCATCGTCAAGCCAATCAACAATACCAATGGCGCTGGCGTGGTTGCGAGAGGCCATAATGCAGGGTTCCATAAATTGGGCCGTGCCAATGAACAGGGAACCGGGGCGAAGAACCCGACTGATTTCCTGGGTGGCCAACGAAGGTGGATGGGTATGGGAGAGCACTCCCATGGAAAGAACAAAGTCAAAACTTTCAGCAGCAAAGGGCAACGCCTCTCCACAACCAAGCACATCAGGTGCTGGATCACCAATGTCAAGTCCAATATAAGTTGCCCCCGTTACCTGACAGGCCTGCTCAAATCGACGATCCATACAGCCACACCCGAGGTCCAGCATGGTAGCGTCTGGCCCCAGCACAGGAAACCAGCTATAGAGTGCTGGCGTAAAAGCGGTTGTTCCAAAGTTCAGATTTCCCGTGTTGGGAATTGGACGTTCACCTGAAGTTGGGTTAACAGGAATCGGCCGTAGGGGCGGTCGAGGTCGAGGCCGTCCCACTTCAATCGGCAGCATCACGGATTTGGGGCGGGGCAGACGAAGGTCCAGTTGCTGGTCGGATGCTGCATAGGAAGTCTGGCAATCCTGACAAATCAGGGTGTTTCCCTTGCGATCCAGACTGCCGGTGTACATTGGACAACGGATGATTTTCCAAAGACGATCTGAAAGCATGGCGGTATTTATGAAAGGATTACAATTTAGACGATGGCTAAACATTTAGCGAATCGGTTTGCGAGCAATGAATCGAAACCCACCAGTAAATGCCGCTGGATCATTTTCGCCGTATGGAATCTTGCCATCAACCAAACGTCGTTTCGATGGCCTGATTTGCCACAACCATTGGTGCAGCTTTTGGATTGGTTTAAATAATGAATGAATCGCATCCGGCAAGTAGCCCATGCGATTGATAGCCATCAAGCCATCCCAGTCTCGATTGGGTTCAAGGTGCAGAATTTCTAGTCCTGCATCGTCCAGCCAGTCAATTAATCCTAGGGCACTCACATGGTGCCGGGAAGCCATATAACAGGGTTCTAAAAACTGGGCCGTACCAATAAATAAGGAACCCGGGCGGAGAACTCGACTAATCTCCTGGGCAACCAATGTTGGATGTTGAGCATGGGGCAGAACTGCGATCGCCAGGACAAAGTCAAAACTCTCATCAGCAAATGGTAATGCTTCACCATAACCGAGGACATCTGGGGCATCGCCATCAATGTCAAGACCAATATAGGCAGCACCCGTTACTTGACAAGCCTCCTCAAAGCGCCGATTCCCGCAACCTAGATCTAACATTGTTGTATCAGGACCCAGTAATGGGAACCAGCTATACAGGGAAGGAGTCAGGCCATTTCCGTAGGCCAGTCCATCAAAAGGCACTTTGTGCGCTTTGTCTGAAATGGGATTGATTGGAATAGGCTGCAACGGGGGATGGGGACGATGTCGACCTAATTCTACTGGGATCCTTACCTTCTTAGGATGAGTGAGCCGAAGGTCTACCTGATTGCTTGATCTGGGATAGCAGGCAGCACAATCTTGGCAAACCAGCGTCGTGCTTTTCTCAGTCAAAGAACCTCTACAAGATGGGCAACGGATGATTTGTATGAGTTCCTTCATCATTCTTTTCTTTTGAGTTAAGAGTCGAGCTTTCAATGCTCTTAAATGCCTCAATTAAACATCGCAGTTGAAGTTCACTGGAATGGTGCTGCAAGACATACTCGTATCCCCGTTGAGCTTGCGCTTCTGCTTCTGCTCGGTTTGCTAAAAGATTTAAAATGGCCTGTTTCATGCCAACTGCATCCCCAACCTCAACGCCGGTTACCAATCCTAAGTCAATAAACTGTTGAGATAGTCCAGGAATTCTAGTTACGACTACCGGTCGGCGGCAGGCCAATGCTTCCATCAGAACAGTCTGTCCGGCTGCCAGTTGATTCTGCAGGGTACTAATTACAACAACATCTGCATCCCAGTAGAGCTGGCGGAACTCTGGCCATGCGTAGGGACATAGAGACATATTGTCAGGAATGGTTTCCGGGAAAGAAACTCTTGTCCTGGAGGAAGCATTGGGTGAAATGGCACAAATTTTGACATCTACGTCAAGGTCAGAGGTCGCTTCTGCTAGAGTTTTGTAATCCCGCTGTTCTAAGCCTGAACTGGCAACCAGAGGACGCTGCTTTCCAGGTGTAACTGGCCCCGGACGGAAAAACTTTACATCGGTCTGGTCTGGCAATAAACAGATCTGCCGATCTGGTAAATTAAGGTATTTTTTCAGAAACCTGAACTTTGTATCTGAATTAACGATAAATAAGTCAATTACGTCTTTCAAAGCTAGGAGTTTGATCAACGTGCGGACTCGAATTCGTCTGGGGGCCATAATTTGTATGGCAATTTTTGGCCGGTCTCGCATCCTTTTTGCAAGAATAGCCAGGGGTAATCCAACATCTTCCCCTGTACAGAATACGAAGTCTTCTGAACTCAGAGAGGAAGCTAGGTTGCGTGCCAATTGCCAATGGGCTGGCTGACTGGTGATTTTGGACAAAACTCTATCGGCAGGGGTGACCAGGGTGATATCGGGTTGATGGACGGTTGCTTCTAGCTGCTGGCTTAGATCCCAGGCATTGTGCCGAGGAGATTGGTCAAGCTGTGATTGACGATGAAATGCCTCTAGATCAAATGGACGGCTAAGTAAGATGTGATACTTCATAACAGACTGGAGAATTCATGCTAAAAGGGTAACCTGCAATTAACCCAAGTAGTACACCTCAATAATAGATTTGTCGATAGCTGAAACCCGTGAAGGCTTGCGGATGATCCTCAATAATGTGGCTGTATTTTTAGCCCCCTGAATTCCCCGTTGGCGCAGCCTGCCCAAAGGGCATAGCCGGGGGATTTTGAACCCGTTGCTCCCCCAACCTTGGGGACTGGGGGGACTGA
>CAZBTL010000373.1:0-3247 GCA_964494755.1 uncultured bacterium | reverse complement strand
ATTTGGGTGTGGCCTGATAATCCTGTTTACTTTGCTGCTGGGACATCGGCTGGAAGCAATAGGCCCAGCCGCCCCTGAGCCTATTGGCCATTGCGACTTTTCTGTAAATAGGCTGTAATGGCTCGCTGAATGCGACGGACTGGATTGGTGGGGGGTCTAGCTGGAGAAATCGGATCGGTTGCTAGTTGGGCGGGAGCCGTAAGTGGTTGTTCCGGTCGCGGTGCTAAAACGGATGGAGTCCGATGTAACGCGGGTTGCACAGCCACACTGAGGAGATAGGCGGCGCCCGCAACCAGGATGATGGTGGCGCCTGAGGTCAGATTCAGGCTGTAGGAGAGCCAAAGCCCAACGGTGGTGAAGCTCATGCCCAGAATGCTGGCCAGCAACATCATTTTGCGCAGGTTGCGGACAAATAGGCCACTGATGGCGGCTGGAACGGTGAGCAGGGCAATCACCATGATTAGCCCAACTACCCGCATCATCATGACAATCGTCAGCGCAATCATGCACATCAAGGTCAGATAAATCACATCCACCGGCACGTTGGCAATGGTGGCAAAGGTCTCGTCGAAGGAGATGGCCAGCAATTCCTTGTAAAACAGGAAGGCCAGCACGATGATGATCAGATCTAGCACCAGCATGATGGTCAGATCACTGGAGGAAACAGCCAGGATGCTGCCAAACAGATAGCTCATCAGGTCAGCTTTGTAGCCACCACTGAGGTCGATTAGGATGATCCCGATCGCCATGCCAATGGCCCACATGACGCCGATAATCGTGTCAGCCCGTTGGCGTGTCTTGCGTTGTACCCAGCCCATACCCAAGGCCGAAATTACACTAAAAATGACGGCTCCCAGAATCGGACTGAACTGGAAAAAATAACCTAATCCAATACCACCGTAAGCCGCGTGGGCAATGCCGCCGCTGATAAATACAATCCGGTTGACCACCACAAAGGTGCCAATGATGCCGCAAGCAATACTGACTAAAATGCCAGCCATCACGGCATTACGCATGAAATCAAATTGCAGGGCTTCGATCATCGGTTGATTTCCTCTGTCAGGTGGCGCGGAAAGATGCGATGGGGCACGCCGTGGGCAATCAGGTCCACCGGGCATTGATAGACCATTTCCAGCATTTGGGGCGTAATTTGCCGATCACCGTGGTAGTAGAGGCGGCGGTTCAGACAGCCGACTGTTTTGACGCAGGAGGCGATCGCCCCAATATCGTGGGAAATCATCAGAATCGTGATCTGCTGGTTCAGTTGTTTCAGCAGGTCGTAGATATGGGTCTCAGCATGGGCGTCAACCCCAGCCATTGGTTCATCCAGCAACAGAATCTTGGGTTCCGTCGCTAAAGCCCGAGCAATGTAGACCCGCTTGCGTTGGCCACCGGACAGTTCGCTAATGGAGCGATCGCGCAGATGCCACATTTCCACATCCCGCAACGCAACTTCCACCCGTTCATGATCTTTGCTGGTGAAGTTTTGCAACAATCGCCTCCGACCCATCCGGCCCATCAGCACCACATCCCAAACACTGATCGGAAAGGCGAGATCGAACTGCACCGATTGCGGCACATAGCCCAAATGCCGTCGCCCCTGTTGCACTGACTGGCCCAGGATCCGAATCTGTCCCTGTCGGGTCGGAACCAAGCCCAGCAGCACTTTGAACAAAGTCGATTTGCCACTGCCATTGGGGCCAATCAAGCCGATAAAGTCCAGTTCCTTAACCGACAGGGTAATATCTTCTAGAACTGGCTCATGGTCATAGCCGGCCCACACATGCTGGATCGAAATCACTTCTGGCCGGTGGTTGGAGATGCGCTTGACAGCACCCGTCGGCTCAGACCAACTGCGATCAGGCCCGGAGGTGTCGCTCCCAGAAACCGACTTGGCTTGGGACAAGTTGTTGGAAGAAGGGTCATTGGGACGAATCGGTTGCATAGGCCGTGCCAGAAGGGGCCGATAGTCATTGGGCGCAAGTCAAGCATACAGCGGGTAATGGGGAACGCAGCCAGACAGGATGACATACCTGTGTGTGGGCTTCATGGCTGCACCAAAGCGCCAGAGTTCCAGGACAGGGCAGAAAACAGCCCCGTCATCTGCTGGGCCAGCCAACTAGGTGTTGGTAAGGTGGACTGATTCATGGTCCTGGCAAAGGTTTGGCTGATATTGCGCAGATTGGCTTGCCAGTCGGGGGATAAGGGATCCACCACCACAACTTCTCCACCGATTTCCTTGGCGATCGTCTCCGCTGTTTGTTTGCTAAACTGCGGCTCGGCAAAAACCACCTTGATATTATTCTGCTTTGCCTTGGCGATCAGGTCAGCCAGTTCCGCCGCGCTGGGTTCCTGTCCGCCTACTTCAATGGGAATCTGTTCCAGTTGGTAATCGCGGGCAAAGTAACTCCAACTGGGATGGAAGACAATAAATTTGCGGTTCTTGACCCCTTTCAGGGTGTTGCGGATATCCGCATCCAGGGTATCCAGATTGGCCTGGAACTTTTGCCGGTTGGCCTGATAGTTCGCCCAGTGATTGGGATCCAGTTGCCCCAGGGCATCGGCAATTGTCTGGGCCTGGGTTTTAACCAAACGGGGAGACAGCCAGATATGGGGATCCAGGTTTTCTCGCCTTTCCGCTGAAGTATGAGGTGTTTCACCATAAGTTGCTTCATGGTGTGCCGCTGGCGCTGCTAGTCGTTGGATCCCTTGAGTAGTGTCTACAATTACCATTTTGGGATTGACCGCGGCAAATTTATCCATCCAGGCTTGCTCGAAGTCAATCCGGATTCGTAGGTAGGCTTTGGCCCGGCTGAGTGCTTTCAGTTGCTCCGGCTTGGGCTCAAAGGTGTGGGGTTCCGCACCGGGCGGCACCATGACGTCCACGGTTACCAAATCCTTGCCAATTTGCTCCACAAAATATTTCTGCGGCAGAATACTGACCATTACTGGCAGTTTCTCCGAAGCCATCGGCGGCGGGGGTTGTCGGTAACATCCAACTAAAGATAGAACTCCCAGCAAGGCTGCTGTTCCAATGGCATGAAATCGATGGATCATGGGAAAACCCTCCAGATCGCTTTATTCAATCAAAATCCAGTCCTTGTTAATGGGTAAATCTCCCTGACTGCTCCAGCCTCCGATTATGACCATTCTTATATTGAGATAACGATAATCATTATTGATACTCTTTCGTCATTTTATTAACGATCTTAATGTTGCTGGGGACTGGCCGGTAAGATAGAAGTAG
>CAZBTL010000372.1:0-3272 GCA_964494755.1 uncultured bacterium | reverse complement strand
CGAGCTACCCCCTCTTGTAACTGTTTGGAATGAGCAAGCAAATCGTCTACGTCAATCCGGTGAATTTCAGGCTTTTAACGAGAAGCTTCGCAGGGAAATAGCAATTGAAACTGGAATAATTGAGCGTTTATACACAATAGATCGTGGTATCACTCGTCTCCTGATTGAGCAGGGAATCAATGAGGCATTAATTCCTCATGGAACCACGGATCGCCCTGTGAAACAGGTGGTCGCTCTTATTAAAGATCAAGAAGCTGCAATTGAAGGATTATTTGATTTTGTGGGTGGGCAGAGAATGCTATCAACTTCCTATATCAAGCAGCTACATCAACTTTTAACTCAGAGTCAAGATAGTACAGAGGCCCTAAACCCAATTACAGGAGAAATATTTCGTGTTTCCTTAATTAAAGGTGACTGGAAACGTCAATCTAATAATCCCCTTCGACCAGATGGCTCCGTGCATGAATACTCGCCTCCTGAACAGGTTGCGTCTGAGATGGATAGGCTAATTAAATTACATCATCAACATCGTGATCTAAAAGTTCCTCCTGAAATTGAAGCTGCATGGTTGCATCATCGATTTACACAAATTCATCCATTTCAAGATGGCAACGGTCGTGTTGCTCGGTGTTTAGCTAGTTTAGTTTTTATCCAAGCTAGCTGGTTTCCTTTGATTCTCACTCGTGATGATCGATCAGCCTACATCAAGGCTTTGGAACAAGCAGATCAAGGTAATCTATCAAGTTTAATCAATCTATTTGCAAAGAACCAGAAACAGGCATTTGTTAGAAGCCTTGGTTTGTCAGAACAAGTATTGTCAGAGGCACGGCGAACTCATGTCATCATTTCCTCTATTGCTGAAAAACTGAGACGAAATCAGTCAGCATCTATTCCAGACCGTTGTAGAAGGGCTGAAGACTTTGCCTCAAAATTATTTGATATAGCTTCTATTCGTCTACAAGATGTTGCTAATGAGATTAAGCTGTCTGTCCAGAATTTTGTAGATGATGCACAAGTTTTTACAATTTCTGCCCCCGCTGGTGATCATCGCGCATATTACCATCGTTACCAAGTTGTGGAAACAGCTAAACAATTGGGGTACTTTGCTAATCTTCGGAACTATCACACCTGGATTCAATTGGTTATCAATGTTGAGGCATCAACAGCCCTTCTTCTTTCATTTCATGTTCTGGGTCATGAATATCGCGGATTACTTGTATGTGCTGCATGTGCTTACCATAGAGACAATTCTGAAGAAGGTGAGCGAAATATTAGTGATATTCAGTCTTTGGCAGATTCTCCATTTCAGTTCTCCTATGCGGATCAAGAAGAGAACCTGGTAGAACGCTTCAAGCAGTGGTTAGAAGATGTGATTCTGACTGGTTTGGAGTACTGGAACAAAAGTATTTAAGGGTATTAAGACAGTGCATTAATTACACAGACAGCAAGGGAGGTTGGAGTCCGGGTGACTCTGACCTCCCCTGGCTATGGGAAACCCTTACGTCAATCGACTGAGCAGACTGGTAACCAACACCGGGTTGATCTGCAAAGTGGAGCAGGGAATCCGATCAGCCAAATGGCAACTAGCTGGTGCGATGCCACCCAGTTCCAGTGTGGCTTGAGGCTGCGTCTCAAACAGGATAGACTGTCCAGGGTAAAGGACTCGTTCGAAAAACCAATTCGGAATATTGGTAATCCGGGCAATTTGGGGCTGATGACCCCGGTTTGCGTAAAAACACAAGATGTGATCTGAGGAACATCGAACAGAGGGGGCAACTGACGACATAGGATAAAACTTCAAAGGGGGCAGGGGAAGGAGTTGTTCCGCAGGGGGGCTTAATCGGCGGGGGACAACTGAATCCTTCCAGTTGTTAGTATCCGCATTTTCCACCGATAGACCTGTGATGTGACACCAGCCAACCCTGTGATATTCTCCTATGGCTTGAGTGATCCCACACACAAAGACCGCTGGGAATCTGATAGACTCGCCTTTACGTCCGTAATCCCACTCAGACAGGCTGTCTATTCAGCCATCCCTCCAGTCAAATTGAGTAGGGATCAATTCAGGGTTATTACGATCCAGAGAGTTTATGACATCGCACCTTCATCTGGCCCAGTCTGTAAGCAATGACCATCTTGCCCTAGAAAGTCTAGCCGCTGGCCCCAAACCAACTACTTCCCTGTACCGGCGAGAATCGCCTTTGGTTTCTCCGTCCTACCAGGTGGCAACCCTGGAAGCATTGGATTTGTCCCAAACGCCTCATCAGGGCAACTTTGCCAACACTCTGGCAGCCCACAAATGGCCAACCCTGCAACCATCTCAACTAGAAATTTTCCAGATCAATGTTGGCAAGCTGTGTAATATGACCTGCCGCCACTGTCATGTGGATGCTGGCCCCGATCGCCGCCAGGAAAACATGGATCGGCAAACCATTGAAGACTGCCTGCGGGCCCTGGATCAAACCAATGCCCACACGGTCGATATTACTGGCGGGGCACCGGAACTCAATCCCCATTTTCGCTATTTGGTGGATCAGTGTGTGGCGCGGGGCAAGCAGGTAATCGATCGCTGCAACCTGACCGTGCTGCTCCTACCTGGCCTCTCCGATTTGCCAGAGTGGCTGGCGGAACGGGGAGTAGAGATTGTCTGCTCTCTGCCCCACTATCGCCCTCGCAACACCGACGCCCAACGGGGAGACGGCACCTTCGAAAAGTCCATTGAAGCTTTACGGCGGCTGAACCAGGTGGGATATGGCCAGGGCAAGCCCAACCAACGGCTGACCTTAATGAGCAACCCGGTGGGTGCTTTTCTGGCCAGCAACCAGACCAAACTGGAACAGGAATGGAAAGCTAGTTTACAAAAGCACTATCGGATTACCTTCGATCGCCTGATTACCCTCAATAACATGCCCATTTCCCGTTTTCTGGAATGGTTGGAGCAATCCGGCAACTTACAAAGTTACCTGGAATTGTTGGTGAATGCTTTTAACCCAACCACCGTTTCCGGTCTGATGTGCCGCAACACCCTATCCGTGTCCTGGGATGGCCGGTTATTCGACTGCGACTTTAATCAAATGCTGGACTTGGAGCTTCAGCCAGCCAGCCAGCAACGGCCCCATATTAGGGATTTCACCCCCGCCATGTTAGCCCAGCGACAAATCATCACCGGCCGCCACTGTTTTGGTTGCACCGCTGGCGCTGGCAGTTCCTGTGGTGGGGCGATCGCAGATTGACCTGATCAATCCTGGGTCAATAGAGTTCGAGGCAATCCA
>CAZBTL010000371.1:0-3289 GCA_964494755.1 uncultured bacterium | reverse complement strand
TTAACTTTTGCTTCCTCGCGACTGCAACAAGTGCTGAGAAACAGGAGCCTGGCCAGATCCGTCAGCACAATACCCCGTCTGGGTTCGAGGTGTCGGAGCGGATTTTGATTCAATCCACCATAAATCAAGCGCCGATCCATCTAGGCCCATCCCTTGCCACATCTAACGTTCTCTAGCCAGCACTTGATCATCAAGCAGAGATAGCTTGCTTATCGTTGCCTGAGACAATTCTTCCCAACGCCGCATCCTAATCAGCGATCGCGCCACCCACAGATGGCATCGACTTCCAGGAAAGGGGTAAAAATCTATCCTTGCTATTTTGGTTAAATCAACTATAATTATCTTATCAACTCCATTCCTGATCGCCCCTGCAAGCTAGAAGGGGCAGTGACGGGTCAAATCGCTACCCTCTACTTATTTTTTCTGCGTTGGACCGTTAACCCCCATGTCTCAAGCCATCTCCCGACTTGATCCATCCCTTTCTCTGGCTGAACAGGATGATATCACCCTCAAGGAAGACCAGGAACTGGCGATCGCCCCCTGCGATTACAGCCTGCTGACGGATTTGTACCAACTGACCATGATCGCCTGCTATGTGGGGGAAGATCTGGATCAGCGGCCCGCTAGTTTTGAATTATTTACCCGCCGGTTGCCAGAGGGTTTTGGCTATCTGGTGAGCATGGGCCTGGCCCAGGCATTGGATTACCTGCAACAGTTGCGCTTTAGTCCCGCTCAAATTGCCGCTCTGCAAGCAACGGGACTCTTTGCCAAGGCGCCGGATCGGTTTTGGCAACTGCTGGTGGACGCCCGCTTTCGGGGGGATGTTTGGGCCGTTCCCGAAGGGACTGTGGTGTTTGCCAACGAGCCAGTGCTGCGGGTGGAAGCGCCCCTCTGGCAGGCCCAAATTGTCGAAACCTATCTGCTCAACACCATTAACTACCAAACCCTGATTGCCACCCGGGCGGCCCGGATGCGGGATGTGGCGGGTCCGGCAGCCACCCTGTTGGAGTTTGGCACCCGCCGGGCTTTCAGTCCCCAGGCCTCGCTCTGGGCGGCGCGGGCAGCTCTGGCGGCTGGGTTTAATGCCACGTCCAATGTGCTGGCAGCCCTGAAGCTGGGACGGCAACCCATTGGCACCATGGCCCACTCCTTGGTGATGGCCCTGGCAGCCCTGGAAGGTACGGAAGCAGAATCCTTCACCGCCTTCCACCGCTATTTTCCTGGCGCACCCTTGTTGATTGACACCTACGACACGATCGCCGCCGCCGAGCACCTGGCGGAACAACTGAAAACCGGCGATTTGCATCTCTCCGGCGTGCGAATTGACTCCGGCGATCTGGCCACCCTTTCTCGCCAGGTGCGACAGTTGCTCCCCGGTGTGCCCATTCTGGCCAGTGGTGATCTGGACGAGTTCAAAATTGCCCAACTGCAAGCGGCCGGGGCCTGCATCGACGGCTATGGTTTGGGCACCCAACTGGTCACTGGCCAGCCGGTGAACGGAGTCTATAAACTGGTGGAAATTGACGGCATCCCGGTGATGAAAGAGTCAACCGGTAAGGCCACCTATCCCGGTCGCAAGCAAATTTTCCGTCGTTGGCTGCAGGGCCAGCTACAGCAGGACCGCTTGGGTCTGGTGACGGAGACCGCCGATGGGGAAGAACAGCCGCTATTACAGCCCGTCATGCAGGCAGGACAGCGCTTACACCCACCGGAGTCCCTGGCGGCGATCGCCACCCGCACGGCCCAATCGGTTGCCAGCTTGCCGCTCCAGACCCGTCAACTGGATCAGCCCATCCCAGTTTCCCTGGTCCTTTCGGAGGTCCTGACGGAAACCATGCAGGCCATTCGTCACCATCCGGTTGCCTCTGGCTGAGGATTGATGTAGGGTCCCCAGACCTGGCCCACTGAATCACCGCCACTTATCACCGGCCACTTATCACCGGCCACCAATCGCCTGGAATCCCTTACCCGCTTGCACCATGTTCAACGTTGCCCTTTTCGGTACCAGTGCCGACCCCCCCACCGCCGGACACCAGGCCATTCTAGGTTGGCTGGGCCAAACCTACGACCAAGTGGCAGTCTGGGCCTCTGATAATCCGTTCAAGTCCCACCAGACGCCGCTAAAGCATCGGTTGGCCATGCTGCAGTTGTTGATTGACGACCTCCAACCGCCCCGCCGTAATGTGCGGATCTATCCTGAATTGAGTCATTCCCGCACTCTGTATACCCTGGAAGCAGCACAACAACTATGGAAACAGGCCCATCTGACGCTGATCATCGGTTCCGATCTGATTTCCCAGTTACCCAACTGGTACCGGATTGACCAGGTGTTGCAGCAGGTGGATCTGTTGATTATTCCCCGTCCTGGTTATCCGATCCAGGAATCCGACCTGCAAGAATTGAGGCGACGGGGCGCAAAGGTTGAGATCGCGGCTTGGACCGGGCTGGACACCTCTTCTACGGCCTACCGCGAACAGGGGGAAGTGGAAGGTCTCACCCCCAGCGTCAAAGCTTACATTCATCGAGAGCATCTATACCCATGTCAGGACGACTCCAGAGAAAAACAGCCGATTCTTTAGACAGTCAGGCTTTAGCTGACTTCAAGGTAGGCGTCGATAATGTCATCTTTTCCGTTGACACCGACCTAAATCGGCTGTTGGTGCTGCTGGTCATGCGGCATGAGGAGCCATTCCTGGGGCAATGGAGTTTTCCGGGCACGCTGGTGCGGCGGGGCGAGTCCCTGGAAGATGCCGCTTACCGCATTCTGGCGGAAAAAATTCGGGTGCGAAACCTGTATCTGGAGCAACTCTATACCTTTGGCGGCCCCAACCGTGACCCCCGTGAATCCCTAGATAGCTATGGCGTGCGGTATCTGTCTGTCAGTTATTTTGCCCTGGTGCGCTATGCCGAAGCCGAGTTGATTGCCGATGGTGTCAGCGGCATTGCCTGGTATCCCCTGGATCAGGTGCCCAACCTGGCCTTTGACCATAATCAGATTCTGCAGTACGGTCACCGTCGCCTGAAAAATAAGTTGGAGTACAGTCCGGTCGCCTTTGAAGTATTGCCCGAACTATTTACCTTAAATGATTTGTATCAGTTCTACACCACGATTCTGGGCGAAAACTTTTCCGATTACTCCAATTTTCGCTCCCGCCTGTTGAAGCTGGGCTTCCTGGCCGATACCGGCGTCAAAGTGTCTAAGGGAGCCGGTCGGCCCGCCAGCCTGTATCGCTTTGATGCTGCAGCTTTCGCGCCCTATAAGGATCAGGCATTGGTTTTCATTTAATAG
>CAZBTL010000370.1:0-3292 GCA_964494755.1 uncultured bacterium | reverse complement strand
GCCATCCCCCTAGTTCAACCCCAATCCTTTTCAGAGCCCATTTGGGTCGTGCCAACCAGTTTCTCCACTCCCAACCCGGTAACGGTTCCAACGACCCCAGCAACACCAGCCGTTTCCGCCCCTCGACCAGCCGCCGCCATTGATTCATCTGGTCCCGCCCTCACCGTCACAGATATTCAAGTCGTTGGCGTCGGCCCAGAACTGCAACAGACCGTTCTGGACACGGTTCTGACTAAGCCAGGTAGTCAGGTTACCGCTGCTCAACTGAAACAGGATATTGCTGAGATTTTGAATACTGGCCTATTCGCCACCGCCACCATCAAGACCGTGCCAAACCAGATCGGCATTACGGTGGTTTATCAGGTGACACCGATGATCATTCAGGACATTCGCCTGTCCGGTGCCCGAGTCCTGACCCAGGAAGTTGCCAATGAGATCTTCAAGGACCAGATTGGTCAATCCGTTAATCCTACGGGGATTAATCAAGGGGTGCAGCAGATTAACCAGTGGTATCTGCAAAATGGCTATACCCTAGCTCGGGTGTTGAGCGTGCAACCGTTGCGAGAAGGCAGCCTGGTGGTTGAAGTGGCTGAGGGGTTCATTGCTGATGTCAAGGTTCAGTTTGTCAATCAGCAAGGTCAAACTGTTGACGACAAGGGGCAGCCAATTCGAGGCCGGACCCAGATTGGGTTTATTCAGCGTCAAATCAAGCTGCAGCAGGGGCAGGTGTTTCAAGCTCAACTGGCCCAGGAGAGTGTCGAGAATCTGGTCAAGTTAGGCATTTTTAGCAGTGTCTACGTCAGCTTTGCAGGCGATGCCAAGCGGCTGATTGTCACCTTTAATCTGGCTGAAGGGCCAGCCCGTTCCATCAACCTAGGCGGTGGCTACAATGATGAACTAGGGGTGTATGCCCTGGTTTCCTTCCAGGACAACAACTTTGCCGGTCTGGCGCAACAGTTGAGTGCCAACGTCCAGGTGGGATTAAAGGATATTCAGGGAAGTTTGCGGTTTAACAGTCCCTATCGGGACACTGAGCCGGGGGTTCCCGGTTACGGAGCCAATATTTTTCGCAGTGGCGGCCAGTCTCTGATCTTTGAAGATGAACGGTTTGCCAACGGCGATCGCATCCGCGATCGCCGGTATGGCGGCGGCTTTAACCTGCAACATCCCCTGGGGCCAGACTGGGATGGGGTTTTGGGGATTAACTATACCAACATCAGTATGCGGGACAGTGAAGGTCGGGCCTTTGGCTTCGATGCTGATGGCGATCCCCTGACCGCCAGTCCTTCTGGCATTGATGACCTGACCACCATCAGCTTCACCGCTACCCGTGACCAGCGGGATAACCCGGTTAATACCGGCAAAGGGTCACTCTTAAGCCTGGGCACCACCCAGTCCCTTCCTTTTGGCCGGGGCAACATTCTCAGCAACCGGCTGGAAATCAACTACGCCCAGTTCATTCCAGTCACGCTCTTCCAATCACCACCGGACGCCGAATATCCCCAGGTGTTTGCCTTCAACCTACAGGGCGGCACCCAATTGGGCGATTTGCCCCCCTACAATGCCTTTACCCTGGGGGGACCGGGGAGCGTTCGCGGCTATGGAATGGCTGATCTGGCGATTAGCCGCAGTTATTTTCTGGCCTCAGCAGAATATCGCTTTCCGGTTTACCGTTTTCTAGGAGGCGTAGTATTCCTGGATTTTGGCTCTGACTTAGGGTCCAGTGGAGCAGTTCCTGGAGCGCCCGGTGTGCAACGGGGAGACCCTGGCACTGGCCTGGGAGGCGGCTTAGGGTTGCGAGTGAAATCGCCACTGGGAATCTTGCGGCTCGACTTCGGCGTCACCAATCAAGGAGACAGCCGTCTGCAGTTTGGCTTTGGCCAAAAGTTCTAGTCCGACTTCAACCAGACAGGACGGCCAGATGATGGCTGTTTGACTCAAAGCAATACTGATTGCGGAGTGCTGGGATTACGGCGTGTTAGTGGGCCAACTACCAGAATCGCCCCTAGCTAGGGCCGCACGCCCCTTACGGTGGAATGCCCAACTGGGTCTGTGGGCGCGATCGCGGTAACAACGGTGTGGAACTATATCCATGAGATGCTTCCCTATCTGCGGACAGAGTTGCTCGCTAGTTTGCTCGAGCAATGGCAACAAGAATGCGACAGCGTCGAACGGGCAGAACTAGAGGCGTGGTTGGCGGAATTGCCGGAGGGCACACTGCTGGTTGATACCTGGGAGCAACCGATTCCACGTCCACAGGATAATGAGGAGCAAAAAGCCTACTAATTCGGCAAACAATCGGAGCATACCTGCAAGAATCAACTGATTAGCCTGCCCAAGAGCACGGAAGCACTGGTATTTCGTAAAGCTTTCCTCCCTTTCTCTAGATTGCGTCTTTGCTGCAGCCAGAAGAGTTTAAGGCAATCTTCCTGTATCCCTTCGTCAGTTCTCGGCTATAAGTGTCTAGACAAAGATCAATCCCTCCTAATTTTTGTGTTTTGCTATCGTGCGTTGGAGATCGGGGGCGGTAATGGGGGTGTATGTGGCATTTTTTCGTATCCATCTACTTACTGGCATTCAGACAGCAATTTTGGTTGGGACTGGGTCAATTTTGCTGGTCAGTTTGTTGACGGGTGAGCCCCTCAGTGCCCAGATTGTGCTTCCGCCTGGAGAGCGGCGAGTATTTCCCAATCAGCGCCCAATTGGTCCTCTCAATCCCCCTCCTCCTTCTAGTCAGCCTTTGCCGGAACCGATACCGCCCACTTTCCTGCCTCCACCGAACCAATTACTACCGCCCCCTTCCCCGCCTACGCCATTGCCCCAGCCACCGGCAGATTTTCCTGAAACCATTACTGTTCAGCGATTTGATGTGGTGGGAAGTACGGTGTTCAGCCCTCAAGATTTTGCCCAAATTACCCGACCGTTTACCCAACGGCCCATTTCCCTAGCTGAACTGTTCCAGGTCCGCTCGGCAATAACCCAACTCTATGTGGACCGGGGATATATTAATTCCGGTGCATACATTCCGCCCCAACAGTTACAGGCTGGGGTGGTGAAAGTTCAGGTGGTGGAAGGGGGGTTGGAAGATATCCAGGTAGTTGGCACCCGGCGGTTAAACCCTAATTACATTCGCTCCCGGATTGCTATCGCCACCCGCAAACCGCTCAACCGCGATCGCCTGCTGGAAGCGTTGCAACTCTTACAACTGAACCCACTGATCCGGTCAATTTCTGCAGAACTAGCAGCAGGTTCCCAACCGGGACAAAGTTTGTTGCAGGTACGGGTGACGGAA
>CAZBTL010000369.1:0-3314 GCA_964494755.1 uncultured bacterium | reverse complement strand
TAATTCTCTTTCTTTAATGATGAGCATTATCCAACCCCTCCCAACATCCCTTTGGTTCTAGCGTTAGCGGCGCGTAGCGCGGGAAGCGCCGCAGGCGGTGGGGTAAATTCTATGCAGCATCAGATGAAATCAGTATGACTTAGAGAATTTCCACAATTCCCTGCTGGCCATCCAGCCGTACCATCTGACCATCCCGTAGTAACTGGGTGGCGTTGTGGACATCCATCACGGCTGGGATACGATATTCTCGCGCCACGATCGCCCCGTGGGAGAGTCGGCCCCCTACTTCCGCAATCAGCCCGCCAGCCCTGGCCAATAGGGGAGCCCAGCCGGAGTCCGTGTATGGCACCACCAGAATGGTTTCGCGATCAATGGTGGGTATCGTCCGGAGACTGCGGACAATCCGGACCCGCCCTTCGATGATCCCAGCGCTGGCCGCAATGCCATAAAGCCGATCGGTTGCCGTCCGCTGGCTGGTGGACGGGGGGGGTGGAGGTTCATTGCCATAAACCAGAAAGGGCACTGTTGGCAGCAGCCGGTCTTGTTCTAACTGGGCCTGCCGTTGCTGAATTCGCTCTCCCAAATGGTGGCCAAATTGCCGAGCCGCCTCCCCATCTGGCAACCCATCCGCCAACTCAATCAACCGCCGCACTTCCCAAAACTCCAGGAAGAAAATATCCCCAGCGGTGTTCAGGACCCCCGACCCCAACCAGTGCTGCTCCAGGGCCACAAAGCTCCAACGCAACTCAGCCAGCAGACGGCTGTAAATTTCGGTGACCTGTCCCTTCAGTCGGAATCGGCGGGACACCCCTTGCCGTTGCTGCTTCGATCGCCGTTGGGGGACCGCGGCTGCCGCTGGCTGCCAGACAAACTGAGCTAGCAAGTCGCGCACCGGCTGGGGATCTTCCTGCCAGGTAGGAACTGCAATATCGGTGCCAACCTCGCTCAGATAGCCGTACTCCGCCAGCCACTGGTCAAATTGGTGCAGCAATGCTTGCCCTTCGACGGTAGTCGCCAGAAGCTTAAATAGCCTATTTCCATCTGCTGTTGGCAGCGAATCGGCCAGAGCCGACTGAGCATCCAGCCAGGTCCGGATCTGACTGGCCAATGCTTGCAGCGATCGCACTGCCGCCACTTCAGGGGTATCTTGCTGATCCACTTGGTCATCCGGCTGTCTGGCGATGGCCTTCCGCAGGGCTGCACTCAGGGGGGCCAGGATGCTGTAGTAGGTAGCGGTGCGTAACTGTTCCAGGATAAAGTCAATCCGGGTCAAGAGTTGGGAGGGGGATAACTTGGCGGCTGGGGTTTGGCGTAATTGCGCGATCGCTGGGTCAAACGATTGGCGGGCATCTCGTTGGAAGTCCTTTTCCAGTGCCCATTCCCGTTGCAGTAATCGCAGTAGACCGGGAATATTGCGCAGGGTGGAAGTCAACGGCGGCCGACTAAATTTGGCTCCCCGCGTTAAAAATTCCAGACTTTCTGGTGGCAGACCCATGCGGCGGAAAATCTGACCCAGCAGGGTGGCATTGAAATAGGCCCGGGAGTAATGCAGGGTAGCCGTTTCATTGAAGTCCAGGCCGTTGGCCCGCTGGCCCAGCACCAGGGTGAACAGGTCCCCCCAAACGCCACAGGTAAGGGGCCGATTAATTGACCAGGTGAGGGAATGGATAAGGCCGGGAATGACTTCCGCAGCGATTTTGCGGGTCCAGATGGGCAGCAGGGTCGTAATCGGGCGGCTTTGCAGCAGCCACAGGATCTGTCCGTCATAACTCCACTCCACATCCTGGGGAATGCCGTGAAATTGCTGCTCTAACTGGCGAGCCAGGAACGCCACCTGCTGGATCAGCCGGGGTGGCACATCCCCCTCGCCCTCTACCGTCAGGTGCAGGTCATCGGGCAGCAACCAGGCCGGTCGGTTGTCCGTATGACTGGCCGCACGCAGGTCATCTCCTACCTGCACCCGATAGCTCTCTGGGGTCACCTGACCCGACACCACCCGAGTGGCGTCACCAGGCAGGGCTTCAATAACGACGGCTTCTCCCTGGCAGGCGATCGGGTCTCGGCTAAAGGCTACGCCGGAAAACACTCCTATTACCTGTTCCTGAATTAACACGGCCATTGAAGCGTCCGGCAGGCCGCGATCGCGGCGGTACTGTACTGCTGCTGGATCGTCGTAGGAAGCCAGACAGCGATGGATGGCAATCGGTAGATCCTCTGCCTGGGTAATGTCCAGAACGGTCAAATACTGGCCAGCCGCCGAAGCTGTAGGGGAGTCTTCTCCAATGGCCGACGATCGGACCACCAGCGGTGTTTGGTCGGAGGGTTGCAAGAGGGTGATCAGGGGTTCCGGATCATCCCCCGGCAGCAACACCCAGCCCATTGGCACTGGATACCCCAACCGTTTTAGCTCAGCCAGAGTCGCTGCTTTCTGACCAACCTTACGGGCGTCCAGATCATGCTGCAGGGTGCGGACACCGCGATCGCCGCGAAAAAACTGAAACACAGCTCGGGAACTGGGTTTTCCGGCCCCTGGGTTGAGTTCCAGGTCATCGGGAATTTTGGTGTAAATCCAGCCCATCAATCCGGCCAAAGCGATGGTCCAGCCGATTAGCGCTGACTGATGGGGATGGAGCAACGCCGTAATCAGGGGAAACAGAACCAGGATCGAGGTGCGGCCCCATCGCCGTTCCCGCACCAGGGTAAAGCCAATGCCGCCGATCAGGAAGACCAGCAGCGCCGCCACCGGATCGTGGACAGTGTAGCCCCAAACTACGTTGGTGGTTCCGGCCCCCTTGCCAAACCAGTAACGCCCCATCACCAGGGCCATGAGGGCAATCATCTCCCATTCGGGAGCCAGGGGGAAAAAGGCACGGGCCAGCAGCACCGCAGCAATGCCTTTCAACGCTTCTGACAGCACTGCCAGGATGCCGACCAACCGACCGCCATGATAGAACGCTGCTGAAACGCTGACATTGCCAGTGCCCAATTGGCTCAACCGCTTACCCGTCAGGGCTGTGGTGATCCAGGCAATCAGAGGCAGCCCGCCCAACAACGGGCAGAGGGTGAAAATCAGAAAGGCGCCCAAAACCTGGGTCAGCGTCATCACTTAAGAACCGTTATGACTGCATCTGATTGGACGGGATCGCAATTCCAAACAACCTGCCAGGAATTACAGTCTTCCTCTGATAGTATCCCCTGACGGCTGCAATTGCATGGCTCCGACCATTAACCTTTGCACAGAACAGGTGCCCTAGGCTGGCGCGAAATGACAAGAGGTTTCCTCAAAAAATGGAGGTAACTACTCAGCCTTAAAG
>CAZBTL010000368.1:0-3324 GCA_964494755.1 uncultured bacterium | reverse complement strand
AGCGCTGAAGCGCTGACTACAAACCCTAATTTCTAGAGTTGACGCTGCACTAGTCTTTTTCGACTTCCACTAGTTTCACCTTGGTTGCTAACCCGAGGGTCTGGAACAACCAGATGGTCATCCAGGTCATGTCAATTTCCCACCATCGCAGGCCATGTCGGGCCGAATGCTGGAAAGCATGGTGGTTGTTGTGCCAGCCTTCGCCATAGGTGAGCAGGGCTACCCACCAACAATTGGTTGAGTTATCGCCAGAGGGATAGGTGCGATAACCAAACAGATGGGTGGCGCTGTTGACCAGCCAGGTACAGTGAAACACGGCTACCAGCCGCACAAACACACCCCAGATGACAAAGGACCATCCGCCCAGGACATAGAGCAAAACAGCCAGGCCAATCTGAATCGGAATGAAGAACTTCTGGAGAAACTGATAGACCGGGTCATCCGCAATATCTTTAGTAAACCGATCCACATTTTCACGGGCCGGGATTTCGTACAGCATCCAGCCCATGTGACTCCACCAAAATCCCCGGTTGGAATCATGGGGGTCTGCGGATTGATCAGAATGCAGGTGGTGAATCCGGTGCATACCCACCCAATCAATCGGTCCTCCCTGGCAGGCCATGGTGCCGCAGAAAACCAGGAAATATTCCAGCCACTTGGGGGCCTGGAAACTGCGGTGCGTCACCAACCGATGGAAGCCCAGCGTAATTCCTAGTCCTCCGGTCACCCAGTGGAGAAACAGCATCAGGGCAACCGCTGGCCAACTGAAAAATGCTGGTAGGAAGGCTAGCATTGCTCCGGCGTGGACGATCGTCATGAACAGAATTACGGGCCAGTCAAGCTTAAGTTGATTAGAAGTTGCAACAGTCATTCATTCATCTCGATGGTGGATTATGGTGCCAATCTGCGCGAGAATAGACCTCGCTCATTCTAACGGAAGGAGCAAAACGGACGCAGGCAAACCTGTGTGCAACTTTAACAATCAGAGAAATACGCGTCCGGCGTACTCTGGGAACGAACGAGGCACGAATGGATAGCTCCAGATTAATTGGGGAAGCAGAACAAGCACTATCACAAATTTTTTCTGGTATTGACGCTCAGGTCAAGGTAAATCTGCATCGGGTTCTGACCGCTTTTCGACACCACCGGGTGGGAACGCACCATTTTGCTGGGGTGACGGGGTATGGTCACGATGATTTGGGGCGTCAGGTGTTCGATCGCGTATTTGCGGATGTGATGTCGGCTGAGGCGGCGGTGGTCCGGGTGCAATTGGTCTCTGGCACCCATGCGATCGCAGCGGCTCTGTATGGGGTGTTGCGGCCAGGGGATGAGATGCTGGCGGTGGCGGGGGCGCCCTATGACACATTGGAAGAGGTGATTGGCCTGCGGGGAAATAATCAGGGCTCTCTGGCTGATTTTGGCATTCGCTATCGTCAATTGGAATTGACCCCGGCTGGCACAGTAGACTGGCAGGCCCTGGCCACTGCCGTCCGTCCGGAAACCCGTCTGGTTTTGATCCAGCGTTCCTGTGGCTATTCCTGGCGTTCCAGTCTGGCGATCGCCGATATCGCCAAAATTGTGGCCTTGGTGAAACAGCAGAACCCCGAAACGATTTGCTTTGTCGATAACTGCTACGGCGAATTTATCGAAGACCGGGAACCAACGGCGGTAGGGGCGGATTTGATTGCCGGATCCCTGATTAAAAATCCCGGTGGCACCATTGTCACAGCGGGGGGCTATGTGGCGGGGCGGGCCGATCTGGTAGAAGCGGCTGCTTGTCGCCTAACCGCTCCTGGCATTGGCAGTTCCGGGGGGGCCACCTTTGACCAGAACCGACTGCTGTTTCAAGGCTTGTTTCTGGCGCCCCAGATGGTGGGGGAAGCTATGAAAGGCAACCACCTGACCGCCTATGTGTTTGATCGACTGGGTTATCCGGTCAATCCCCTGCCGATGGCTCCCCGCCGGGATGTGATCCAGGCCATCCAACTGGGTTCTCCGGAGAAGCTGATTGCTTTTTGCCGGGTGATTCAGCAGCATTCGCCCATTGGCTCCTATCTGGATCCGGTGCCCGCTGCCATGCCGGGATACGAGAGTGAACTGGTGATGGCGGGGGGCACGTTTATCGATGGCAGCACTTCGGAATTTTCCGCCGATGGGCCGTTGCGAAAACCCTTTGTGGTGTTCTGTCAGGGCGGCACCCACTGGACCCATGTGGCGATCGCCCTGGAGGCGGCCGTGGCAGTCGTAGGTCCCGCTGGTTAATCATCATGTCTTCCATACCTAAAATCATCCTGGATACGGACCCCGGCGGCGATGATGTCTTCGCCCTGCTGTGGTTGCTTAGCCTGGTGCGTCAGGGGCTAGCAGAATTGCTGGCCGTCACAACGGCGAAGGGTAATGTGTCAGCCCACCGGACCTTTGCCACGGCTAGCCGCATCCTGACCCTAGGCGGATATCCCCAGATCGAGGTGGGTCGTGCTGCTGTACCGGCCCATCCCCCTATCACCGGGGATGCGGCCCACATTCATGGGGCTGACGGCATGGGCAACCTGTCCCATACCTTGACGGGGGAGCACCAGTTTGAAACTGCCCGCGCTTCCGATGACATTCTGCTGGAAGCATTGACCAGCCAACCGGGAGAAGTTACGGTTGTCGCGATCGCCCCCCTGACCAATCTGGCAGCGGCGGAAGCCAAACATCCCGGTGTTCTGCAATTGGCCAAGGAAATTGTGATCATGGGCGGGTCGTTTCAGGTTCCTGGCAACATTACCCCCCATGCCGAGTTCAATATTGCCTACAACCCGGAGGCAGCCCAGACCGTCTTCCAAAGTCGGCAGGATCTGGTGCTGATTCCCCTGGATATCTCGCGCCACCTGATCTGGACTGAGGCAATGGGTCAGGCCGTGAGCCAAGCCAACCCCCAGAGCGCGATCGCCCAGTTGCTAGAAAAGCTTTGCCAATTCATGATTTCCACCGCCCTGAAATATCGAGAAACTCAAGGTGTTCGGGGTTTTTTAGTTCATGATGCGGTCACCGTCGGCTATCTGTTTTATCCCGAAACCTTACTGCTGCGTCGAGCCAGGGTGCAGGTGGAAACCCAGGGCCAGTGGACCCGAGGCCAGACCTTGATCGATCATCGCCACGGGGCGAAACCGCCAGCTAACGCCTGGATTGGCATGCAGGTGGATGCCACCAACTTTTTCATCAGCCTGGTGGAAGACCTCAAGTTTTTAGTGCAGCACCCATCCGCGCCTGAAACTTAACAGTTGGGCAGATGTAATAACCACCACCATCGCAGTTAACCATTGCAGTTATGTGTCTAGT
>CAZBTL010000367.1:0-3337 GCA_964494755.1 uncultured bacterium | reverse complement strand
CTAGTAGCGGTAGCCAAGGTTCTGTTCTGGCTAGCTAGCCATCAGGGAAGAATTTCAAACTCCACCCCATACTGATCCAGCAGGTTACAGGTGTCGTGGTCCACCAGATTGGTGTCGGTCAACTCCAGGTTGTAAAAATCGACAAACTCACCTTCAAAGTAAGGACCCGCATGCCAGGTGCCCACCTCCAGCTTGATGAAGCAAGTGCCGGGAATCCGAAAGACCACAATTTCTCTCCAGTCAGGAACCGCCGCTGCTGAGGGTGGAGCCACTCCCATGAACCATTCCTTCCCTGCTAAGGACCCCAAACACTGGGTACAGCGTTGGTGACGGGTAATTTTATGAAACCGGCGGCCCCGTTGATGGAGCCGCATGATGTAGAGGCGCGGCTGGCCATTGCTGAGTTGTAACTGGGCATCATTGGCATTGAAGGCTTGATCGTCACCCGTGGCAAAAATCACCTGACCATAGGGACGAAACCGTTCCGGTGTAATCAGTTCAGGTTCAATCCGGTGTAACAGGTAAGTATCCATAGGGATGCAGACCGTGAACAACGACTGCCGGCGATCGCCAGATCTTTAGCCTAGCAAACTAGCCGCCCTCCGCATGGCATCCCCCACTCTAGCGATCCTGTTCAATCCACAGCGGCACCCAGATCCGGGCATCCCGCAGACGCGCGTCCAGGTATTCAAAGTTGGGTTCATGGCTGCCCACAAGGGACCAAAAAGCCTTGGAATGATTCATGTGAACCGTATGGCAAAGTTCATGCACCAGGACATACCGCACCAACTCCGGCGGCAAAAATAGCAGCTTACTGTTCAAACTAATGGTTTTACGACTACTGCAACTACCCCACAGAGTCTTCTGCTGGCGCACGGTGGCGCTGGTAAACGGCAGTTGAACATCCGTGCTGACGGTCCGTAACCAGGGAACCAGATGCAACTGGGACTTATGAATCAACCAGCGGCGCAGCACAGCCTGGCAAAGCTGGGGATTGTTGACCTCTCCGTAGATCGCAAGGCTTGCCTTACCCTGTTCCACACAGCGTACACCGGGCAATTCGGTGGAATGGTAATGGACCTGCCACTCCTCTGCGATCGCCTGTAGGGTCAGCAGGGTGGGCAGGCCATTCTCGCTGCGAGACTCTTCTCGCTCCTGTCTGGCTTCGATCCGTCGTGTTACCTTGTCAATCCACGACTGCTTGCGTTGGACAATATCCGGGATACGTTGACGGTCAAAACCCGTCGGCACCACCACCTCCAACTGGCCGGTTGGGGAAATTCTGAGGGAGACGTGTTTGGCCTTGCGGCTTTCGCGCACCGTGTAGCTGGGCAACATAGTCAAGCAGAATAGGGCAGACTGACACTCGTACATGCCTATTAAGGCACAAATTCAGGATTTGGCATGATCTGTTAGTACAAGTATATTGAAAAAGTGCATGAGGGTTAGCGCATCCTGGAGAATTTGCCACTGACTCTTTATTTTTACTCCTCCCGATGCGTTGCTGATTCCAGGGAAAAACGTAGCGTTGGACGCATTGAACCTTCGCCCCACTTCATCCTGCTACCCGGCTTCATTGGCATGGGTTTGGCGGCTCTGCGTCGCAAACGGCAACAAGGAGCAGGCGGCTGAAACAGGCTGAACGGATTGCAGCCAAAATCAGCAGTAGCAATTGACTGCATGATTCTGTCTAAGCGGCGATCGCGTCTGAGAAAAAAGCGATCGCCGATTTCTTGGTTGGAAGGGGAAGCTAAGACGTGATTACGTGCCTACTGGGCTTGGCGTATTAGGATGGAAGTAACGCTAACGGGGTGATGACCCTGCCATCTACATCGCATAAGCCATCAGGGGTGACCTATACGGAACGGGGGTTAGTGATTATCGTTGTGAAGCAGGTCGAAGAACTTCGGCAGATTTACGAAGCACAAAACCGTGAGCGATTGGCAGATATTACGAAACTGCCACTGCCGCTGGGTCTCGAGACCGAATGGGAAAAGCTTCAGGCAGCCAAGGCCAAGGCCAAGGTTGCGTCTCGGGCATGAAGTTTTTTGTCGATCGCACTATTTGAGGGCAAGCACGACGTGGCACAAACGATTGCAACCAGAAATATCAAATTCCACGACCTGAAGGCCAAGTTTGGCTTACAACGGGTAGAAGATGAGTCATTTTTCCCGGAATGGATGAGTGATCTCCCGGAATTAACTCCTACAGAGCGGCAGACCCTCGATCGCGTGAAGCGGAACTACCTCTATCTCCTGGAATATCCAGTGATGGAAAGCATCGTCAAAATGGTCGTCCTGTCACCGCTATTGGACTTAGCGGGGTTTTATGAACCGCCATTCCGGGTGGAGGGTGAGAAAGAAGTGCGGGTTTCCGCAGAAGATGAAGGGGAAGTGATTCAGGGCAGCATTGATGTCCTGGTGATTCAAGCCCAGCTCTGGATCACGGTGATCGAGGCCAAGAATTCCGAGTTTTCGTTAACTAAGGCTATTCCGCAGGCACTAGCCTACATGTTGGCCTGTCCGGCTGCGGATCAGGCTCTATTTGGCATGGTCTTGAATGGCAGTGAGTTTCTTTTTATCAAGCTGGTGCCTGGGGAAATTCCACGATATGGGCTATCCAACGTGTTTTCGTTGTTGAATCGGGGCAACGATTTGTACCAGGTTTTGCAAGTTCTGAAGCGACTGGAACAACAAATGCTAGCCCGTTCATGAGAACCAGCTAATGGTTGCCACTCTCATCAGGCTGACCTGACTTCAGGGAAATGCGACGGATGGCAAACAGATTGCCCATAATGCTGGCTGAACTGTCGCCCTAACAGCACCAGAGGAAATGAGCGATCGCCGATTTCTTGGCTGGAAGGGGAAGCCAGGACGTGATTACGTGCCTACTGGGCTTGGCGTATTAGGATGGAAGTAACGCTAACGGGGTGATGACCATGCCATCTACATCGTATGACCAATCAGGGGTGACCTATACGGAACGGGGCTTAGTGATTGCGGGTACTCGGATCACCCTGTACCAACTGATGGATTACCTCCACGCGGGTCATTCACCGCAGGCTTTCCGGCGCCATTTTCCCCAGATTGCCGATCATCAATTCGAGGCTGCCATTTCCTATATCGCAGAAAACTGGGCTGAAGTTGAAGCAGAATATCAAATGGTTGTGAAGCAGGACGAAGAACTTCGGCAGGTTTACGAAGCACAAAACCGTGAGCGATTGGCACATATTGCGCAACTGCCACCGCCGCCGGGCCTCGAGACAGCATGGGAAAAGCTTCAGGCAGCCAAGGCCAAGCTTGCGTCTCGGGCATGAAGTTTCTTATCGATCACAATA
>CAZBTL010000366.1:0-3349 GCA_964494755.1 uncultured bacterium | reverse complement strand
CTAGCTACCTATTTGAAAACGCTTAGACATTGACCATCCCGGAGCACCCCATGACAACCGTTTTGGAAAAGGGAACAATTACGATTCATACGGAAAATATTTTTCCGATTATCAAGAAATGGCTCTACTCAGATCACGAAATCTTCCTTAGGGAGCTGGTTTCCAACGCGGTAGACGCCATCCAGAAGCTCAAAATGGTGGCGCATTCAGGCGAATATTCCGGTGACTTGGGCGAGCCGGAAATTGTCATCACCCTGGACAAGCAGGCCAAAACCCTCTCTGTCTCCGACACTGGCATTGGCATGACTGCCGACGAGGTCAAAAAATACATCAACCAGGTGGCCTTTTCCAGTGCCGAGGAATTTGTCGAAAAATACAAGGCCAGCACCGATCAGCAGATTATTGGCCACTTCGGCCTTGGTTTTTACTCGGCCTTTATGGTGGCCAAGCGGGTGGAAATTGATACCCTGTCCTATCAATCCGGAGCCCAAGCCGTCCACTGGGCCTGCGAAGGCAGCACGGAATTTGAACTGACGGACTCCAGCCGCAGCAGTCGGGGCACCACAGTCACCCTCACCCTGATGGATGAGGAGCAGGAGTATCTGGACCCCTACCGCATCCGTCAGCTGATCACCAAGTATTGCGACTTTATGCCCTTCCCAATCAAGTTGGAGGTGAAGGAAGCCCCAGCGGAAGGGGAAGCGGCCCCAGAAGTCAAAGCACCGGAGCAGGTTAACCGGCAAAAAGCGCCCTGGAAGGAGTCTCCCAGTTCCCTCACCAAGGAGGATTACCTGGAGTTTTATCGCTACCTTTATCCCTTCCAGGAAGATCCGCTGCTGTGGGTACATCTGAACACTGACTATCCCTTTGTGGTCAACGGCATCCTCTATTTCCCCAAGTTAAAACCCGATGTCGATGTCACCAAGAGCCAGATCAAGCTGTTCTGCAATCAGGTGTTTGTCAGTGACAACTGCGAAGAAGTGATTCCCCGTTTCCTGTTGCCACTGCGGGGCGTGATTGACAGCGTTGATATTCCGCTTAATGTCTCCCGCAGTTTCCTGCAAAACGATCGCACCGTGCGGCGAATTGCTGACTACATTGCCAAAAAAGTCGGCGATCGCCTGAAGGAACTGTACCGCGATAACCGGGAGGAATACATCCGCTGCTGGCAGGATCTGGGCACCTTCGTCAAGTTTGGCTCCCTCAACGATGACAAGTTCAAGAAACAGGTCGAGGACATCCTGATCTACCGCACCACTGCAGATCTGAGTGCTGCTGCTGCTGCACCCCAGGTGGAAGTGGAAACGGCGGAAGGCGATGTCTGGCAATCGCCGTCGGAACCGCTGAATGTGCTGGACGGCAAGTCCTACACCACCCTAAAGGACTATCTGGAACGAAACAAAGAGCGGCACGCCAATCGGGTTTACTACTGCACCGATGAAGTCACCCAGGCCACCTATGTGGAACTGCACAAAAAGCAGGGCCTAGAAGTCCTGTTTATGGATTCCTTCATTGACACCCATTTCATTAGCTTCCTGGAACGGGAGCATCCCGAAGTCAAGTTCTCTCGCGTGGATTCTGACCTGGATGACACCCTGCTGGACAAGGAGCGGGAAGCAGAGATTGTGGACCCTACCACCAACAAAACCCGCAGTGAACAAATCAAGGAACTGTTTGAGAAGGCCCTCAACAAACCTAAGGTTACCATCCGGACAGAAGCCCTGAAGGGCGACAATCAACCGAACACCCCGCCAGCGATCGTCCTGTTGCCGGAACACCTGCGCCGCCTGCGGGAAATGAATGCCCTGTTGCAACAGCAGATGATGGAATTCCCCGAAGAACACATCCTGTTGGTAAACACAGCCCATCCGCTGATCCAGAATTTGGCCGCCCTCAGCCAGGGAGCCATTATCCAGGATGCCGGTCCCTCGCCGTCGGCCCAACTAGCAACCCTGATTTGCAATCAGGTTTATGACCTGGCCCTGATGGCCCAGAAAGGCTTCGATGCGGAAGGCATGAAGACCTTTGTAGAACGCTCCAGTCAAGTGCTAACCCAACTAACGGAGCGGGCTACTCACTGATCGGGATGCAGCCCAAAGGGCAACCGTCTCCCTCGTTCCACAACTTCATAACCGTGCCAGGCACTCAGAGATTAACCGATCTTCGTCCATCCCTGAGTGCCTTTTTGTTTCTAGAATTGTGCAGGCCGTAATACAAACACCCAAGACTGTCGATAAGATAAACCAAGCCGCTGGAAACCTTTCGCAATCCTGATCGAATCGCTATAGTTACCGAGGAGATGGCCGAATGGAAATCGTCGGACAGATTCAGGGAGAACCCCTCACCCACCTGTGGCAATGGGTTGAGTCGCTGGACCTGTCTCCCACGGCCATCCGCAGCCGCTATGCCCCCAACCGGCGAGTAAAATGTTTTGGCATTGCCTCAAATCTGCAATCGATCGCCAAAGGACGGGCCCGATTAGTTCGCACCGAGGAACCCGATCATCGAGTACGAATGCTGGGCGATCGATTACTCCCCGGCTGGCATAGCCTGCTGGTTTGCGGCGGTGACACCACCATTCACTGGCACCGAGATCATGGTCACTTTGCAGGCATCGCTGTGATGGTAAATCTGGGTGAAGCGCTGTATCTGGAACGGGACTACGAATTGGGAGAATTGCAGCATCACCTGACAGATGGGCTGGTAGTCCGTATCAACACCAAGTTGCTCCACAAAGCAATTCCCCTGACCAATCCTCGCTGCAACCTCACCTTCCGCCACATCAAACCCGAATTTCTGCCGCAGGTGGAAGAAACCCTTACCACTCAACTGAAGTTGCCCGTGTAAAAACTGAGATCCCTTTCCCCAAATGAACTCATTGCTCCGGTAGATTTCCGGAGTGACTACTGTTTGAGATGTATCCGAAACAAGTTAACTCACGTTCCATTCAAGACGGGACAAGCTGACCTTACCAGTGCAGGGGATAACCCGCCCTTGCAACATCCATACTACAACCTATAACGGCTTTGTCGGAGAAGGTCTTTCAACCTGACTGAGGCCAACACCTGCCTGTCAATCACGGTAACCGCCTTCCCTCCAGACTTAGAACAGTCAAAAAGTTGTAGCACAAGCTTGACAACTTGTAGTATTGTATTACTTTTGTAGCACACCCCGAGATGTAGAGGGCTATTCCAATGACCGCACGCTCCACCCAGCTATTGAGTCATCTGTCGGCGCTTTCAGAGCTTTTACAAACCCGTTCCCTCTCTGCCCCTGCGCCAGCCCAAGATGATCTAGTTCACGGTTCTTCCAGCCAACCATTAGCTTCAGTCAGACTGGGCGATCGCCA
>CAZBTL010000365.1:0-3363 GCA_964494755.1 uncultured bacterium | reverse complement strand
TCAACTCTAGAAATTAGGGTTTGTAGTCAGCGCTTCAGCGCTAAAGCGCCGACTGTATAATCCTCCTGTAAATGCCTGATGGCATAGTTGTTTTGACTAGGGTGTGTTTTAAAAGTCGGTCAAAGTCTATTCCTTTAATAAAGGCATCAAGGTTTTCATGAAGATTCCGAAACAGACCCTAGACGCATCTACTAACCTAATCGAATTTCTTGCAACTTGCTGCTCGATCGCTGACTAATGTAAACAGCTAATTGTTTCATCGGTCGATGTTTCTAGTCCTCCCGCCCATTGATGACGTACTCCCATCCTTAACTTTGAGCCCTTCATAAGAGACAAACTGTCGTTATGGTTGCAACTCCTCCCAAACCAACTCAAGACTTTCCCATCAGTGCTTATGGTCCTGCTCGCGCCACGGTTCAGGGGGCACCCCTCAGTGCCGAAGAGCTAGGGAAAATGCATGCCTTCTGGCGGGCCGCGAATTATTTGGCAGTAGGAATGATTTACCTGCGGGATAACCCCTTACTGAAGCAGCCGTTAAAACCGGAGCAAATCAAGCAGCGGTTATTGGGACACTGGGGCTCCAGTCCTGGGATTAGCTTTCTTTACACCCATCTGAATCGGGTGATTAAGAAATTTGATCAGGACATGCTCTTTATGGTCGGTGCGGGACATGGGGCCCCTGGTTTTCTCGGCCCCTGTTACCTGGAAGGCAGCTATTCGCGCTTCTACTCGGAATGCAGCGAGAACGAAGCAGGGATGAAGCGGTTCTTCAAACAATTCTCCTTCCCTGGCGGGGTTGGTAGTCATTGCACGCCGGAAACCCCTGGCTCCATCCATGAGGGGGGTGAACTGGGTTACTGCCTGTCCCACGCCTATGGCGCTGCATTTGATAATCCCAACTTGATTGTGGTGGCCATGCCCGGTGATGGTGAGTCGGAAACTGGCCCCCTAGCCACTTCCTGGCACTCCAACAAATTCATCAATCCAATTCGCGATGGGGCCGTGCTGCCAGTCTTACACCTGAATGGCTACAAGATCAATAACCCCACTATCCTTTCCCGCATCAGTCATCGAGAACTCACGGCTTTGTTTGAAGGTTACGGATATGAACCCTACTTTGTAGAGGGGTCTGATCCGGAATCGATGCACCAGGCTATGGCGGCAACGCTGGATCACTGCATTGCTCAGATTCATAGTATTCAGCAGGAAGCCCGGTCTAGCGGTGTTGCCACCCGTCCCATCTGGCCCATGATTGTCCTGCGGACCCCGAAAGGTTGGACCGGCCCAGCCGAGGTGGATGGTCATAAAGTAGAAGGGTTCTGGCGGTCCCACCAGGTACCAATGGGCGGCATGCACAGCAATCCAGAGCATGTCCGTCAGTTGGAAGCCTGGATGAAGAGTTACAAACCGGAAGAACTGTTTGATGCCAATGGAACCCTTTTCCCCGACATCAAAGCCACGGCTCCCACGGGAGAAAAGCGACTCGGCTCCACTCCTTATGCTAACGGTGGGTTGCTGCTGCATGAGTTAAATTTGCCTGATTTTCGCCACTATGGGGTACAGGTGGAAAAGCCTGGTGTTATTGAGGTAGAGAACACCAAACCCCTAGGAGTGTTCTTGCGGGACGTCATGAAGAACAACATGACAAACTTCCGTGTCTTTGGCCCGGACGAAAATACCTCGAACAAATTGGGCGCCATTTACGAAGTCAGCAAGAAATTCTGGATTGCAGAGTATTTACCAGAAGATGAAGATGGCGGGGAACTGGCACCCGATGGTCGGGTGATGGAAATGTTGAGTGAGCATACGCTGGAGGGTTGGTTAGAAGGCTATTTGCTGAGCGGGCGACATGGGTTTTTCTCTACCTATGAGTCTTTTGCCCATGTAATTGACTCCATGTTTAACCAACATGCCAAGTGGCTGTCGATCTGTAATCACATTCACTGGCGGGAGGAGGTTGCGTCCTTGAATTTGCTAATTACTTCCACGGTGTGGCGACAGGATCACAACGGCTTTACCCACCAAGATCCAGGCTTTATCGATGTGGTTCTAAACAAGAGCCCGGATGTGGTTCGAATTTACATGCCGCCGGATGTCAATACCTTGCTGTCAGTGGCGGACCACTGCCTTCGTAGCAAGAATTACATCAATGTGATTGTGTCCGACAAACAGATGCACTTGCAGTACCACGACATGGATGCAGCCATTCGTAACTGCACCAAAGGCATCGATATTTGGGAGTGGGCTAGTAACGATCAGGGTGTAGAGCCTGATGTGGTATTGGCAACTGCAGGGGATATTCCAACTCAGGAATCGCTGGCAGCGACCTGGATGCTGCGGGAACACTTCCCGGATTTGAAGATCCGCTTTGTTAATGTGATTGATCTGTTCAAGTTGCAGCCTGAGTCAGAACATCCACACGGGTTAAGCGATCTCGACTTTGATAGTCTTTTTACCCCCGACAAACCGGTTATCTTCAATTTCCACGGTTATCCCTGGCTAATCCACCGGCTCACCTACCGCCGTACTAACCACAACAACATCCATGTGCGGGGCTACAAAGAGAAGGGTAATATTAACACCCCGTTAGACCTGGCCATTCAGAACCAGATCGATCGCTTCAGTATTGCCATTGATGTGATTGACCGCGTTCCCAAGTTGCGGGTGGCAGGCGCCCATGTTAAGGAAATGCTCAAAGATGAGCAAATTGCCTGCACAAACTATGCCTACGAACATGGCATTGATCGGCCCGATGTTGTGAACTGGAAGTGGCCTTACTAAGTCACGGATAGGTGCAGGAGGAATGAAGATGGTTTTCATTCCTCCTTTCTTCGTTAAGGTTGTTGTTCACATTGTTTGCTGTTCAAATTGTTTGCTGCCAGGCTGGCAGGCTTCCCATCGGTACCCCATTGACTGGAAAACGGTAACCTTTCATTTCAAAAGCGGACATCTCGCACACTCTAGAGGTCGCAAGCTGATGAAGATGGAACGCCCTAATGCCAAACCCCTCTCCCCAGAAGAATTAGAGGATCTGGAGAAATTACGGGTGATACTCGAGCGAGCGATCGCAGATGGTTGTGTGACTGAAGATGAAATGAACGCGATCAAAGCCTGCTTTAGTGCTGATGGGAAAGTGCTGTTTGAAGAAATTGAACTTTGCCAGCAATTAATCTGGGACAAGATCGATAGGGGCGAAATTCAACACGGTTGGTAATTTTTGACTGAGTATCGGGCTATACCCTTACCTCCTCTACTCTGCTGACACATATAGCAATCCTAAATGACTTGTGAACGACTGGATGGTGTAAGGGCTTTGTGAGAAGGATTTCCTGCGGAAACCTTTCACAATTCTGATCGGATCGC
>CAZBTL010000364.1:0-3371 GCA_964494755.1 uncultured bacterium | reverse complement strand
TAGCGATTTTGCCATGCTGCTGGACTACAGCATAGATAGTTCACCGGAAACTTCCAGCCGCGTGACCTTGCTGACGGTCATGAAGTTTTCGGCCAGCGTTTCTGCTTGGGAAGGGCTAATCCAACCCATTTGCTTTAACAATTGGATTGCAACCGCATGTTTGGCTCGCTTGGCACCATCCATCACCTTAATGGCTAATCCCATGCCTTCGCCGACACGACCAATACACTGAATTCCCTCTGCTCCAGCTTTACTGACCAACTCCCCTTCGGTCAGACGCATCAGTTCCGTATCAAATTGACCGTTGCCGGAAATCAGAGAAGGATGGTGGACCATGGCCCGGGCGATGCGTTCCATATCTAGATTGTCGCCAGAGGACAGTTGGGCGTATAGAGAGGCTATCTGACCCAGTTGCATCAGATAGGTGGGAGCGCCACAGTCATCCCGAGCCCCAATAAATTCCTCTGCGGGCATCCGCAACAATTCAGCCAATTTTTGCAGGATCAGTTGCTGCACGGGGTGACTACGCTGCAGATAACTGTTGAGGGACCAGTTCCGTTGCTGGCAAACCGCCAACATGCCTGCATGTTTTCCAGAGCAATTGTTTTCCAGAGGGCTGCGTTTACCGTTTGGCACTGGACATTGCAGCGCTGAGGGATCAATATCAGCTCGCCAGAGCACGTTAAAGACTTGGCGGACCTGCTCGATTTTGCCTTTGTGGGAGCTACAAATAATGGCCAAGTCGCGATCGCTCAAGCCAAATCGCTCCAACGTGCCAGTTGTGGTTACGGCCAGCGCCTGGAATGGCTTCAGCGCAGAACGCACGAACACAGCGGTTTCTGCATTGCCAGCCAGCAATAACACACGCCCCCGGTTGTCACAAACAACTGCCTGGACGTGGTGCGTGGATTCTAAAATGCCTTCTCGCAGTAACCTAACTTCCAGTTCTGCGGCTTGTGTACGTCTTCCCCTTGTCATACGCAGACTCTAACACCTGGAGGCGCGGTCGAGCAATTTTTTTAGGTTTCCTGAATAAGCAGGTTTCGATTACAGGCAGATCCACAGGATGGCGGCGGCCAAGCCCGCGAGCGCCAGTACGGCAAACGTCTGTTGCAGGCGTTTCAGAATGGGAGCGATTTGGTAGGTGACCACCAGGCGATCGCGGGTCAGGATCTCTGGTGGCTTAACCCAGGACTGACCATCGTACCAGCCGGACTCCTCGTAAAACACTGTGGCATTGGACAGACGGGAACGGATGTGGATCCAGCCCAGATACAGGCGAACCAACACCAGGGAGAGAAATACAGTTGCCCCAACTGCACCAACCAGAAAGAATTGCAGAGGATAGCGAGTTGGTGAGAAACTGGCCGCTGCCACGGGTCCCGCCACCAGCCAACTCCAGACCCAGACCCAGAACAGTTTGCGCGTGTATTGGGGCCGCGCCAGGGTGGGCCAGCGGAAAAAGCCAGATTCCTGCAACTCCTGATATTCATTCAGGGGTTGCTGATCGGTTGGCACTGGACAGTCAGGAACGGAAGATTGGGTGGTCAGATCGTCAGGAAGCAAAAGTTCCCCCTTTGGCAAAATGGCAGGATAGTCCCAATCGGATTCGCTCTTTTGACAGTATAACGATCATGACCCATCAGCCCCACCAGCTTAATGAAATTCGCCCATTGGATGCGGTCTTTGAGCGATTGCAGACCTCAGCCTTTCGGCAAAAGTTCCACCTCGGCGATCGGGAACGGGACTACCTGCAGCGCAAAGGAATGACGGTCATTCTGCAGCACGCAGCCGACTTCATCGATCGCCGACTGGCCGCTGCCAATCCCCCCAACGATGGCAAGCAAACGCCATTGCGCAATCACCCAGTATTTATTGCCCAACATGCTACAGGTACCTGTTGTCGTGGTTGTTTAGAACGCTGGCATGGTATCCCGCAAGGGAGGCAACTGGCTGTTGAGGAACAGCGCTATATCGTGGCAGTAATTGAACGTTGGTTGCAGACTGATCTCCAACGTTGCAGCGGATAATGCCAACACCCTGCTACGGTTCCGGTTCAATACCCTGGGCTCTGAGTTGGGCTCTTAAACGCTCAACTTCTTGCTCAGCCTGCTCAGCTCGTTGCCGTGCTTGATCGGCCAACTCCTCAGGGGAAGGAACCAGTTGACCATCCGGAGTAAAGAAGCGCAGTTTGTTGTCGAACACCCCTAAATACAACTCCAATTGCTGGCTCCAAAGCCAACCCTGCTCAGTCGGTTGAATAGTTTCATAGCGGCCATCCACCAAATGAAAGCCCTGAAATTCAGAGGTTTCTGGATCAAACCAGAAATAGTCGGGGGTGCGAAAGGTGTTTTGATACAGGTCTTTCTTAGGCCCTTTGTCCACTCGTTTGGTGGAGTCAGACAGGATTTCCAGAATCAGGTTGGGATACTGGCCATTTTCGCCCCAGACTACCCAACTGCGGCGATCCTTCTTCTCGGTGCCCAGAACAACGAAGAAGTCTGGCCCTCGAAAGTCACGGGACTTCAGCTGATCCTGGTTATAGTAGATGGTTAAATTTCCGGAGACGTAGACATCCTCTCGGTGCCGCCACCACCAGCGCAAAATCCGAATCAGCAAATCAATCTGATCACGGTGAAAGTCACTTTCCAAAGGGGGTTCGTCGCTCCAGAGATCAGTCGGAGGGCACTCAATTCCCGCTGCTTCGACCGGAAATGGTTCAAGGGCGGCAGGCTGGGACATGGATGGCAAGGAGAAGATCAGAGTCTTTTCATTGTATAAGCTGAAGTCAGGAACGAGATCGCCGCTGCATCTGAGTTCCTCTACGTCGAGATCGAGTCATGACCTGACAGACAACTGATGGCGAGGGGCATCCTCTGTGGTGTTCAGTAGTCTCTTGCTGAGACAGCGTTTTTTCGGGAGAATGGCAACGGTTTTCCCTTGACAGTTCATGGCCAAAGCCCTTGTGTTCCAGGTTGGATCTCTGATTTTAGCGTTGGTTGTGATCGCGCTGATTATTCTATTGGCCGGTGCTTCACCCTTGCAGGTCATGGTCAGCATGGGGTTGGGGGCATTGGACAGCCCCAATCAGGTTGCCAGAGTAGCGGCCACCTTAGTTCCCCTGCTGCTTTGTACGAGTGGTCTGATGTTCACCTTTGCGGCGGGTCTCTATAACCTGGGAATTGAAGGGCAGATCGTCCTGGGGGCGATCGCCGCCATGGCGCCCATCCGTTTATTTCAAGATAGTCTGCCAGCATCCCTGGTGATTTTGCTGGCCTTGCTGACCGGGCTCCTGGGCGGTCTGCTGTGGGGGCTGCTGGCAGGACTACTCAAGGTCTATGGGCAAGTCAATGAAATCTTTGCTGGACTAG
>CAZBTL010000363.1:0-3405 GCA_964494755.1 uncultured bacterium | reverse complement strand
ACTCTCCTCCTACAATCGAGGCAGGATTGCCAATCGTCAGGAGGGACGTGATACCGATCACCGATTCCCCCTACGGGTATCACGATCCGTATTCTCACCCATCACAAGCTTGGCTAGACAAATCCGGCATGATAGTGGAACATAAAACTTTCTCAGAATAATTCCAGTGGATTAGGATTTCCCGCAATTGGGAACTCCTCGGCTGGATCGGCTATGTCGGAGAAAGGACTGGTCTGGGTCCGACAATGGTACCTACAACAGGTTCATGTTCGACTGGTACCAACGTCACCTGGTTCAGATAACCCCAATCAGTTCTCGTGTCGTGACACGCCAGGTATACACTGGTTGAAAGCGAGGACTGTCTGTGTTCAGCACACTCCAGACTCCTGAGTACGCATGATGATCGGGGACGCTCTCCAAAACACTGCAACCAACAATTCGTCCCTCCGACTTGGTCGGTCCGGATATAGCTTGCAATATTGTCAAGAAACGATTTATCTCTTCCTGTTGGGGATTGTGCGGAATTGGCCGCCGGAAGAGGTTCTGTTGGAGTTCAAGCGCCTTTTTGTGCTGTATGCAGACTCTACCAGCTCCGAGGTCATGCGGGCGCTGTATGAAATTGTCTTTTCCAATAACGAAGAAGAATTCAAAAATACGCTGAAACGATCCTGCTACATCCTAGTGAACAACTGGGATGCTAGTCGGCACTATAAACCAATCCAGGAGTTGGTTCTCCTCTTTGAGGATCCGGCCATCAACCGTCAAACCTCCTCCCCCATTTCTAAGCGGTTGCGGTTCTGGCTCAATGATTTTGTTAAAAGCAAAGACTACGAGGAGTTGAAATTATTTGCTTCTCGTTATGACGAGACGACTCCTGGTCCCTGGACAGCCCGATATACCTCCTATCTCCTGGTGCCACAATATATTGATTTAAGCAATCCAATTGAGCAAAGAGAAGCTGCACGGGCTCTTTCTAAACAGTTAAAAGATCGGTTTAAGTTTGAGTTGGCGATGTATATTGCCCGCTCACAAAGTCACTCCCATAACGGCAATCTCCCCAAAAATCCTACTGTGTTGGGAGATGAAGTGATCCGGTTGATTAAAGCCATTGTTGCTAAACGGGGGCCGTTCAGTTATGCGAATCTGGCGCACATCTTTATTAGTCAAACCCAAAATTTAACCTATCAACAATTTAAGAAGTGTTTTCAGCGTTATTTGCTCTTTTCAGTTGAAAGTCAAGAGTTTATCGATACTCTGCAAGTTCGACTGTCTGAAAAACTGCAACCCCTCTATGAAAGTCATGATCAGGAGCCGGTGAATAATGCCTTGATCTTGAGAACCTGTAATCGGGTGATTGAGTTTTTAACCACTGAAGATCATGAAGAGCCGTCACCCTTATTTATCCTTTTACTGTCCAAGGGAAATCCCATTACGCTGGCGATCGCGCTGCTGAAAATTATTCTGGTTTGTCGGCATGCCCGCACCCATTTAGAGGCTCGAATTGCTGAACTGATTCAGTATTACCAGCATTATCCAGAGGACGAGTGTGCCTGGGTGGTGAACTTTCTGGAAGTCTTCAATGTGACTTTTACCATCCATACGGAAAATGTCCAGTACAACCTGATCAAGATGCAGCTTGATGATCCGGAGCAACCTGCCTTTCCGGAGAACATTTTCGATCCCGATCGCTATCGTATCTTCTCCCAATTGCGCAACACCCCCCAACTGGAGATGTTCCCAGACTTCACTGATTACGAAGTAGATGGGAGCCCAGAAAGCCTGATCGAGCCTTCAAGCAAGTCCGCTTAATCTGGTCAAGCCGAGATTATATTTGACGTTCGTCCAGCCAGGCAGTGCCAGCGCCGATTGCCTCTGATAGGATGCTAACTAACCGATACAGGGCTGCGACCCCGAGGACGGTTCCTGTAGAGAAACCAGTTCCCAGTAGGGCGATGGCCACCACTTCAAAGACGCCCAACCCGCCGGGTGCTCCCGGAACAACCATGCCCAGCAGCCAAGCCAAGCTGAAACTACTGAACAATAATGGCAACTGTCCAGGGGTAAGGGGGCTAATGGCTAAAAAGGTTAGCAGAAACCCAACTCCTCTCAATATCAGAAATCCCATTTCGCCCAATAGCGGCTGCCAGGGATAGGTTTTGAGCTGAAACTCCTGCTCCGGTTCGATAGCCGCGCCCTGGATGGTCTGTTTGACCTGCCGCAATCGATGCAACAGGGGATTCAAAATCTGCGGCTGAATCGCTGTTAGAACAGCGACCAACGCCACCCACTGCAAAATCAAGTAGGGCCAGCCAAACTGGGCAGCAATCTGCTGGCTGCTGAGTAAGGTCACCAACAAGGCCGCCGCCGCCATCAAAATGGGTTCCAGCAGCACACTGACCGTCGCCACTTCCAGGGATGCCCCAGCCCGTGTTGCGGCTGTGATGCGTCCGTAGTAATGCCAGACATTACCGGGCAGATACTTGGCAATATTGGTTTTTAGATAGGCCTGAATGGTCCAAATCGGGTCGATGGGCTGCTGAAAGTCTCGTAACATCCAACTCCAGACCCAGCCAGCCCAAACATGGGCCACTAAGGTGACGCCCAGGGCGATCGCTAGCAAGGCCCAGTCCGCCCCCTCCAAACGGATGGCCAAGACCTCCTGCCAGTTACGTTTCAGCACACTGAGCAGGAAAAACAGGGTGCCACCCAGAATGATCCACCGCAGGAAAGGCTTTAGCTGACGACCAAGCTGCTTCATGGCTGGTTACGGTAAGTTCGCAGGGCGAGTTGCCTAGAATTGCACATCATCCCATTCCATACCCAACCACAAAATGGAGCGAGAAAATTGATCGGCAACCAAACAAGCCATGGCAAAAATATATTTGACGGAATAAAAATTACGCGTTTTGGTGTTTCTCCTAGGGGTGAGCGCGGTTAATGCGCGGGTTATTTCTCTATCCCCAGCGCCCCAAAAGCTGTTGGTCGTTTGAAAAGGTATTGGAACGAGTTGGCCAGCGGGCCTTGCTTCCTCCACCAGGCGTAGTAGTAGAGAAATCCTTGCCATTGTCTGCTTAGCGGCGGACCATCCATCTCACCCATTCATTCCACAAAAATAGAGAGACGCATATATTGGCGTCTCTCCTACGATATCGCGCCTATAGCGATCCGAATCAGGATTGGGAAAGGTTTCTGCAGGAAATCCTTCTCACAAAGCCCTTTCACCATCCAGGCATTCACAAATTAAATAGGATTGCTATATGAGGCGAAACTGAATCTAGTGCAGCGTCAACTCTAGAAATTAGGGTTTGTAGTTAGCGCTTCAGCGCTAAAGCGCCGACTACGAGCCAATAGGTTCACCTTAAAATTAGGGTTTGACAGAACACTAGATTAGTTTGGTGGCGCGGA
>CAZBTL010000362.1:0-3435 GCA_964494755.1 uncultured bacterium | reverse complement strand
CCTGTTTGGTGAAGGGGACACAGCGGTGGTGACCCGCGAAGTTCTGCGACGAGCCGAGAAAATTTCCACCCGTCGTCCAGCCATCCATGTGGGTGGGTAAGGGCAAGACTACCGATTTCTGATCTACGGCATTCCAGTCATGCTGCTTCAACTCTGCACGGCAGCCCTTTACATCACTGTCCGATTTCTACTGTGAAAATGGCAACTCTCCATGACTGATCCACAAACACCCCAGAAGTTACTGGCTGAATCCGCCCTGACGGGGCCGACGCTGCATCCCTGGCAAATTAGACCAGAGGTTGCAGACTTGCAGGAATTACTCTGTGCCCACGGGTTTCCACTCCAAGTGGATGGCAATTTCGGTTATCGCACGGAGGAGGCGGTCTGCCGGTTTCAGCGTCGGCATCGGTTGCGGGCCGATGGTGTGGTGGGTTCCCAGACCTGGGCCGCTTTGAAAGGCAACCTGCAACTGGGACAACGGATCCTGAAGCTGGGGCATAGTGGCTCGGATGTGTACGAATTGCAAGGATTGCTCCGCATCCAGGGACACGATATCCGGCGGGATGGCATTTTTGATCAGGCAACGGAAGCAGCAGTTCGGTCCTTTCAGGCTCAGCACAAACTGAAAATCAGCGGCATTGTAGATTCCACCACCTGGACCTTGCTGGGTGGCGGTTCGCTCTAGGCGGCCCTGCTTGCTGGGTGCTGGCGACCTGGATTGTGGTGGCCGTGGTTGGTAATTGTCAATGAACCCACTCTTCAGCCACCAGAATTGGAGCAATTTCAGTTTCCATCCAGCTTTCTGATCGGGCAATTCGTCTCCAGATCAACTGTGAACTTGAACTATTGGTCAGACCTGCCCATACTGTTCAGCAGTGATGGTTTGAGGTGATGTAAGCATGAATACACCGAGTCATGCCATTATCAATTTGGCATTGTTCATTGATCAACAACCCCAGGCCATCTGGCCCATTGCAATGGGTGGTGTTCTGCCGGACCTGCCCATGTTTGTTATGTATGCCTGGGCTAAGGGTATCCGCCGACAATCTGAGCACACAATCTGGACCGAGACCTACTGGCACCCTTTCTGGCAAACGATTAACCATTCCTTTCATTCCATTCCCCTGGCGTTGATCCTGGCTGGGGTGGGACTGGTTGCTGGTTGGCCTGTGCTGCTGTTGTTGGGGATGAGTATGGTGCTCCATTCCCTGGGGGACCTGCCAGTCCACAATCACGATGCCCATCGTCATTTCTTTCCCTTTAGCAATTACCGCTTTATCAGCCCCATCTCCTATTGGGATCCCCGCTATTACGGGCGTTGGGTCGCACTGGTGGAAGTATTGCTGGTTCTGTTGGCCAGCCTTTATCTCTTTCCCTCCTTTGGCTCCTGGATAGGCAAAGGCATCCTGCTGGCAGTGAATTTGTTTTATCTTTCTGGCGCTGCCTACGGTCTGATCTTTCGGCCTCGCGTTCAATTGCAAGAAGTGACTGGCAGTTAGGGATCGACAAGATTATTGGGGGAACTGTCGGCAGTTCCCCTAGGATTTTCTCTCCGCCCCTTGACGAATTGCTGCCAATCGAGGCATGATCAAATCCACAAGGGGCTATAGCGCAGTTGGTAGCGCGTCTCAATGGCATTGAGAAGGCCAGCGGTTCGAATCCGCTTAGCTCCATTCACGATTGCAGGAATGCCTTTGTCTGCAGCGCCAGCTTCTATTCCTGAGCGATCGCCCACTCTGGAGGGCAAGAAACTGAATTCCGAATTTGCCGACAGTTTTTTTGGCTTTCTTATACAACCATACGGTAATATGGAGAAGAGTTAACCGTTGCTCAGCTTGCCAGTTGACTCTATCGAGTAAAGCGGTGAGGGAGTAGAGGCACAGAATCAGGATGGTTCTGCAGCGGAGCCTGGTCTGGCTGGAGCCAAAATTTGGCCTTAGTCCCAGCTAAAGCTGATAGATTCCTTGCCTTGCCCGGTTGAGGGACTTGTAAACCAACCAGGTCCTACTGTTATTCCTGCGTAGGCGGGGATTCACTGCTGACGAACTCCTGCGATCGCTCTCTGATTTCGGATCTCTTACGGTCTGCTTCCTTGACTCCTGGACCCGTCACCTAGTTTTTCCCTTTGTCCTTCTTATCCTCCAGTTTCTATGTTGCAAACCTCCCCCTTGGCCCTGGCTCAAATCTCCGATTACTTCAAAGTTTTTTCAGAAGTCAGTCGGCTCCAGGTTCTATGTTGCTTGCGGTCTGGAGCCAAAAATGTCACGGAAATTATGCAAGAGACGGGGCTGGGTCAGGCTAACGTTTCCAAGCATCTAAAAATTCTGGCCCAGGCCGGAGTAGTAAATCGGCAACCCCAGGGAGTCAGTGTTTACTACGAAATTACCGACCCCCTGGTTTTCCAACTCTGTGAACTGGTCTGCGATCGCCTCTCGATTCGACTGGAAGAACAATCGCAACAACTGAGACAACTGGAATCGCTGCGGGCAGGCTAATTCGTCCAGTTCTGGGGTCAATAAGTTCTGGGGTCAATAAATGGTTTGGGGGCGATGGCAGTATCCCAATTAATCGATGCATCCTTCTGAATGGTTGTCAGCAGGCTATGGACAACAGCGGTTGCAGTCGGGTGCGCTATTGTAGCTAAAGCAGTCTTGCCACCGATCAGGGGACAAGACTGTAGATAGCCCTGGACCCGTTGAACAAAATTGCTATGATTACCGCGATCGCCAGTCAAAAAGGAGGCGTTGCCAAAACCACTTCCACCCTTGCATTGGGTGGCCTACTAGCCGAAAACGCCACTTGCCTTGCAATTGACTTGGACCCCCAGGGCAATCTCACCACTGGATTGGGCGTGCAGTTGTCCGAGCAGCAACCCACCATTTACGAAGTTCTAACCGGCAAAGTGGCGCTACAGGAAGCAATCATTCCAACCGCCTGCAACCTGCAACTGCTGCCAGCCGACGTAACTCTGGCCCAGGCAGAGAAAGATTTGATGCCGCAGAAAGGCCGGTTCTTTATCCTGCGGGAGCAACTGAAACTGGTGAAGAGTCAGTTCGACTATATTCTGATCGACTGCCCTCCCAGTTTGGGATTTCTCACCGCCAACGCACTGATTGCAACCGAAACCTTACTGATCCCCGTGCAGTGTCAGTTCTTCGCCCTCAAAGGACTGGAAGCCCTGCTCAAAAATATCCAGATTGTCCAGGAACGCCTCAATCCCAACCTGAGAATTCTGGGTGTTCTGCCAACCATGGCCGAACAACAAACCCTGATTACCCAGAAGGTTCTGCAGACCCTGAAAGAACAGATGAATGGCATTCCAATCTTTAACCCGGTGCCCAAGTCGGTTAAGTTTCCAGAATCCAATCTGGTGGGAGAGCCGATCCACCTGTACGCCCGTGAATGGCGATTAATTCAGCCCTACCGGGAAGTCAT
>CAZBTL010000361.1:0-3450 GCA_964494755.1 uncultured bacterium | reverse complement strand
CTATTGATGACTTTCGGTGTGGCTACAGGTTCCCGGCCTGGTTGCCCCCAGCTCATTTCCCATCCAGTCCGACCGCAGGGCTGATACAAAATGGGTAACTCACCCAGCTATTTTTTACAAATCTTTAGATCTTGTTCTATACTGCATCCACTTCTACGGTTGGCTTCAGCGCAACCGACCTCGATTCCTGATCCCGATTTAATCGCCGTGGGGCCATGAAGACAACCGAACTCGCCGCCCGTCTGGAACACTTTTACAACCAGGTTCAGACCATCATTTTGTCTCGACAGAATCCTATTACTGGCTTGCTGCCCGCCAGTACCGCCGTCAATGCCCACGGGGACTATACCGACGCCTGGGTTCGGGATAATGTCTACAGCATCCTGGCTGTCTGGGGACTGGGACTGGCCTACCGCCAAGTGGAAGCAGACGAAGGCCGTCGGTTTGAGCTGGAACAGAGCGTGGTCAAACTGATGCGGGGTCTGCTGTTTGCCATGATGCGCCAGGCGGAAAAGGTGGAAACCTTCAAGGTGACCCAGTCGCCCCTGGATGCCCTACATGCCAAATACGACACCCAGACGGGCGACACGGTCGTAGGCGACAGTGAATGGGGCCATCTGCAATTGGATGCCACCTCCCTGTTTTTGCTGATGTTGGCCCAGATGACCGCATCAGGATTGCATATCATCTTCACCACCGATGAGGTGAACTTCATCCAAAATCTGGTCTACTACATCGGCCGCACCTACCGCACTCCAGACTACGGCATCTGGGAGCGGGGGGCCAAAATCAACCACGGCAATCCGGAACTCAATGCCAGTTCGGTCGGCATGGCAAAAGCCGCATTGGAAGCCATGAATGGGCTGGACCTGTTTGGCGTAGAAGGCAGTCAGCGATCGGTGATCCATGTGTTGCCGGATGAAATCGCCCGATCGCGAATCACCCTGATGTCTCTCCTGCCCAGGGAGTCCAGTTCCAAGGAAGTGGATGCGGCGGTATTGAGTGTGATTGGCTTTCCGGCCTTTGCGGTGGAGGATGTCCAATTGTGCGATCGCACCCGCAATGAAATCCGCACCAAATTGCAAGGGCGATATGGTTGTAAGCGCTTCCTGCGGGATGGTCACCAGACCGTCCTGGAAGACACTAGTCGTCTGCACTATGAACCGCTGGAACTGAAACAGTTTGAACACATCGAGTGTGAGTGGCCGCTCTTCTTCACTTACCTGCTGCTGGACGGCATCTTCCGGGATGATCCGGCCCAGGTGACGGAATATCAGGAGCGGTTAAAAGCCGTGCTGGTGCATCAGGAGGGGTTGGAACTGCTGCCCGAACTGTATTACGTCCCGGAGGAAGGCGTAGAAGCCGAAAAACAAGCTCCCGGTAGTCAAACCCGACTGCCCAACGAAAATATTCCTCTGGTCTGGGCCCAAAGCCTCTATTTGCTGGGACAAATGCTCAGCGAAGGACTGCTGTCCGTGGGAGATATAGACCCCCTGGGCCGCCATTTGCATGTCCAGAAACAGCATCGCCCCCTGGTTCAGGTCGCCCTGCTGGCCGAAGACGAAGCCTTACAGCAGCAACTGGCCGCCTACGGCATCGATACCCAAACCCCCCAACAAATTGCCCCCATTCAAGTCCGGCAGGCCACCGATCTGTCAGCCGTCTACGCCCAAATTGGCCGCAACGACAAACTGGGACTCACCGGCCGCCCCAATCGGCGGCTACGGATCCTGACCACCTCCCGCTTTTTCCGAATTCGGGGAGAGGTCATGGTGTTCCTGCCCTCCTTCCTGGACCAGCAACAGTTTTACCTGACCATCGATCCCCATTTCTTGGTGGCCCAGATCCGGACCGAACTGGCCCACATCCAACGACATTGGCGGCAATTGGGACACCCCACTGTCACCCTGCTGCTGACCCACAACATGCTGGCGGCAGAACCAGAAAACGGTACGCCGCCCATGCTGACCCTGATTCGGGAATTGCAAACGGGCGATTGTAATGGGGTATCGGTGAAGGTGGGCCCCCTGAATCAATTGATGCTGACCGCCAGTATTGAGCGCATTGACTTCCTGCATGACTTTGAGTTTGCCCATCCGCCTGTGCAGGGCGTCCATCCCGAAACGGGATTACTGGGCTTCCAACTGCGCAACGCCATTCCCCTCAGTATTTCGGAGGAATTCACCCTGGAATCTGAAACTGACGTTCAGTTGCTACTGGAACGGTTGCAGCAGTCGGACAACCTCTATGAACAGGTAGAGTTGCTCAGTACCCTGGTGCAGTTGCAGGGAGGCGACTTTGACACCGGCTTGGGCCGGGTGGGGCAAGTTGTCAGTGTGGCAGACCTGCTGGACGAAGTGTACCAACGGGCTGCCGAGTTGAAGTTGTGGGCTGTGGTGCGGCGGGCCGCTGGACTCTATCACAAGGTCATGCCCAGTCTAGCTGATGCCCTGACGGATATTCTGGTGCGCCAGAAACAAATTGCCATCGGTCGGGCCTACAGTGAAGCCTCGTTGATTACTCGCCCCGAATCCCCCATGGAGTTAGTGGACAAAATCAATGAGTTTTGCCGGGAAGACATTCGCGATCGCATGTTGACCCAGGAACTGCTGATTTATCTCAGTCTGCTGATTAAAGCCAAGCCAGAGTTGTTCAACGGTCTGCTGACCCTGCGCATTGGCTATCTGATTTTGCTGCTGACCAGTGATTTGAGCCAGGAGTTGCGGATCACCCAGGACGAAGCCTACGAACACCTGATGCAACTCAGTCCCCATGAGATTCAGGATCGCTTGCTGGTGGTTCTAGAGGGCTATGAAGGCCGGAATCAGATGCTGCTGCAACAGGAATCCTTACACATCAAACAACAGGAGCGGGAGATCGAATGGGTAATTGCCACCGATGCACGGGAAATGCCCTTGACCGTGGAAAGCTGGTGGCGCAAACGGCAACTGGATGGCGTTCTGAATCGCGCCCCCAAGGAGTTTTATCCCAAAGTGTGGGGAGTGCTAAAACATTGTCGGGGTCTGGTGATCGGCGACAAGCTAGAACGTCGCAACCGACTGGACAGCGACCTGCTGTTGGCGGAAATGACCCCCAGCGAAAAAAACTTTGCCCTGCGGGTGGAGCATTTATTGAACAAAATCGAAGCCCCGGAATATCGTCAGGTCAACATTGAAGCCCTGATGGAATTGGCTGCGATCGCCGAACAGAACCCCGACTTCTATGTGGAGGAATACATCGTTCTGGATGTGCTGATTGGTCATGCCGTCCGACTGGCCTGGTTAGACCAGCACCCCGAACACGATGACCACTACGATGAATACAAAGCCCTTGCCTGGCGATCGTTCTATGAAACCTCGCCCTATGACTGTGCCAGTTATGTAGCTAAGGCTCTCCAATTCCTGACTGAACTAAGCCAGCAGGAAGCACTGGTAGAGGTGGGTTAATTAG
>CAZBTL010000360.1:0-3484 GCA_964494755.1 uncultured bacterium | reverse complement strand
ACTACAGCGATCCGATCAGGATTGTGAAAGGTTTCCGCAGGAAATCCTTCTCACAAAGCCCTTTCACCATCCAGCCGTTCACAAGTCATTTAGGATTGCTATAGCGGTTCTTGATCGGACAAGGTATGTCAGAAGTCTTGCTGGCTAAACATTACAGGCATCGCCGTGTACCTCACACCAGCGAGAATCGCCATATATCAGCGAAGGTTTGTCGGCTGTGGCGGTGAAGCGCGGAGCGCGTGATCTTTTGCTTTACTCACAGATTGACAGCCCCATGCTTTGCCCATGCGTGGCTATGTTCTGCTTCAGAACTGCCCATCGGTGTTGATTGGCCAGCGGCCTGCCAGATTAACCCTTGATCGTTCCATGGCAAGCTGGCTTTCTGGGGCTGGGCTGGCGGATGTTGTCTATTGCACCTTGATGGATCCAGTTGGACATTTCAAGCCTTGATCGACTGCTTGCGGTAAGGCGGGCGGGGTTCGGGTCGGTTGGCTGGAGCGACAGATAATCTCTACGATCGCATCTGGTTTACTGCGGTTTAAAACCCTGACTGCTCCCACATAGCTGGGCAGGCCTTCCTGTTTGGCAGTGGCAGTGGACATGGCCTGATCTGGCTGCACCGCAATGGTGTTGTAGGTGTAGGAGGGGGTATCGGCTGGAATCGGATCCCCTAATTCCGTCAGGTTGGAGGCGAAGCGCTGCTGCGCCTTGAAAAACGACTGTTGCTGTTGGTTCAAAGTGTTTAGGTTTTCCGCCACAGTGGGCCCAGTTTCCGTCGCTTCGTTGCTGTTACCAGCTACCAGGGGAATGCCGTCGGCAGATGGAGACCGTTGCAAGGCCGACGGGGGTTGGCTGACGCTTCCCTGTAGCGATCGCTGTTGGGCCAGACTGAGGGATTGTTGGTACTGTGTTAGCAACTGACGGGCTTTGCCATAGTTGACATTGGCAGGAGGAACCGCTTTCAAAAAGGCGATCGCCTGCTGCCAACGACTCACCACCAAACGCCAGTCATCCTGGGTTTGGGCCGCCTGGGCCAGAGTCGTCGCACTGGCAGCCCGATCAACTGCCCGCTGGAATGGATCTCCTGGCAGCGTCGGCACAGGGGACGGTCGATTAAGGATTGGACTGGGGGCGGCAGTCGGGGAACCAGTTGTGGCTATTGGGGGCGGTGCCTGACTACAACCCGAAATCAGCAGCGTTGCTGTGAAGACAGCCACGGAAGCAACAGGTCGGAACACAGCTTTCTCCATCGCAAGTTTTTTAAGTCATGGCCTGCGTAGGATTGTACCGTTTGCTGTGGCCCCTCAGTTCCAGTCAGGTTCAGCCCCAGGTTCCATTTTGCCCCTAGTGAACAGATGACCCATCCAGCCTCCTGCTTTAATTGGAGACAGGAGTGCGTCAGACAGCAGCAAGCCAGACTCAACCCCGACCATCCGTGACCGGGATCACGCTGCCGACTGATCCGCCTCACTTCTGTTGCCGATCCCTATCACGTTGCCGTCACGAACTCTATCACTTCATTCTTGCTTTCCATCAGCCATAGTAAAACTATCCCGATCTTCTGCTTCCAATGCCGCCCACCTGCCTGTTGCCCTGTGCCATTTCTGAACTGTTTCTCCAGGTCAGTCAGTCTGGACAGTTAACCCTCGCGGATCGTTACGCCATCATGGCCGCAATTTTGAACCCTGAGCAGGTGACAATGGAAGAATTCCAGGCGATTGACCGGATTTTGCATGGCCTCAGGAAAGGGCAGATCCGAATGGTTGATAAGCTGTCTGCAGTCTGACGTTAGGGGAGACCGCTTGAGGGCAAGACTGAACTGAACCCGTAAGGTGGACGAAAATACGACTGAAAGCGAACTGCAGTAATTACAACTCTGGCCAGCTTCAGCTTGATCCTATGGGGCCAGGCAATTGTGCTATAGAGTCTTGGGTCGCAACACCTAACCCTGGGCTCTCTTGCTCCAGAGCTATATGTGGGAACTGATATTCTGAACCTTTCCAGCTTATTGGGGCATGGATCCGGCGGCGACATGTCGCCATTTGCTGACTCAGGGGCAACTCAACCTGGTTAAACTGAACGTAGTTGATCAGCGGCAGGTAACAGTGAGAACCGTTCAACCTTAAACCGAATTCTCTGGAAGAAGATTCACTGATTTAGTTCCTCTGAATAACCCTGGTGAAGGATGTTTGGGACTGTCCCCGCTATACAGATTAGGATTTGCTGAATAGACATGGAAACCCCCATTTTAGATAGACCCCTGAATCTGCTTCAGGATGATCCCTTGGTGATTGCAGGCCGTACGTTCACCTCCCGACTCATGACGGGGACAGGGAAATACCGCAACTTTGAGCAGATGCGCCAGAGCATTGCTGCCAGTGGTTGTCAGATTGTGACCGTTGCGGTTCGGCGGGTTCAGACCAACGCACCGGGGCATGAGGGGTTGGCAGAGGCGCTGGACTGGCGTCAGATCTGGATGCTGCCCAATACCGCTGGTTGTCAAACGGCGGAAGAAGCCATTCGGGTTGCCCGTCTGGGGCGGGAAATGGCCAAGTTATTGGGGCAGGAAGAAAACAACTTTGTCAAATTGGAAGTTATTCCAGATTCGAAATATCTGCTGCCCGACCCAATTGGCACCCTGGAGGCTGCTGAACAATTGGTCCGGGAAGGCTTTGCGGTTTTGCCGTACATCAATGCCGATCCATTGTTGGCCAAACGGTTGGAGGAAGTTGGCTGTGCCACGGTGATGCCGCTCGGTTCTCCCATTGGCTCCGGGCAGGGCCTAAAAAATGCTGCCAATATTCAGATCATTCTGGATAATGCCCGCGTACCTGTAGTGGTGGACGCCGGAATTGGTGCGCCCAGTGAGGCGACTCAGGCGATGGAAATGGGAGCCGACGCCCTGCTAATCAATACCGCGATCGCCCAGGCTGCCGATCCAGCCAGTATGGCCCGGGCCATGAATCTGGCTACTGAAGCCGGACGCTTAGCCTACAAAGCTGGCCGAATTCCCGTAAAAAGCTTTGCCAGTGCCAGTTCTCCCACCACTGGCGTGGTTGGAACCTGATCCGGTCACCTCCTTACCGGGGGCAACCAACCATCCTAAGTTTTTTGGTCTTTGTGGTAAGGTTGATTTTTTTGTGTTACAATTAGTTAAGAATTGAGGGCATTAAATGAGATATACAGTTGAGGATGGCGGTCGTCTTAACAACTTTGCGGTAGAACCGAAGATGTATGAGGCGGAGCCTCCTACCAAAGTGCAGCAACGGAACTATCTCATCATGGGAGCAGGTGCCCTCATTCTGGTGGCTTCTTTGATTTTTGTCGCCTTCACGGTTTCCTAGGGCTAGTTTCTGAATCGTTGGCTTACCCGATTCCGGGTTAAAAATTTTACTAGTTAAAAGCTTCAATCAGACTGAATTTCTTTTGTGGTGAAATCAGTCTGATTTTTTTATCGCTATTCCCTGAGACTAGTTGCTGATCC
>CAZBTL010000359.1:0-3489 GCA_964494755.1 uncultured bacterium | reverse complement strand
CTAGTGATTAGCTGGACCCGCGCCTGAGGGCGGTCGATAAACCGGCAGTTGGATGGTGATGCTTGTTCCTTCCCCAATCCGGCTTTGAACATCAATGCTCCCGCCGCAATGTTTGATTAATTGCTGCACCACCGTCAAACCCAGGCCGGCCCCGGTCGATTCATCGCCTGCCTGACGAATGCGATAGAAGTGATCGAAGATTTTGGGAATTTCACTAGCCGGTATACCAACTCCAGTATCCCGAACTTCCAGTTCGACGACCTCTACCTGGGGTCTAACTCGTACCCACACTTGCCCACCTCGGGGAGTGAATTTGATGCTGTTGTTGAGCAAATTAATCATGATTTGCTTGAGCCAGTGGGTCATACCAACCACTGGTGGCAAGCCTTCTGGCACCATATAGGCAATTCGAATTCCTTGCTCTTCCGCAATCTGCTGATAGGTGGTGACAACACCCGGAACAACGTCCTGAATTTGGACTGGCTGCAGATCTGCTGGATCAATGACGGCCGCCAATTGAACCAATTCCATCAGGCTGGCGATTAACTGGGTCTGGCGATCGCATTCCTTACCCAAAAGCTCTATATACCGTTGGCGCTGCGGTAGTTTCAGATTGGGCGAATTGAGCAACGTGAGGGCAGTCTTCATGGTTGTCAGGGGGGTACGAAACTCATGCCCTAAGTGCTTCAAGATGTCATCTTTCAGATCAAGCGCCTGGGTCAGTTCCCGATTGCTGGCTGCCAACGCTTCGGACTTTTCCGCCAATTTGCGATAGGCCTGGTTGCGCTGCCAGAGTTCATCCTGACGGTGAATATGGGAAACCAACAGACGTTCCAGCAAGCCTGGAGAGAGTCCTTCCTGCGGAAGACTGTTCATCCGACTTTGCCAGCGCTGGACCATCGATTCGGCAGATGGCACACTCTCCCGAACAATCTGGCTGATCCGCTCTACTAATTGTTGAACCAGAGCAGCATCCAACAGGTAAGTGGCAGAAAGGAGTCGTTTTTCGCTTGTTTCGTCACTGCCAGGAACAACCCTAGAAGCGGCTTCGACAGAGCGAGATAGGGGATGACTTTGAGCGGTACGTAAACTCTGGGCCAGAATGCCTCCTTGAAATTGGGCAGCCCAGATCAGCAAAAAATACTCACGCCTCAGTGGGCTATTAGAGGGTAAATAAACAGGCCTTAGGGGCAGGGTCTCATTGACAGCGCCCGGGGCGCTAATCTCCCGATCCTGATCTGGTGCAAGGGCTCCAGTGGAACTATTTCCTTCCCGCTCTTCCTGCTGCAAAGCAAGGGTATAAACCATTTCAGCCAAATGGGGGGCGGACTGTAAACGCTCTAATTCTGCCTGCCAGATGTCCCCCCGTGGTAACTTAGCCCAAACCAAAGCAGGCAACTGCTGTTCGATTAGCCAATCCACGATTGCTCCCAAGACTGATCTCAGTGTCGAGGGATGAATCGACCGCAGCGGAAGCAGGGGTGTTGTTTGCAAAACAAGTTCGAACAGTGAGCCATCGACCGTAGAGGAAGCACTCATGGGAATATTGGAGAAAAGGAATGTGCGGTCAACAATGCTGTACCGCATTAAATCAGACAGTTCTCCTGGCGAAACATTGTTTTAGGAAATCGTAGGAAAGTTCAGTGATTGACGATTCTTTCAACCGCTACCGGGGAAATGATCAATCTGGGCGTAGCCACTGAAAATCAACTGCTTTCCCTTGGTTTCCAGACGATTAATTCGCAGCGTTACCCCATCCAGATCAAATCGATCCAGTTCGACCATACCGTTGAGGATGTCGGCAAAAGCCAGACTCAGAACCTTAGAGAGACCTTGCAGCGATTCTGGCACCCCCTCTGACTCAAATTGGGGATCCTGGAAAGCGATGCGACGGCGGCGTTCGACAGCCAGCGTCGCTGACAAACTGAGGGGAACACTACCGTTGGGTAGGTCGGTCTTGGCAACAATCTGAATCCGATTGGCCGGTAACAATTGAACCTGAACATCCGAAAAGGAGACAGGTTCGCCACCAGAAAGATTGGTTAGTTCCGGCGCAGTGATATTTTGTAGCCGCTGCTGAACCAGGTTTGCCGTGAAGGCATGGTTAATACCCTCCTCTGTCAGCGCAACCTGAGCCACTGCCTGGGTCGGCTGCCGCAGGCGAATTTTGCCACTTAGGACAGAACCAAAGTCGATAGAAACAGCATCTGTCTCAAACGACATTTCAGCCACCTGGAAGTCACGGCGAATTACCAGATTACGCCCACTCATTTTGAAACTATCGATGCTGCCCTGCAGCAGTTTGCTGGAGGGGTTGCAGCGAACAACCACATCCACCGATTCACAGTCCGTGAATAGATGGCGGATTGACTGACTAGCGACCGTATTGAGCATACGCTCTCCAATGTCGGTGCCGGGAGGATTAGCGGTGAAACCACCAAACATGCAGTTGTTCGTCCGGGAGATACCTTCCCTATCCTTGTAACAAATTGTGAACGATTCGGCAACGTTTCCCAAACACCTGATCAGCCAATTCGATGGAGCGAAGCCAAGCTAAAAGACCTATTGGCCAGGCGCTTGGCCCCACAGCCCCAGCCGCTCAATCCGCAATGATTGAAATTCTTCAACCCTGGGATTCGTTATTGTAATGTTTGTTTGCAGTGGGCCGGTTATTTAGTGCCTTTTGCAACCCGACTCAAGTTTCAGAGCAGTACACCCCGATTTTTGCTGGCCAGCCTCACCTAGCTGCTGGTAGCCGCTCGAGCAGCTGCGATCGCCTCAATTTGCAGTAAAAACGGACCAGATCGGAAGTAAGGGTTAAGCTCACCATCGTATTCGAACTTGCTCAGCATCAATTGCAGGGATGTGATCCGCCCGGCATTGAAAGGCTGGCTGCCAGGAACAGTGCGGGCTCGGAAAACCGGGATTAACTCTGAAAAGGGAACATAAACCTCGATCCACTGATCGACAACCGTATCAAACGAATAGGAATAGGCCAGACTATCCCAACCCGCATCACAGCGCATCAGGAATTTATACCGTTGACCATCCCCTTTAACCCTTAGATTGAGTCCCTGATATTCCGCCAAATCCCAAGGTGGGTCAAAGTTGCGGGTCCGAACCGAAGCAAACCCGCCGGAGTTAGCAGTTGAAACATTACCGGTAAAGAGAGCGGCGCGATCGCCCAGTTGAATCTGGCTGCTGCTCACCCCACCCATCACCACATCATCGAGTGATCCCCAGATGGCTTTCAAATCCGCAGGCGTCATTATCGTAAAGTCGAAGAGGATCGGGCCATCAGAGCGGTTGTGGCTAGCCGACGAGGTGGATAAATCCATAGAGTTTGGTTGTATCCAGTGGCGAATACAGCGTGAGAAGGGCAACACATCAAAATAGACCAGGGTTTTCAAAAACCGACCGGGATGCCAAGAATAAGGATTGAAGGACATAGGGCAACACAGATTTCAGTTGGTGGGGTGATAAACTAGT
>CAZBTL010000358.1:0-3582 GCA_964494755.1 uncultured bacterium | reverse complement strand
CGATATCCTTGCCCCGCCCTGAACTAAAAGTTCGGGCTAATAGAGGCAAGTCCACCGAAGTAGACTGGAAAACCCAAGTTGTGGATCGTCAGTCCGTTTAAACGGACTTAGTTCTGTTAGCCCGCAATTCATTGCAGGGCGGGTTGTTGCGAGAGGTGCAAGATCTCAGTTATTGCATATATCCATTGCGTAAGCGCTCCACGCCTTGCACTACGGGAATGACGGCTTCCACGTCAAAGGGTTGTCCAATTCCCTGCCAGTTAAAGTCACTGATACGCAGGTTTAAAGCACCGAGTTGCAAAGTGGGATTGTAACGAACCGTCAACCCAAAGGTGCGACGGCTGTACTCAAGGTAGTAGTCCGTATTGATATTTTGATTCGTATCCAAGTTGAAAGTTGCCTGAACCCCAAATCGAAAGGGACCATAGATCTGCTGAAAAAATCCCACTGACAAGACCTGGTTGTCAACTGCTCGATCAAACAAAAAGGGCGATTCACCTGAGAACAATGCTTGTGAATAGCTGATGCTGATAGCGGTGTAATCGAAAAAGGAACGAGAGAAATGACCAAACTGAGTGGAAAGCGAAATGGTGCCAAATAGATTTTCTTGGGAAGCCCCGTTGCTATAGCCACTCGCGACACCCGTCATTCCAAACCCTAACTGGATATAGGGAACAATCGGTTCTCGAGAAAACCGTAATCCTTCATTCCGGGTTGCTGGCAGAGCAGTTCCTTGCCATAAGTTTAAGCTGTAGCCAAGCCTCACTGCACCTTGATAGCGAGTCAGATCCGTTAGGTTGTTCTCCCGATTGGCTGGTAATAAATCAAGTTGATCGGTATCAGCCAGAATATTTTGAATGCTAGCCTGATAGGCCAGTGTAATTCCCGAAGTACCAAGCTGGATCACCGGCGAATAATACAAAATCCCATAACTTCTCTGGACAGTTTGAAAACCAAGGGAACCATTAAACACCCGGGTTCGATAGCTAGCTGACAGGGCCAGAGTATCCTCTCCAATTGCCTGACGCGCTACGATCGCCGCTCGGACATTGTCAGGGATTTGACTAGGGTCTAGGGAGCTAAAAGATGCAAAGCCAGAAATTTGGGTGGTTTCGCTTAAGTTAACATTCAGACGGGCTAGCAAGCCCAGGTTGTTGGCAAAAGAACTTTTAGTACTGGTAGTGTTGCCGCCACTATTCGACTCAAAGATGTTGTTGCCTGAAAAGGCCCGTTGAATTAGGAATTGGGGCGCAACCGAAAACTGAACAGATGGGGAGTCTAGCAGTTTGAAGGCGCGCTGCACAAACAGGCCGTCTCGGTCTCTGCCGTCATAGCCAAACTGTACCAGGCCGGTCTGCCGCTGGTTCTGATCAATTACCTGGCGGTTAACCAGCAGTGGAATGGTGGTGGATTGATCAATGACCAGACGCGGTCTGGTTGCAACAATGACACTTTGAGTTGGTGAGGTGCGAGTAAAGGTGGCCTGGTCTGTCTTCAAAACCAGTTCTGGAGGTGAAAAGGGATCATTGGTAATCTGGACATTGAAGGCAACGGATTGTTCAGGGGTAAAGTCAAGCTTGTCGGCCTCAAACCGCAGTCGGCGAATCGTTCCCCCTTTCCTGAGAGCACCAGGTACTGAGACCCCTTCGCCAGTTCGGATGGAAGGCAAAATTTGCCCAGGAGTAATGCCAATAGTGCCGCCAGTGGAAATTCCACCGGGACTGGTGACGTTCTGTAAGGGCTGGTTGGCCGTGAGGCGATCGCTCAATGGTTGAGAGGGTATTCCACCTGCAATGACATCATTGGCTAAAGGTTGATTAAAGCCCGAACTGGTCGAAGCGATATTGATTTCTCCCCTGGCTTTGTCTATCGTGCCGATGCCCTGGACAAAGTTGTACTCCAATCGCTGACCAAACAGGATCTGGTCTCCCCGCTTTAAGGCCACATTGCCTTCCGCGACAGCAATTCGATTGGCTAGATTGACTTGCAGGCGGTCCGATTCCAATAAGGCTCCCTGGAACCGCATACTGACGTTGCCTTCGGCAGTAAAGATCTGACGGAACTGATCGTATTCCTGGCGATCGGCTTTTAGCTCAATGATGCGAGGAGTTCCGGGCCCTGACGGAGGAGGGGAAGTTGGTGAGGAAGACGGCGAAGGGGGGGCTGGTGTTGGAGTTGGAGCGGAGGTTGGTGGTTGGGCAGGGGGTGTAGATTCGGCAATGGTGAGTGGCCGCAAGGGAGAGGGGGGCAGTGGCTGCAATACTAGAACTGGCACTAGTGATGGCCCCGTTGGTTTTGAACCGTTGGGACTGACGAGTCCCGTGTTCCGAAGTTCAGAAGGCTGCGCTGGCGCAGATTGCTGCGGATTGGCACTAGAGCGGAGAGATCTGGCAGGGCCAGCAACCGGCGAGCGATACTGGACCGTTGGGATGCCGATATCTGTGAGACCCGTAACTGCGATCGCCTGTCCCAGGCCATTGATCAGCTCTTGCTCAGTGGTGCCAAACTTCTGCCGCATCACATCAGCGGCCCGAGGGGGAAAGACGGGCGTTGTTTTGGCTGGGGGAACAAAGGGTTGGCGTAATGTCTGGTCGTTGCGCTGACTCAATTTACCCGAAAAGGGTTCGCCAAATTGTACGACCAGTGGCTGGGGCGAAGAAACATGGCTCTTTGCTGGCAACTGGGGCAGCAAAGATGCCGCGGATCTGGCTGTGGCAAGAAAAGGCGATAAACGAGAGCTTGATGAGATTGCCAGATTGGTTGTGGTTAAGCGATTCGGAACGACGGGAGAAAAAGCGAACCGACTGTGGGTTGGATTAAAAGTCGTTTTGGTGCTACTGGCTGGTTCTAACAACTGCGCCAGACCAATAGGCTGAACAATCCGCCGTTGGTTGCTGCTTTGCAGCGGCCCCTGCGGGCTGACCCTGGCAGGTGGAAGCGCATCCACAATGGCAAAAACCTCTGCTGAAGATTTTTCTGCAGAGGCAGGGGGAAGTGATTGGGGCAACCGGCTGCTAGGTAAGGGTTTGGGTTCCCCTGCTGCTGGTGTAGATGGCTTGGCCCAGTCAATCTCCACAGAAGTTGTAGAGAGTGGAATGGGGGGTGCAGGTGGAATCGCCGGATAGGGCATACGTTCGGAAACAAGAAACCAACAAGTGACCGCAAACGGTTCATCGTAAAAATAGGGGCAGCAGACTTCCACTACCCCCATTTCAATCTCAAACAACTACGGGAAGGAATTATTCCAGATCCCGACGCTTCGGGTTCCGAGCCGGATCGTTGGACAGAAACCCAAACACAAACAGGGCTACAAAAAAAGCAACAACCAGATAAACGACAATTTTGAGAGTGGCCATACCGCGTTCTCCAGTGGAATTATAAGAGGGTTGTGTCTATATGCAACGACAACATAGCTCTACCCATCATACAGAAATGCCGTCTAATTTTTACGTGCCCTCCACAGCTCTACGGTGAGCCAAGTCAGTCTGCTCAGCTTGACGACAGAGAGTGGTAGAGGTTCCAGATGCAGCCTAGTGGTCTGTCAAGACTGTTTTGAGGGGCAAAGCCTCCTTAAAACACCCT
>CAZBTL010000357.1:0-3633 GCA_964494755.1 uncultured bacterium | reverse complement strand
AGGCTGTCTCCAATAACTTCGCGTTGCTGCTCCAGGTTGTCAGCGCTCCAGTTCCAGTTGGCTTGAACCGTCAATGCGGTCAGGTCGCCCCGTCCTGGTTTGGTATGGTTGAGGCCAATCCAACCCAAAATCGGATGATTGCACTTGATGCCGCCAAAGGGAATTAGCACTGGCTGGCGGGTGACCAGCATCAAGGTCCAGCAGGGCCACATCTGAATCTGGCTAATCTCTGCAGCTAGGTCGCTGTGGGGGCGGAGCAGGTCGGCGGTCTGGGGCGGTGGAGCGGTCACCACCAGTTGGTCAAAAGGACCATATTCATTGCCGCTTTCATCCTGCAACCACCAATGGGTCTGTCGCTTCAACTGACGGATCTTCACCTGAGTTCTGACCCGCAGGTTGGCCGCCAACTGCTTACACAACGCACTCATGGACTGGCGGGGCACATACCGCGCCTCATCCAAATTGTCTGGATGCATCTGGTTATGCTCGAACCGGGCAAAGTCAACCTGCCAGGGAACTAGCCTGTCAGGGGGGAAGTGGGCTTGGAGAAACGCCTGAAAGTCCGGATCGCGAATCGTAAAATACTGCGCCCCATGATCCAGATAGCCCCAATCGGTTCTTCGACTGGCGGTGCGCCCACCCACCGATCGCCCCTTATCAAATACTTCGACTGGAACCCCCCTGGCCTTCAGTTGAGTACCCAGCGTCAACCCAGAAATACCCGCCCCAATAATTCCTACTGTCTTGGTCATGGTGTTTATCTATCGGGTTGTTCAAATCCGTAACAGTTTTGTCAGAGATGGATCTTGCAACAGAGTCAGGGTGCCGTTAAAGATGAGTTGAATGGCCAGGGCCAGAATGAAAAAGCTTAGCACTTGATTCACTGCCTTGAGTCCTCGTCTACCCAAAACTCTGATGATCGGTTCTCCCAGACACAGGCACAGATAAAGTGTGAGTCCCAGCAACCCCATGCCCAGCAAGCTTCCGACATAGCCCGCTCCATGGGAATTTTGAGCGGCCAGGGCGATCGCCATGCCGATTGCCCCTGGGCCACTGATAATCGGGATCGCCATGGGAATTAGGGAAATATCCTGGTTGAAAGAAGATTCTCCAGCCACTTCCGCCAGGGAAGGGGAATGGCGATTCCCCAAATCCCAGGCTGTCCGAGCCACTAGCAAACCGCCCGCCACCTGCAGCACCCCCAGGGAAATGCCCAGCCAGTCCAGGATTAAGCGACCCGCTAAGAAAAAGAGCACCAGGATGGCGATCGCATTCAGCGCCACTTGTCTGGCCTGATACCGTCTGGTGCGAGGAGTTTCATAAGCAGTGAGACTGTAGAAAATCGGCACCACACCTAGAGGATTAGTAAATGGAAAAAGAGCCAGAAAGGTAGCTATAGCACTGGAAGCGAGTTGGCTGATCATGGTTTTCCCGGTAGACACAACAAGACTCGGAAGGAAAGGTCAGGAAACGCCAGTACTGATGTCTGGATCGGGAATATCATCTGACGTGGCATCTGTCTGGAAAGTTTTTTCCAGGGTCAGACGTTGTTTCACTTGCCTAGAAACCTGATAGACGTGGAGTCTTCGGGCCAGCCAGGCATCAACGGAAAAGGAGCCAGCCCCATTCAAAGTGAAAAACAGGAAGCAGGCAGCATACAGAGCAGACAACTCCAGGTAAGGAAGATTGAAACCGGCGACCAAAATGTGATGGTACAGGGCTACGGCCATGGTCGCTAACAACCCCAAAGCAGCCGGGCGGGTTAGCAAACCTACCGCCACTAGCGGTGCCCCAATTAATTCTGTGAACGCCGCAACGTAACTAAAAACGATGGGGAAGGGAAGGCCAATGACCTCTACATAGGCGCGGGAAAAGCTTTCAATGTCGGCCAGCTTGTCCATACCGTTGTGAATCATGACCACACCTGCCACAACGCGCAGTACTGTCCAGGCAATCTGGAATCCAGGATTGAATTTCAGATTCGGCTGCAAGACTGACGTGAGAGACAGATTGAACCTCATGGAACTTCGCCTCCAAACCTGAAAATAATTAAGTTTCATTAAGATTGTAACGAATCCTTATAAGAATTTCACCAATGCCAGTTGAGTCAATCCACTGCTGCAGCAGTGGAACTTCTGGCTTAGTCTGCCTCAGCAAGCATGTGAATCAAGGCTAAACATGGCAATTTTCTTCTTGTCTTAACTGTAAAGAAGTGTAAATATTAATGAGAGGTAGCAAATCTTTTATGAGAGTCCTATGGAACTACATCAAATCGAGGTCTGCCTGGACAGTTCGGATCCTCAGATGCGGATGAAGGCGATCGCGCATCTAAAGAATCACACCCCGGATGTGGTTGTGCCCCTGCTGAAGCGCCGCATGTACGATCAGGAATTTATGATTCGCTCCTTTGTGGCAATGGGGCTGGGCTTTCAGCGGTCAGAGGAAGGATTTCAGTTGTTGGTGCAGATGATTGAAACCGATCGTGATCCCAATGTCCGGGCCCAGGCTGCCAACTCGCTCTCTAAGTTTGGCGACCTGGCTATTCCCCACCTAATGACCCTGTTTAAGCGGGATGTTCACTGGCTGGTGCGCCAGAGTATTTTGGCGGCAATGGAGGGCTTGGAACATCCCGACAGTTTGCTCCAACTCTGCTTGTGGGGCCTGGAGTCGGACAATCTGCAGGTTAAACTGGCCGCGATCGCCAATCTGGGAGCCCTCTCAGTCACATCCATGGCGGAAACCGCATTAACCGTTCTCTTGTCGCTGGCTGTGGATCGGGATGCAGAGGTGCGGGCCCAGGTTGCCAGGGTTTTGCGGGGGTTTGATGCGCCCCAGGCCCAAGCGGCTCTGTTTGAGTTGCGCCAGGATGGGGACTATCGGGTGGTCGCCGCTACCTTAGAGGGTTTGCTGTAAAGGGAGCGATTGTTCCATCTGAAGTCGAAGAACTGTCCCTCTTTTTCTTGGCCCATTTGGAACGGGCTATTGGTTGCCGATTGCCGATTGATTCAGTGAACTACCATGACTCCCAGATCAATTTCTACCTTGATTCGCTTCTTACAAGATGAACTATCGCTTTCCTCATCTGCGATTGCGATCGCCTTGCGCCATCGGGAAAGAGATCCCGGTCCGTTGCCCATGATCCTTTGGCAGTACGGGCTGGTGACCCTGGAGCAGATCGATCGAATCTATGAATGGTTGGAGCAAGCTTAATTGGAACTGAGCATCTCTATTTCAGTTGAGACCTGTAGGTGTGCACTCAGCTTAAAGCCCTCGCCCGACTATGGGTGAGGGTCTTTGATTTTGGGCTCCCCTGCTTCCACATTGGACAGAATCACTCGGGGATATAGACGCAAAGCGGCTTCTGGAAGAGTGGGTACTTCCAGGAGCGTTGGCCAACTCCAGATTGCAGGATATTCGCAGGCTTGAGTTTTTTGTCGTGAGGCACCTGAGCCGACTGGTTAAGCCCACCTAATCCGATTGATCAAGGACGGTTATCCCTCCGGCTATTTACAAATCGTTACAAAGGTCTTAATATTAGCTACATACATACAGTTCATCTTTTGTCCTTTCTAGAAAACCGCACTTATTACTCATGACAACGACTTTGCAGCGCGCTGAGCGCCAGAACGCATG
>CAZBTL010000356.1:0-3641 GCA_964494755.1 uncultured bacterium | reverse complement strand
TACACTCCACGACTGCCCGACCGCTTGATGCGATCGATTTCCTGTTGCAGGTCTTCAATTTGTCGGCGTAGGGCGTCTACCTCTGCTTGGGCGGTGTCTACGGCTGGATCGGGACTCTCGACGGGAACTTCGACGGCTCCCTCGGCCCCTGCCCGGCGATAGTTGCCGCTGCGAATCTGCTGGAAGTCTTCGGAACTGGACCACTCTCGCAGATAGTGGGTTCGTTCAATCGTAAACGGGTGGGTCAGGAAGATGCCCGTGGACAGGTTGTTATACAGCATGAACTTGTAGACCTGGTTCAGGCCATCCTGATCCATTTCCTGATATCGTTCTGACTGACGCAAAAATTCATCCAGACTCAGTTCATGACCATGTTTTTGACTGCCCCCTGCTACTTTCATCATGGTCAGCAACACGGGATTTAGATCGTCCATCACCAGTAAGGCGGCGCGATCAGCGGACAGTTCTGCCTTACGACGCCATTCCGCAAAGGCCAGCAACAGGCCCGTGGTGACCAGCATGCTGAGTCCAAAGGTCCATTCGGCCAACCCAGAGATAATTTGAGTCGTCCAGATGGCCATCTGGCTCAGGGTAGTGTGGCCGCATTTGATATGGCCCAGTTCATGGGCGATGACGGCCCGCAGTTCGATTTCACTCAACAAATCCAGCAGGCCGGTATCCAGGGTGATGCAGGGGTGCTCCTGCCCCAGGGAGTAGGCATTGGCCACAGGCGATTGGTTGATAAACAGGGCTGGCTCTGGATAAATGTCCAGAGCGCGCACACATTCCCGGAAAATCTGGTATACGTTGCCATACTGACGGGGGCCAACCTGGATGCTGTTGCCCATCATGTAGACGTACTGGGGTCGCTCGGAGAGAAATTCGATAAATTTGCGGGCCACCAGGTCAAAACCAGGCACAGTTCGTAAAGTTTCCTCAGCCTGAAGGTCTAACGGATGCCGGAACGCTTCGCTGGAAATCCCTGTGTAGATAGGCATTGTGAGTTCCCACCAATCAACCAGTGTGCTTGTATTCTAGTTGAGATTATGGTCTACCAAATGGGAATCAGCAGCAGGGACAGTTGTTCTCAGAACCGGACGAATTTCTGCCAGGATGCGCTGAGCCAGTTGGGTCGGTGACTCTGGGCGATCGCAGCGGATGTGGACATCGGCCTGTTGATAGAGGGCCAACCGTTGCGCCAGTAGGGTTTGCAGTTTGGCGGCCGGATCGGGTTCTTGCAACAGCGGTCGGCTACTGTCTCCCTGCAGTCGAGCCAGCAAGATTTCCACCGGCACATCCAACCAGACGGTAAGGCCGTGGTGTAAGTAGCTCCAATTAGCCTGTCGCAGCACAATGCCGCCGCCGGTTGCCGCCACCAACCGCGTATAGGCGGACACTTCCGCCAGGACTTGGGTTTCTATTTGGCGAAATTCTGCCTCGCCAGATTCGGCAAAGATCTGGCTGATGGTCTGGCCGGTCAGTTGTTCAATCAGGGTATCGGTGTCCAGAAACCGATAGTCCAACTCCTGGGCCAGAGCTTGCCCGACGGTAGATTTGCCAGCCCCCATCATGCCAATCAAATACAGGTTTACCCCTCTTAAGAAATCAGTCACCATTCCTTCTCCCGTTCCTGCGGTTTTCGCGGCAGGTCTTTCCAATTACAACCTGCTGTACCCTTTGTCAGAATACCGTTCAAAGGAACCCCAATGATTCAGATGGTTGGTCTACCCGATGGCTGTGTTTTGCGTCCAGCCGTGCAGGCTGATCAGAAAATGATCCGCCGCTTAGTCCTGTCCGCTTTCCTGGACCCCACCCAACTGCGTTGGTCCCAGTTTTGGGTGATTGAGGCATCTGGGCAAGTGGTGGCCTGTGGTCAATTGCGCGCTTTTCCAGAAGCACAGGAACTGGGCAGTCTGGTCGTCGCTAAAGACTGGCGCGGTCGCGGCCTGGGTCGTGCTTTAACCCATCATCTGATTCAGCAAGCCGATCGCCCCCTGTATCTGGAGTGTCTGGGAGAGCAACTGACCCAGTTTTACAGTCAGATGGGGTTTGTGCCCGTAGATTGGCGATCGCTGCCCCCCTCTTTGCAACGCAAGTTTGCCCTTTCAGCCCTGGCAGCCCGCTGGTTCAGAGTGCCCGTGCGGTTTATGGTCTATGGGGGAGTGGGGAGATAGAGAAAATGGGGAAGATGGGGATGTGTGGCAGGTGTCGGGTGGCAGCAAGGGTGTAGGACTAAACTCCCAAAATCCAATCCCTACCCGCTGCTAATACAACTGAACGACTGGGGGCTTCCAGGTCTTGTGGGCAAATCTTTTGAGCTGGATCGGGTTATGCCTCTACAATAGTTGCAGGTAAATAAAAAATTCGCGATCACCACCATCTGGGGACAATGGCCCCAGACCAGTCAGGAGTGCATCATGACCTCTGCCCAACGGTTTTCCCAATCTGCTAGTCCCCCCGCTCGTGTTGAGGTGGCTACGTTGAGGGTGGCACAGTCCCCCAGAGCCAGCGGGGTTGTGTCGGGGCACAATCCGGCGGAACGAATTCTGTTGATGCAGGCGGGCTGGGTGGCGATCGGTCTGATTGTGGTATCCACGTTTCCCAGTTGGAAGACGGCGCCAACTACCAAACCGGCCCCCCCGGTCGAGGCTAGTCGGTCAATCCCGGTGACTGCACCCCCCATCTCAACCGAAGGGCTGCAGGCCAGTTCTGTGGGATTGCCCCTGCCCCGTCTCTTTGCCAATGGTTCCGACTCCCTGGTGGCCCGCACGGTTGGCCATGCGGAGGGCACTCGGGCTCCGAATGGCAGCCGCACGCCTGCCTTTTTCGGTCACACGGATCCGGGGAATGGGGTTTGGAATCTGGGCAGCTTTTCCTTCCAGCATTGTCAGGAACCTCGCTACAACTGTACGACACCGGAGCAGGCCGATGTTCACCAGCTACAACGGTTACAAACCCAGGCAGAATGGCTGCGACAACGGGCGGCAGGCCTGCGGTTAGCTCTGACGCTGGAGGAAGAACTGAATGGCATCGATCTGGCTAATCAGGCTCCCCTGGCGGCATTGAGTAAACCAGGATATCCGGAGTATTTGCGGCAGGCAAAAGAGCGCGGGCTGAAAGGGCAGGATGCCATCCTGGAAGCCAGGGTCTGGAGTTACTGGAGTCCCCAGAAACAGGATTGGGATGCGCCGGGGCTGGGCAACACAGAGGCGAGTATTCGTCGGGATCAGCAACGCCGTATGCTAGCGATTGCTCGGGTGTTGTCAGTGGTGCTGGATCCAGCAGTGTTGGCTCGCAGTCACAACTGGTTGCAACCAGGAATGGCGGCGCCGGCTAATCCCTACTCCTACGAAACCCAGCAGGCCCAATACCTGTGGTGGGATGCCGGTTACTGGGATGCCCAGATGAACCGGGGTCGGCAGGTGCCCGAGGGCGTTGAACCGGCTTACGACCAGGGCTTTCAAGGACGATCCTAATCGTGTGTTATTGCCCTGGGCCACTTTGTCGATTGCTATCCCAAGATCTATGAGCCGTCTTTTCCCCAGACATTGAGTTTGGAGACCGTGTTGCGCGATCGCTTTGAGCCGCTGAACAAACCCACCCTGTACAACTTGATGTTCGGTCACATCCGGGACAATGCC
>CAZBTL010000355.1:0-3652 GCA_964494755.1 uncultured bacterium | reverse complement strand
TACCGTACTCACCCATTGTTTCGTAGTTCAATGCTTCAACTTGGGACTGTTTCTTGTCCACATTGGCAATGGATTGTACTTCAACCAATATATCGATAATGGGCTTAGCATAAATATTAGGAATAGCTGTGCTGCCAATGTGATGAATAGCAACAATATTGCCGTTTAGTGCTTGAATAACTTGTTTTGCTTCCGTTGCAAAGGCCTCTCGCCAGGCTAGATTGGGAGGAACCACCTCCACTTTAAAGCCGGATCCATTCCTGCACATTTCCGATCATCCTGTTAGGCTGGCTTAGAAAAGAAAATATATCGAACCAGAGTAAGGGGTCGACTGATGCTTTAATGCTATAGCAGTCTTCACTGTTTACAGCAATGGTGGTGTTATGAGACAAGGACTGACGGCAACTCTGCTTCATAATTTGAATCAAAACGCTATCCAGTGGGGTGTGCAACTGTTCACAACTGCGGTTGGCTTATAGGCTGGATGCCTAGTCATGGAAATTCGGAAATTTGTTTTAATGACTGCCTTCCGGCTCAGTATGCTGTGGGACCTGATTTCCACATTCCTGGGCACGCTGTTAATTCTAGGCCATCTGGGATTTGTCCCCATTGGAATCAGCCTGGTGGGAACCCTGATCGTCGGGGCATTTAATTTTTCCACCAAAATCATCTGGGAACCCAGGCATTTGCAGCGCAGCGACCAGATTCTCCAGTTAAACCTGCTCCGAGTAGCCTGGTTAATGGCAATCCTGTTCGATTTCCTCACTTCCTTAACCTGTAATGCCATGTATGTGGCGTTTCGACGGATAGAAATTGGCACCATCAGTGTGGAATTCAACCACCTGTTTCGGAATTTAACTGGCAGTCAAACCCTGATCGTTTTGTTTGTTACCGTCTTAGTCACGATCAGTCCCATGATGGTTGGTTATCTCCGGGATACAAATCTAGATTTTTTGGGCTGATGGCAGGGGCCAGGCCATCACTGAAAAACGCGCCAGTTTAATAAATCACTCAATAATTGTCCGGATGGCTTGCCCCTTTATATGGATGAAGATGGTAGCTTGCTAATCAGCCATGTTATGAGTGTTCCGATGTTTGCAGCCTATATCCTGTCTGCCCTGGCCACCGTCGGGTTGTCTCCGCAGTCGGGCGATCGCGGACTCGTCCTGGCTGTTGTTCCCCCAACCGATCAACCAGAACAGGCGCTCTTGCAGCCGGAGTTAAAGCCCATAGACGCGATCGCCCAACCAGCGGGTTTCACTGTTCCCCTGGCTGCTGTCAGAGCGCAGACAAGCAGGGTGATTGAACTGTTAGACATTCAGGGTCACCGGACCGAAACGATGATTCAGGCTCTGGCTGCCAAAGGAATTGTGCGAGGCTTTCCAGACAATCACTTTCGTCCGGATGACCCCATCACAGCCAAAGACTTCCTGACCTTAATCCAGAAAGCGACGCAACAACAGGGGGGCGGCTTTGTGCTGCGCTATTTAAATCAGACCCTGTCCGACAGTCAGTCTGTTCCCCATTTGGCAGCCCTGTCCTCTTTGATGGCCGTACTTGATTCACCAACTACCAATCTAGCCGAATCGCTCCCATTGCCCTCGCCGGTTGTACCCAAGCAGGCTGGCCCATCCGCCCGCCACCTCCGATCACTGAGTCGAGCCGATGCTGCGGCGCTGATCTATCGGGCCTTACTGACCGTGCCACCCGCCCCCCCACCCGCCTCTGCGGCCCACCCATCTTCCTCTTCTGCCATCTCCCCACTTCCCACTCCCCATTCCCGTTCGGCTGACGCTCACGGCGGAAGCCCACTCCCCACCAATTCCTCCGTTACTCCACCTGCCACAGACACAACAGCCAGTACATCGGAGGTGCTGACGGAACAACCCGATCACTCCCTGTTGTTGCTTAACCAATGTCAGGCTTATGCTGCTGCTGGGCAGCAAGAAAAGGCGATCGCGGTCTGCAACAAAGCCCTGCAGGTCAACCAAAACCGGGGCGATCGCTCTACCGCCCTGGCCTGGTACAGCATGGGGTCTGCCTTAAAGCAACTGGGTCGCAATCAGGAGGCTTTAGCCGCGCTCGACCAAGCCATTGCTGAAAAAGGCGCCTATTCCCTAGCTTGGACTGATAAGTGTCGTATTCTGTCAGAGTTGGGCAAGCAAGAAGAGGCCCTTGCTGCCTGTGACAAAGCCCTTTCTTTCGATAGCGACTGGGGTGGGAAGACCGCCGCCTTGGCCTGGTATAACCGGGCCTTGATCTTGACCCGGACCCGTCAATACCCACAAGCCATTGCCGCCTATGACCAGGTTCTGACCCTCCATCCCAAAGACGCCAACACCTGGACCAAACAGGGCGTCCTGCTAAGCCAACTGGGCAAGCCGGTGGAAGCCCTCAGCGCCCACGAACAGGCTCTCAAAATAGTTCCCACCTATTCCCTGGCCCTGGTCAACCGGGCCGCCCTCCTGAACCAACTGGGGCGCTATGAAGAAGCCCTGACCACCAGTGAACAGGCGATCAATGGCAATGGCCAGTGGGGCGATGCCTCCCTTGCCTTTGCCTGGGACCAACGGGGACAGGCGCTGGCTGGCCTGAACCGACTGGATGAAGCGCTGGCTGCCGCCAATCGAGCCGTGGCCCTGGCCCCCCAGTCCGTTGAAGCCTGGAATAACCGCAGTGTTGTCCTCTGGCGCATGGAGAATTATCCAGAAGCGCTGGCCGCTGCCGAACGGGTGATCGGACTCAATCCCTCCTATGCTCAGGGCTGGTTTAACTATGGCCGCATCCTGCGCAGTCTGGGTCGGAATGATCAGGCTTTGGCTGCTTACGACCAGGCGCGCCTGCACTACGATCGCCGCTCAGAACCAGTCGCCCTCTCTGACATCTGGGCCAATCGCAGTGCCGTTCTCTGGCGCCTACAGCGGTATCAGGAAGCCTTGGAATCGGCGGATCAGGCGATCGCAACCAACCCCAACAATGTCCAGGCCTGGTATAACCGGGGTGTGGTTCTGCTGGCCCTGAAACAACCGCAAGCAGCGCTGAAGGCTTACAGGAAGGCGGTGCAGCTTGATCCAAAGGCGGACTATGCCTGGACTGGTCAGGGCATTGCCCTGGAGCAATTGGGCCAACTCAAGGAGGCGATCGCGGCCTTTGAAGCAGCCTTAAAATTGAACCCAGCCCAACCACTAGCCCTGCAAAACCGGCAAACCCTGCTGCTTCAATTAACCTCCCACCCTTCACCAGTCCCGAAAGCAACCAACCAGGAATCCTAAACGCTTAGTCAACCATGCCATCTGGTTAGCTGAGGCAGACAATTTTTCTGCCACAGTAGATCTCAAACAGTAGATCTCAAACACGACAACACGCCCCTATTCTCAGAGGCAGGGTATGTCTGGCTGATGGGTGGGTGGTGGTTCATGACAGACTTCATTCATGGAACGGTAAAGCCCTGCGCCTTCCAACGCTTCAATCAACTTTTCATATTTGAACCAGAACATCCCGCCGCATCTAAGGCTCTTCCACATTTACCCCTAATTGGCGCAATTGTTCCAGTAATCGCAACTTTGCCAACCGTTCTTGCTCGGCCCGCTGTCGTTCTTGCTCGGCCCGCTGTCGTTCTTGCTCAAGGGCCTGTTCCATTTGCTCGGCCCGC
>CAZBTL010000354.1:0-3676 GCA_964494755.1 uncultured bacterium | reverse complement strand
GATATCAGGCTGGCCCCCAGCGTAACAGCAGCCAGGGACGTGAGGATGACACGAAGAAGGAGCCGATGTTGGCAAAGCATGGGTAATTCCTCCCACTCAGCAGGGGTGTTGTTTGACCCTAGGGTTCCCCTGCTGAAGGGACAGAATACCGATCCGTCAACAGTTTAAATGATGCAGGTCAGGTCGCCAGCCCGTTGGGAAAAGCGCAGGTTTTCCTGGTAGTCCACGGGACAATCAATCACAGCCGGAACATCCTGTTCCAAAGCTTCGTTAAGAATAGGAACCAGTTCCTCACAGGAACCCACTCGATAGCCTTTCAAACCCATACTTTCGGCAAAGCGAACAAAGTCCGGGTTGCCAAATTTGATAAAGGCTGATTCACCAAATTGGTTGTGTTGCTTCCATTCAATCAGTCCGTAGCCCCCATCATTGAAGATCAGGGTGACAAAGGAAGTCCCCACCCGTAGGGCCGTTTCCAGTTCCTGACAGTTCATCATGAAGCCGCCGTCGCCGGTAACCGCTACGACTTTCCGATCCGGATACACCAGCTTGGCCGCGATCGCCCCTGGAATGGCAATGCCCATGGCGGCAAACCCGTTGGAGATGATGCAGGTATTGGGCCGTTCACAGTGATAGTGACGGGCCATCCACATTTTGTGCGCCCCTACATCAGAAATGACAATATCGTCTGGTCCCATCACCTGGCGCAGGTCATAGATGATCTTCTGGGGTTTGATGGGGAATGCCGTATCTTTGGCATAGTAGGTGTAGTCCTTAAAGATTTCGTGCCGAACTGTCAGGGCATAGGGATCGGGCTTGCCGGTGCGATCGGCCCGGTGCAGAATTTCTTTCAGCGAATCGGAAATGTCTCCCACTACCTCGACGGCTGGAATATAGCTACTATCCACCTCGGCTGGGGTCATACCAATATGAACAATCGGAATTGCGCCTTCGGGATTCCACTTTTTGGGAGAAAACTCAATTAAGTCATAGCCGATAGCAATTACCAGATCAGACCGATCGAACCCGCAACTGATGTAGTCCCGCTGTTGCAACCCAACTGCCCACAGCGCCAGTGGATGGGTATAGCGGATCACCCCTTTGCCCATGAAGGTATTGGCCACCGGAATATTCATGCGGGTGGCAAATTCGGTTAAGGCATCACTGGCGTGGGCCCGAATCGCCCCATTGCCCACCAGAATAATCGGATTTTCAGCTTTCGAGATAATTTCAGCCGCCTTCTCAATGCTCTTAAAAGAGGCATAGGTCTTTTCCTGTTCCTCTTTTTTCAGTGGCTTTCCCGGAGCTGGCATGGCGGCAATATTTTCCGGCAGGTCGATGTGCACCGCCCCGGGCTTTTCTGTTTCGGCAATCTTGAAGGCTTTGCGGACAATCTCCGGTGTGTTGGTAGGCCGAACAATCTGCTTATTCCATTTAGTCACTGGCGCAAACATCGCCACCAGATCGAGATACTGGTGTGACTCAATGTGCATGCGATCGGTGCCCACCTGGCCGGTAATGGCGACCAGTGGAGCCCGGTCCAGATTGGCATCCGCCACTCCGGTCATCAGATTAGTGGCCCCCGGCCCCAAAGTTGAGAGGCAAACACCCGCCTTCCCCGTCAGGCGACCATAGACATCGGCCATAAAGGCCGCGCCCTGTTCATGGCGAGTGGTAATGAACTGGATCGAGGAGTATTTCAGGGCTTCCAGGACATGCAGGTTTTCCTCTCCCGGTAGTCCAAAGACATACTTTACCCCTTCGTTTTCCAAACATCGAACCAGTTGTTCAGCGGTATTGATTTCGCCCATACGTCCTTCCCCATGACAACGATAAATTGTTTCCCCTACTACCATTCCACTGTGAAAATAGGTGAAATGGACAGGTTTATTCGCAGTTTCCGGCCCGGATTTAAGGGTGGATCTTTGGGAAACCTCTCTATTACAGGTATCTGGAGGACGGGATTAAATTTATCGGAATGTCAGTTTTCGTTAACATTGGTTGCGGTCGGGCCTTACTTGAGCCAAACCGTTTTGATGTTGACAAATTCGTGAATCCCCTGGATCCCCAGTTCCCGACCAAAGCCAGACCGCTTAGTGCCGCCAAAGGGCAGACGGGGATCCGACTTGACCATGCCATTAATAAAGACACAGCCAGCCTCTAAGCCCTGAATGCAGCGTTTCTGTTCATCCGGGTCGGTCGTCCAAGCACTGGATCCCAGACCAAAGGGAGTGCTGTTGGCTAACCGAATGGCCGCATCCAGATCCGGCACCCGAAATAGCATGGCCACCGGACCGAAGAACTCTTCCTGGGCGGTTGGACTATCCAGCGGAACATCGGCCAGGATAGTAGGTGGATAGTAATTGCCTGGACCACCCAGGGGTTGCCCACCGGTCAACACTCTGGCTCCCTGTTGAACCGCTGCCTTCACTTGCCGGTCAATATCCTGCAAGATGCCAGGGGTAGCCAGAGGCCCAATGTCGGTTTCCGGCAGTTGGGGATCGCCCACTTTCAAGGCCTGATAGCGCTCGACCAGTTGCTGTTCCACCCTGTCAGCGATCGCCTCTGCCACAATGAACCGTTTGGCTGCAATACAGGACTGACCATTGTTAATCATGCGGGCCGTCACCGCCGTCGCAATGGCGCTGTCCAGATCGGCACTGGGTAGGATCAGAAAGGGATCGCTGCCGCCTAATTCCAACACCACTTTCTTGACTTCCTTGCCCGCCGCCATTGCCAAACTGATGCCCGCCGGTTCGCTGCCAGTTAGAGTGGCAGCCTTGATGCGGACATCGGCCATTAAGGGAGCAATCCGGTGGGCTTCAATCAGCAGGGTCTGGAATACGCCAGCCGGAAATCCGGCCATCTGAAACACCTGCTCGATCGCCAGCGCCGATTGGGGCACGTTGGAGGCATGTTTCAACAGGCCCACATTACCCGCCATCAGAGCCGGAGCGGCGAACCGAAAGACTTGCCAGAAGGGAAAGTTCCAGGGCATGACCGCCAGCACCAGACCCAATGGTTGATAGCAAACATAACTTTGACTGGCATCTGTCTGAACCGGCACATCGGCCAGAAAGACGGCGGCATTGTCGGCATAGAAACGGCAGACCAGAGCGCATTTTTCCACCTCCGCGATCGCCGATTTCAGCGTCTTGCCCATTTCCAGGGTCATCAACTGGGCAAAGGACTCTTTCTGGGTTTCCAGAATCTCAGCGGCCCGGTTCATCCACTGCGATCGCTGGGTAAAGGACGTTTGACGATAGGCCAGAAAGGCTTGCTGCGCCTGCTCAATTTTTTGTTCCAATTCAGTATCAGTCAACGGTTCAAAGGTTTTGACGACTGCGCCCGTTGCCGGATTAATTGTTGCGATTGCCATTTGCCACTCTCCGAAACCAGCCACGCCCTCATTTTAGTGAGGGATGATGGGTTAACGCCTTTAAGTGCGATCATTTGTTACCAAGAGATGACCGGCAGACCAGGATCAGCGATGAGGATTTAGCATTCAGCCATGCCGACGCAAGCGGCAACTGCCCCTAGGACTCAATCGAGCCAGATTCAATATGAAATTCAAGTGCAATCCTGTCAGAACCATACCCCGCTGATCATATAGCGATCCGAATCAGGATTGTGAAAGGTTTCCGCAGGAAATCCTTCTCACAAAGCCCTTTCACCA
>CAZBTL010000353.1:0-3700 GCA_964494755.1 uncultured bacterium | reverse complement strand
TTTTGCGGCTGGCTTTGATCAGCTCTTGTACCGGAGTAAAGCTAAAGATTGCTAGATAAGCACGGGATAATGGCTTATCTTTTGACCATCGTTCAATAATGTCTTCTTCTGTTAAGTCATAGCCTGCTAAGGCACCACAGAGGGCAGCCGTCATGCTGGTATGGCTCCAGATTGACCCATCGGGAATGCGGGTTTCAGCAGGCATCAGGAGTAAGGATGGATCGCCAAAGGCTTGGCAGACGGCTTCAGGTAGGCATCGCCAGAGCCACCAAAAGACCTTCTTAGGATCTTGTTCCGTCTTCAGCCATTCAGGAAATAACTCTTGCTCCTTGTTCCTAATGACTTGGGTACGATTGGCGGTTTGAATTAATGCTTGATGCTCAGCTTGTGGCAGTTTCCAGGCCGGAATCTTGGCTCCGGACAGTAGATGACTAATTTCCAGTCCGTTTTCTTCGTAGTCTACAGAACTGTTGAGGTTACCAATGGCAGAGCGATCGCTTGCAGAAGTAATCAGATCTGAATCTGCTATCCATTTGAAGATGGTTCTGCCACTTTTCTTAGGAGAAACCCTACCCTGATCGGTGGAGTCTTCTTGCTGATCCCTGGTCAGGGCGTTTAGCCAAGAAGCCATTACCTGTAAATCCTGCCAATAGCCTTCGCTCCCCCGTCCCGTATTATCGTGAAGCGCTTTCAGAGCAGGATCATGCAACAGGCCCCAGATTTTGGCTTGCCAGAATGCGCTAGACACGATCGCCCCTCCCCTGTGACAGTATTCCTACTTACCCTATACAAGATTCCCTTTCTCCTGCCAGGATTGTAGGATATTCATAGTTCTTCACCTAAACGGCTAAAAACCCTGCCAGAGGTCGATTTTTAAGTTCCACGAAGATGTTGAATTAATATTTTATTTTTCGCAATCTCAGTTCATGGCGAAGAAGCCCACCCTCCACCCCTATTCTGACCTCGCGGCATTTGAGCGGTTGTTGCTGCTGATTGCCACCCTGGTGCGATTCCCTGGCGTAGGCTGTCCCACCGGCGAATCAGAAACCGACCCTCTGGAAATCGTGCAACATCACCTGCAAACCCTGGCCCAAGATGCAAACATTGACCTGCCTGCCTGTTCCCTACCCACCCTGCGGAAAGATCTGGCCACCCTGCGGCAATATGGCATCCTGGGTCGACGCAAATATCAGTGGGGCTATTACCTGGGCGCCGGCGCCCTGAACCAGGAAGAGTTACAGCTAGCCCTCAATGCCCTGGCGGCCCAGGCCCACTATCAGGGAGACCCCCACGCCCGCCAGGTGTATCACAGTCTGAGCCAGCGGCTTCGGGGTCTGGATCTGCAACTGAACGGAGAATTCTTTTATCCTGTCCGAACCCACCTCAATCGGGTCATTGTCTACACCGATCCAGAAGAGATGGCAGCCAGGCGGCAGCACCGGGAAACCTTGTTTCACCGTCTAGAAGAGTTAGAAATGGCCATTATTCAAGGCTGTCCGGTCGAACTCTACCGATTTCAGGATCCTTACCGGGATAAGACGGGCTATCTCCAGGTCTATCCGCTGCAACTGGTATATGCCCATCAAGCTTGGTATTTCCTGTATGAAGAAGTAGAAACAGCCCATCTGGCGATCGCCCGCATGGATCGGTTCAAAAACTATCTCAAACTACTCAATGCCAATGGTCGAGGAATTGAGGCCCAATGGGACAGCCTGAACGTGGCCCACAAACTGCTGGAAAACGGCTGGGGTCTATTTTTAGGTGAGCCAGATGATCAGCAACTGGAACGACAGGGTAAATTGCCGTTGCACACCATCAAAGTACGCTTCTTTCCACCGGTCAGCCAGGTTATTCAGGAAGGAGAACGGCGCCATCCCCGACAAAAGCTGACGCCCGGAGCCCCTGATCCCACCACCAACAAACCAGCTTATGTGGATTATCGGGTGAAATTACCGGGGCGATCGCTGGATGAATTCATGCGCTGGATTTACGGCTTCATGGGTAAGGTGCAGGTCTTGGCGCCAGTGGAGTTGGTTGAACAGCACCAGCAGGCTTGTCGAGAACTAGCTTCCCGCTATCTCTATCCTGCTTCAAGTTGAAGCTGGTGCTGAATAGCAGCATGAAGTGGAACGCAGGTTCAATTCATACAACTCCTGATTCATACCTGGAATTAGCGAGGAATTTACTCAGATACCGGGAATATAGCGGTTCCTGATCGGATAAGGTACACTAGAAGCCTTGCTAGACAGGCATCGTCATGTATCTCACACCAGCGAAAACCGCTATAGTTTTCGCATGAGGTTACAGCGTGAAGTCATGGGCTAAATTTGCAGAGTCACGTTAGGGCTAGTTCCGGATTTGGGCACTCTTGGTATGAAAACTAGAGTGAGACGTTTCACCAGGTAAGGCAACCGATGTCTGGAATGCGACGAGCGGACCGACGGAGTTCGTCCGATGATAATTCTATTCGCCACCCTCGTATTCGGCGACCTGAACCCATGCCACCTAAGGTGCAGCGGATGCTGATCGCAACCTTGCGTTCTCAACGGGATGAGGCAAAGAAGGAGGCCGAGGAGAAAGAGACGCTCTACTTACAGGAGCAGCAGAATCATCAGTCCACCATTGTGCTCTATCAGCAGGTGGAGGCCAGAAATAATGAGTTGCAGCTTCAATACAACGAGGCAGTTGCCCAAACCACGCACTACATGACGTTGTATCAGAAGACGCTAAACGAGCTGCAATTTGAACGGCGCTCCAAGGCTGGAATTAAAGGTTGGGAGACCCGGCGCAAACGGGAGAATGAGCGGCTAAAACAGGAGATCGGCGAGATGGCTGTGCTCCTTCGCGACTCGATCGCTCGTAAGGATGAAGCTATTAGCCATTTGGATGAGTTGGCTGAGCGGATGGACCGCATTCACAACCTGGTGGACTCGGTTGAGGGCGACTCTGCCAGTAACCCTGTAGGCTTATTCCAGAAGCTGCAACGCATCTGGCGTGCTATTAAAGAGATCCTTGAAGAGTAGATACCTGACACCATGAGTGACGATCTGGCCCCTCTTGTTGTAGAGCCCTCGAAGAAGACCCTGGGCGATCGCATTCGTGGCATAGCCGACCAGCTCCGACAGGAGACTGACATCCAGATTAAAGCGACCTCCCGGATACTAGGAGTTGCCGCCCAGATTGCCCAGAACCAGGACCATCTGATTGATGAGGTGGTGGAGATGGTGCAAGAGGATCTGGACCAGCAGGAGCAGATGGCTTTAACACAGATATATACGGTGGAGCAGCTTAAAGAGCAGTTCAAAACTCTAAAAGCGGCAAAGGCCCACTTTAACCTCAAAGCTGGAAGTTGGGATGCTTTGGTTGAGAAGCTAAATCAGGCCAGTGCACCCGCAACCCAGGAGCCTGCACCAGTCTCTGGCTCAATCGAGCAGCGGCTGTTTGCGGTTGAGCAGCAACTAACAGCACTGGGACAGGATATGCAGCAGGTTTTAGGACTGTTAGGGGCGATCGCTGAGAAGTTGTAGCAGCCCTCTCTGGCTGGGTGGAGTGTAGCGGTAGGGAGACTGTTTCCCTCTAAAAACTCTCACTTGTAGTTGTATGGTTATGTCTGTTTCAGCAGCCCACCGATCGGCCGATCCGGTGCGGGGAATTGGCAGCCAGGCAACTGAGAATGAGGCCATGCCGCCATTTTCCAATC
>CAZBTL010000352.1:0-3703 GCA_964494755.1 uncultured bacterium | reverse complement strand
CCAAGGGAGAGTTAGAGCCCAAAGCCTTTCTGTGTACCAACTTGGCTGCGACCCCCGCCGATATTTTGCTCTGTTTTTGCCAGCATTAGCAAGTGGAAGTCACCTTTGAGCAAGAAAGTCGAGCTTATACGCCCACAAGAGTTTTGGTTGGAGTAAAATAGGCGTTTTGTTCAATTCTCAGTTTGTCGCAGAGTCTGCCAGTGGGTAGCTCAACATCCTCATAGGTTAGTACTTGGTCTTTAGGCACATCCCGTTTCAGGCGACATCCTTCAGCCAGTCCCATCGGTAGCAGATTTTGCTCTTGTGTAATTTGAGAGGTCTCGCACTGACCATAGGTCATATAACCCCCAATGCAGTCAATTGTTTCACCTGCCTTCAGGTCAATTTTGGCTGTAGTGATGACATCTACCAGTGGACCAGCGATCGGAGCCATGACCGCATCACCAAACAGAACAACCCGGGCTACTGACAGAGGAACTTCGAAGTGACATAAATGATAGGGGGTGTAGAAGCTATAGAGGGGACCCTCTCCCAACTTGTAGAGATTCAAATAATGCTGCTGTTTGGGGTCATCATGGGTACCAAAAACATAAACCCCAGGACCGGGTTTTACGGCCACCACATAGTCTACAATACCCCCCAGTTCCTTAAGCTGATCGACATCGTAGAGCTTGGTCAGATCATCGATGTGTCCGGTGAAGTTGAGGTTGAACTTTTCGACCAATTCATCCTGGTTAAGCATGAAGTCGTAGCCGAGCATGCCACGTTTGGCGACTGTCATACCCGTGGCGTTAGCAACAATTGCCTGCTCGAAGGAAATTTTGGTGCCATCGGCAAAGCTAGTCACCATATGAACATTCTGTCCCCACTTTTCGGCGAAACCTTTTTGGGTGGTGGGATTGCGGTAGGGGTCCTGTAACCCTTTGATGTTGCCGCAAACCAGTGGGGTTAGGCCAATACTTTTGACAAAGCGGTAGAGGTTCATCTGGACGCCGGGTTGGTCACCATCGCAGGCAGATAGAATGACGCCTGCCTTGTCGGCATAGACTTTCAAAATGGGGCCAATGGTGCCATCCAGTTCGGCATTCATCAGGATGATGTGCTTCTTGTGGTTGATTGCCTCCATCACCACATGGGCTCCAAATTCTACTGCACCAGTTACTTCAATCAGGGCGTCAATGCCTTCAGCCTGGCACAACAGCCTGGCATCGTCGGTTACGGCATACTTCCCCTGGACGATGGATGCTTCCAGTTCGCCGACTGTTTTAACCACCTGGATGTCATCAATTCCGGCTTCCAAATAGGCCCGTTTAGCTGTGTCAATATTCCGGTTGAAGACTGCCACCAACTCCATTCCTGGCACGGAGTTGATAATTTGATTGGCAATACCCCGACCCATAAAGCCAGCCCCAATCATACCGACCCGGACAGGATTACCAGCTTCCTGACGGGCTTTTAATGCGGTATCAACAATGATCATAGAATTATCCTTTGTTTAAGGGAAGAATGCGCTTAACTTGACAGAAAGTGTCTTCTGTCAATGGTGAGAGGAGCATGTCAACTAGATGAAGTGGCTGGTCAGACTAGGAGCGACAACAACATCAGCCTTCAATTTTGAATGAGTTTACAATTCTTTTCGACATCCCCCGCCTGATAGTCTTGTAAAGCTTCCGGATCGCAAGTTTCAAGGTTAAAGATGTGGTATTCCATGGAGTAACTCTCCATCCTTTCCAGGCAGTTGAATCAAGATATTGATAAAACAACTTTTGTTGAGGGTGCTGACAACCAACTCGCCAAGGTTTAGGACGAGAGGTAAAGTGAACAATATAGGGATTCAGCAATACACGGTTAAATATCTCTTCTTCATACGGACTTTCTTGCCACGAGGTAAACTGATGAACAACATGCATCTGATTCCATTGCGGATTTAATTCTCCCCAATGACCTGCTAGAACAATATTGAGTGCATCTTGATCTGGGAAGACTGACTCTTCAGGATGGGTGAGTATAAATTCGATCACCTTTTCTGGGATTGAATGAATTCGCCATTGCTCAAGATTGATAACCAGTAAGCCTGCATTGAAGTATTTCTGATCCGGCGAAACATTAAACTTGTGACAATCCAGATGTTCAATATTGGAGATAAATTGACCAACAGGATCTTGAACGGCCAGGACGTAATTATCTCCGATATCAATATCCCATAATTGACCAAGATCGGCTGTAATTACCATATCTGTATCTAGATAGATAACTTTTGGAGTGCTTGGGGGGAGGATGTAGGGAAGTAATAACCGATAATAGTTAGCAACTGGATAGATGACCTGTGTCGATAGGGAAACTCGATCAAGGATGGTTGATGAGGGGCGTTCCCAGTGAATTTCGATAGCCCAAGGTTGTAGTGATTTGAGGATTTTCCGTTTATTGAACGGACTGATCCCGCCATCAAGAACATATAAAACGACCTGTCGACCTCTTTCCAGATTGGTAAGGGTGGAGTGAATTGTAACAGCGAGAGGCATCGCAAAAAAATCATCTGCCGCACAGGCTATCACGATAGGATCTGCAAGTGTAGATGTATTGAGGTTGTTGGCAGGTGACATTATCATCAAAGCTTTTGGTTATTGGATTCTGATTCTCACTAAAAAACTAGCTACAGTTCAAGTGACGAATAAACAGTTCACCGAATTGCAGGCTCAGGCAATAGCTCCCAGGCGGCATCCTTCTCAGAGATGACGGTGACAGGCATTGGCCATTCGATGCCAAAGGCTGGGTCGTCGTATCGCAGTCCTCGTTCATATCCGGGAGTATAGAACTCTCCTACTTGATAGATAACCTCTGCCCCATCGGTGAGGGCCTGGTATCCGTGGGCAAACATTTCTGGAACGTAGAGGGCCCGTCGATTATCCGCAGTTAGCTCCAACCCGATGTGTTGCCGGTAGGTTGGCGATTCAGGTCGCATATCGATGATCACGTCATAGACCGCCCCTTTGCTGCAGCGAATCAGCTTGGTTTCGCAGGCCGGTGCAATCTGGTAATGCATGCCGCGTAGGGTACCGGCTTTGTAGTTGAAAGACAGGTTGCACTGGGCAACCGTGGGTTTTAACCCGTGGGCTTCAAACTCCTGGACACAGAAGCTGCGAGCAAAAGCGCCGCGGTTATCTTCCCGCAGCTCTAGGTCGATGATGAAAGCGCCCTTGAGTTTGGTTTCTGTGAAAAGCATGATCGACTCCAAAAATACTTGGTTGTACTTTACGAACCTTTGCAGTCTAGGAAAAACCTGTCGGCCAGGTTTGGGGTGCTTAAACCATGTCCAAACTGAAAATTGTGATTTGGAAAAATCACCTAAACTCCTTAAATGACAGGAGTTACATGGTTTTATTACGCATCTAAAAACTCCACATTCTAGTTTAGCGAAAGTTTAGATAAGGCTTACTAGCTCTTTTCAAGAATGTAGAGGGAATTATCGTATTCCCCATGAAGAAGCCCTATTGACAGAAAACCTATTAGTCGTGTGATGGATGTGAGAATTAATCTTCTAACCTCTAATCCATAGTAACGTTGTGTTCTAGCTTCCTCTATGATTGTAAAACCATTCAGCTCACAAAATTTGTACATTCCTGACTGGGATAGGACGTTGGTATAAAAGGTAGGGTATGGTCCGTGACCAGGCTTACCTGCATTTGGATCGCCAAATAAATTT
>CAZBTL010000351.1:0-3704 GCA_964494755.1 uncultured bacterium | reverse complement strand
ATAAATTTTTTAGCACCCATACATGGAACCAATGCGGCGTAATACGTGTAATAAAGCCACTGACCGAATCAGGATCAGGTATTTGAACTATGGCAATGCCACCAGGCTTTAACCATCTAAAAAAAATTTTCAAAACAGTTTCTGACTCTTGAATATGCTCAAGAACAAAAGCGCAGTAAATAACATCAAATTTACTGTCAGGAATATCAGCGTCACGCAAATCACCCACAATCATATCGTCGAGATCTCCATGACGACTTCTTCTGATTTCAAGGGCATCCTTATCACAATCTAATCCCGTAAGGAAATATGGAATATCATTCAAGTTCGTCCACCAAGCCTGACCACATCCAGCTTCTAGAATTTGCAATGTAGATCCAGGAGACTTAGAATGTAATAATTTTATATGATCTTCAATTATTTTTTGGTTCTCATCCTGATTCACAACTTGAATTTTGGGTGATTCCATGATTTTGACACTCCTAATCTGGTTGACCGACAAAACTCTTGAAACCCTGATTCTGCCGTAGTATGAGTGGGATTAAAATCCGCATCATAGCAATGGTAGAGCCAAATATAGCAGTTTTCGCTGGTTGTGAGGTACATGGCGATACCTGTAACGCTTGTCCAGCAAGGCTTCTGTTGTATCTCGTACGATCAGCTATAGTTGATAGCAAGCTGCATACAAAATCAGATTGCTTCTCTATTGAATGTTTCCCAGAGCAATTATTATTCCCCCTCCCCCGAAATTTGCCGAAACCATAGATGCTTCATTAAGGGGCCTGTTGGCCCCAGGTAAACTGCTACTCTTATGACGAGTGGATTCAGTGGCATCAGAATTTAAATAAAGGGTGATCATAGTTCAAGCATCTCCAATTGCAGCTTGTTGTTAGGCTTTCAATCAACAAATAAAGACTACATTGCAGGGATCACTGGTGCATTGATGCCCATTGCTTTGAGCGATGAGCATACTTCTTGTTCATAGATCGGGTTCATCAGGACAACTTCATCTGGTTGATATTCCTGTAGATACTCGGGGGATACAATCTCAGAACCACCAGAAAGAACAAATTTGCCTTGGCGGTAAGGGTTGATATCAACGACATACTTTATCTGGTCTCGAATGGCTAGGGTCGTTAAGAATCCAACGCACTTGGAACCGGAGCCCCAAATTACAACCTTTCTTCCAGCAGCTTGCTGTTGAGCAAAATATTGCCTCCAGTTGTCCAGTTTTTTACGGATATGGGTTGCAAAGTGCAGAACGTCCTGAGCCAATTGTTCTACAGACTCTTCAAGGGGATGGATAGTTGGGGATGGGGTTGTCACCGGACGGGCTTCAATCATCAGATATTGTTCCCCATATTCCCGGTAAAGATCCAACACTTCAAATCCATTGGCTCGGAACAGGCGGGCCAGGGAACCGGGGGTAAAGTAGGAGCAGTGTTCGTAGTAGATATCCCAGAAAACTCCGTCGCGCAGAATGCGGGTGGCGTCTGGCACTTCAAAGAAAACAATGGTGTCCAGGCGATCGCACATTGAACGTCGAAGCACGTGTAAAAAATCAGCGGTTGCTGGGATATGCTCCAATGTGTGACGGCAACAAATCAGGTTGCTGGGATAATCCGCATAGCGATCGGAGTAGTAATCCTGGATAAGCTCAACCTTGCCAACAGTCGTGCTGGGTAGCCGCCCTTCAACTACGCTGGGATCAATGCCGACTCCCTGATTCTGGCCCAAATCACAGAGCAAAGCCAAGAAATCCCCTTTACCACAACCAATTTCCAGGATGGATTTATGGCGCACATCGTACCGTTCAATTAGATGGTTGGCGATGCGCTGGGCAAAAGCATTGAAGGTTGGTGAAAAGCCCTGCTGGTCTTCATAACTGACGGAATAATCGACTAGTTCGGGATCAAACAGGACACTGCTAATGAAGCCGCAGGCTGGGCAGAACCCCAAAGTCAAATCACGGCAAGGACAGTCCAAGGCTTCCTGGCGACTGTCAGGCAGCAGGCAACTGTAAAAAGGTATCTGCTTAACCTCGTAGAAGAGAGTCAGACCAGCATGACCACAACTGGGGCAATGGTTATTCGTAGGTCGAGTCACCTGTTTCCAGGACTCTGATTCTATGGATAGGAGGTTAGGCATCCAATCTTCACTTTTTGTTACAGAACAAGTTTGCGGCCATAGAATGCCTCAGCGTATTGGCTGGGGGAGTTACACTCCATGCCCCGCAGGCGCATCAGCGAGCGAAAGGTTTCTTCCGTAAACCAGTGCTTATTGGCCTGGGTCTGGAAGGCATCCATTAGATACTGGATTTTGCGCAGGCAAAAGGATTCATCCAGGGGCACGAAGCAGTTAGGAATTCCTAAATCTCCGTCGTACTTAGGAATTTCATACTCCAGGATCAGATGATTCCTGAAGGTATTCCAGGTCAGGTCAGAAACGAGCCGGTGGTCCTGATGACGATCATCCCGATAATGGGTCAGGATCAGGTCTGGAGAAAATTCGCGCTTCAGTTGTTCGAAAGCTTCCTTGACCTCAATGCCATGAAAGGGCAGGAATCCATCTCTAAATTGATGAATCACAATCGTTTGAGCCTGGGCGTCCTTCAAAAAATAAGCTGCACTTTGCTCCGCTTCCAGTTTTCGCTGTGCACTCGAACTAAAAACCAGCCAGTAGACATGAACGTTCTGATAGGTGTTGATTAGCTTAAGAATGGTTCCGCCGCAACCAATTTCTATGTCATCGCAATGGGCACCCAGGCAGAGAATTTTGTAGGGTGATGGGTCGGTTTTGTCCAATCGAACCCCAATCATACGGCAATACGCTGCTCCACCTGCGAGGTCTTCCAGACTTGCCAGGGAGTATTGCCCCGACTGAACATCTCATCCAGCTGTTGTTTTTCCTTAAACGTGTCCATGCAACCCCAAAAGCCGGTGAACTTATAGGCGAGTAACTGCTGTTGCTCGATCAACCGTTGAAATGGCTCATAAACTAGCTCTTCACCATCTCTTATATACTGGAAGATCTCTTTCTTGAATAAGAAATAACCAGCATTGACCCAGATATCGCATTGCTTGGTATCCTCAACCTTTTGCACCAGGTTATTGCTATCGGTCTGGACAATGTGGAAGCTCTGACTGGGATGGGCACAGACAAAGTTGGCAATTTTGTCTTGAGATGAGCAATAGTCAATATAGGTAGGCAAATGCAAGTCAGTCAGACCATCACTGTAATTTGCCAGGAAGGCTTCCTCTCCATCCAGATATGCTTCAACGGCTTTTAACCGCTGACCAATGTTTGCGTTTATACCTGTGTCCACAAAGGTGATATTCCAGTCATGGATATCGCTGCTATAAAGTTTGACTTTCTTGCCCTTTTGCAAGGTGAAATTATTAGACGTACATTCATCATAGGATAGAAAATAGTTTTTAATCAGGTCGGCCTTATAACCTAGGCAGAGGATAAAGTCCTTATGGCCATAGTGGGCATAGTATTTCATCACATGCCACAGGATAGGACGATAACCAATATTCACCATGGGTTTGGGAATGCTATCGGAATAGTCCCTCATTCGAGTGCCTAGACCACCACAGAAGAGAACCACCTTCATCAATCTTTCCCTCTCTAAATAAATGAGTTAAAAGGATGGTAACTATTTAAGACTTACGACCTCAGACCACATAAATTAGATCACCTGA
>CAZBTL010000350.1:0-3759 GCA_964494755.1 uncultured bacterium | reverse complement strand
CTAGCCCATCGGGTCCTGTTTCAACGATGGATCAGAGGAATTGGCAAAAAGTCCCAGCAGGGGACCCAGGATAGCGCCAAAGACAAAGCCACCGGCATGGGCCCAATAGGCAATGCCGCCCCCTTCCATACCAATGTTCATGGGTGAATCCAGACTGGCCAAGCCATAAAACGCCTGCTGCAGAAACCAGAAACCGAGGTAAAAGAAAGCGGGCACCCGAATAGTCCAGAAAAAGATGCCCAATGGCATTAAGGTCAGAATTTCAGCTCTGGGAAAGCGGATGATGTAAGCACCCATCACCCCCGCGATCGCACCACTGGCCCCCAGGGAGGGAATGGCTGAACCAGAGGAGAAAAACCACTGGGTTAGGGCCGCCAGCGCCCCGCAGGCCAGGTAGAAAATCAAAAACTTAACATGCCCCAGCCGGTCTTCTACATTATTGCCAAAAATCCAGAGAAACAGCATGTTTCCAGCCACATGCAGGAAGCCGCCATGCAAAAACTGAGAGGTGAACAGAGTAATCCACTCTGGAAACGGCTCGGCTGGCATGAGCCCCCAAAAGTCCGCCGTTAATTGACGGGGCACCACCGCCCAGATTTGGAAAAATGCTTCCAGTTGTTCGGGCGTCAGCGTCAACTCGTAAACAAAGACCAGAATATTAAGGACAATCAGGGCGTAGGTCACATAGGGAGTGATGCGGGTCGGATTATCGTCGCGAAGCGGGACCACGGCATTTTCCTTTTAAGCAACTAAGTGGAAGATACCGCATTTGGGGGCAATTCATTCGCCCGATTTATCTTGCCAAAGCGGTTCCACCCACACATAATGAAAGAAAAATGAAATCTAATCCATGGGGCAAGCTGCTGCTGTGAAGTTCAACCTTTCCCAATCGTCTGCATCGACGCTGCAACTGGGGCAACCACCCCCCCCGCCTGCTTCACCGTCAGAAGTTTTGCCCCCCCCGGTTGAACTCGCTCAGGTCTCTGGATTGACAGAAACAGGCTGTCTGGCGGCGAGCTCCCGACTAGAAGACCCACCAGCCGTGGCAACGTTGTCCGCAGCAGTATCAGGCCCAGCTAGCCAGGAAAAGTCTACTCAGGTCCCTGGCGCGCCCTCCCTGGGGAAAGTATTTGTTACCACCTTTATTACCATCTTCCTAGCGGAAATGGGCGACAAAACTCAGGTCTCCACCTTGTTAATGACAGCTGAGTCCCATGCTCCCTGGGTGGTCTTTGCCGGAGCGGCGACGGCTCTGATTGCAACCAGTATCGTGGGAGTCCTGGTCGGCCGCTGGTTGGCTAAACGGCTCTCACCTCGCACATTGGACACGGCCGCTGGCCTCATGCTGGCCCTGATTGCCCTCTGGCTGATCTGGGATGTCCTGCAAATAGGTTAATCGAACTTGTTCAGAGACCGTTATTGTTGCTGTTTGACAGGAATTCTCATGGACTGGCATCTTCTTGGACTGAGCTTTGTCACGGTGTTTCTATCGGAGTTGGGCGACAAGAGCCAATTAGCCGCGATCGCCCTCAGCGGCAACTCCAAGCATCCCCGTATGGTGTTCTTGGGAACCGCAGCAGCCCTGTTGTTGGCCAGTTTACTGGGGGTTCTGGTGGGCGAAGGCACGGCCCATTTGCTACCGCCCAAACTGGTCAAGCTCGGAGCAGCGATCGGGTTTGCCGTGCTGGCCTTCAAGTTGCTGTTGCCAGGTGAATCTAGCAGCGATGCAGCGGCTGAATAGTCTCGGCTAATCATGGATGGGCGTTGTTGAGAAAAGGACATAAGTCCATGACTAGCCTGGGGGACAGAAATCCCTGGCAACACCCTTTACGGAACTGCCTCTGGTTGGTGTACTTTTGCATCCTCAGCACTTTTCCCCCAGAGAGGCGCGATAAAATGAAAAAAAGTCTTGTTCAGTGGTGGATGAGCGAGCTGAACGGTTTTTCATTACTCCGAAAATAGTCCAGTTACATTTTTCAGAGATCCGGGTTATTGGTATGGGCCATTGAGCTGACCCAGGAATCTGCAGAATGCATGTAGCTGCAACTGTTGAGAATCCTATTGAAATAGGTAGTGATAGATATGGATGCTAATCAACTACTCAAGCGTTACGCCACTGGAGAGCGGAATTTTCGGGGGATTTACCTGCATCAAGCTAATTTGGAGCAAGCCGACCTGAGGCAGATTGATCTGAGTCAGGCTGACTTAAGTGGGGCCAATCTCAGGGAAGCCAATCTCAGTGGAGCTAATTTAAATCAGGCTAATCTGACGAATGCTGACCTGAGCCAGGCGAATCTCCGCAGTTCTAACCTATCTGACGTGAATCTGATTGGTGCGGACTTGAGTGGTGCAAAATTAGGACGCGCTAATTTGAGTCGGGCTGATTTGCGGGGCGCCAGCCTGATCAGAACTGACCTGACCGGCGCCGTCCTGGATGAGGCAGAACTGTCTGGTGCAGACTTAACCGATGCTAATGTTGGTGATGCTGAACTCAAGCAGGCTGCAACTAGCAAGGGCATTTCACATAAATGGGTAACCTGGGCTGGGTAGGAGGGCACTCTCCTCACAGGGCGATCGCGGACTGCAAAAAGGGCAGAATGTGAGCCGCCATTTCTGGTGCATATTTTTGCGGCAAGGCATGGTCCGCACCAGCCAAAACGGCCAATTGGGCAGAGGGAATTTCTCTGGCGTAGGTTTGACTGTGCCAAAGGGGAATTGTTTCGTCGCGATCGCCCGTAATCACTAACGTGGGCACCCGCAACCGATGAATGTCCTTTTCCACGGTGTCGATCGCATCTTCTGGACGCAGCCGATCCACCAAAAAGGAACGGGCCGCCGGTTCAGCCATCAGTTCCCGCCGGAACCAGGCAATTCGCTCCACCGTAGCCGCCTGTCCGATCCAGCGCGAGACTGGCGTCACCAGTTGCAAACACCAGTCCACCAGCGGTGTTTCCCACAACAGGGGGCGCAAATGATCATAGCGGCCACAAAAACTATCGTCTCGGATACCAGCCGGCGCAGCCAGGATAAGACCCTGCACGGCATCGGGATAGGCCAGAGCGTAAGCCGCTGCCACCCAGCCACCAAAAGAATGACCCAGGATGCAGCAGGAATCGAGATTCAGGGAAACCAGAAATTGGCGCAAGAACGCCACTTCCTTCGCCACGTCATAGCGGATGCGTGGCTTAGCCGAATCACCAAATCCCATCAAGTCCAACCCAACGCAATAGCAATGGGGACTCAGTTCCTGGATTAAAGGCAACCAGCAGCTACTGCTGCCCAGAAAGCCATGCAACAAAACCAGCGGCACGCCAGCCCCCTGATCAAGGTAGGCCGCGGGATAGACACCCCTAAGCGGCAGCCCATCTTCCTGAAACTCAAGCCTTATTATCTGTTTATGAACCAAGTTAAACATTCGTAAAATATTGACGATTTTTCTCAGTGGGATCCTGAGTTAAATCAGTGGAATCCACTAGACTTGCCACGACAACAGGTTCCAATCAATACTCAGGTGGGCTGAACGAATTGTTCCTGAGATAGAAAGTAGGAAAATATTGATTCATCCTGCAATGAATCAAACAAAAACTGACAACCCAACCTATCTTAATCTGAAGCGAATCAGATTTACATTAGTTCACGTTTGCCCCTGAGTTCTAATTGCAAATTACATAGTTCTATTGCGTTCCCCGGATCGGTTTATTGTAAACTGCAAAGCAACTTTTCAGGGAACGCTTAGCTTCAACTTCTGGTTCCAACCTG